>PBSX01000067.1 GCA_002726375.1 Marinovum sp.
TTGGCAAAATGATGTGGATGTCTGGGCGGCGATCAACGCCAAGTTTCCATCGTTTCACTTCAATGGCACCACATCAATGCGCATGGCGCCGCGCCAAGAGATGAATTTTCATGGCACTAAGGGTTTGATCCGCCTAACTGCCCCTTTCAATCCCTCGGTTTTTTCACAAGCTGAGGTCGAATTGCATTCTGCCGATATGGTGGTGTCAACCAAGCGCTATCCAGCGGAAAATCACTATGTGAACCAACTTCAGGCCTTTCGCGCATCAGCTTTAGAGGGCACGCCCTATGGCTGCACATTAGAATTTTCCCAAGGCACCCAGAGAATGATAGATATGGCGCTCAAAAAAGCGCGCGGTGATTAGTCTTTTGCGGGTGTTGCGGCGCTATTGGCGTCAATAAATTCCAGCACAAGCGGGCGAATGTTTTCACGCCAGCTTTTTCCGGCAAAGATGCCATAGTGGCCAGCCTCTGGTTCAATGTGGCTAGCTTTTTTATCCGCTGGAAGCCCTGAGCAAAGATCCAGTGCTGCAATACATTGCCCGGGCGCAGATATGTCATCTTTCGCGCCTTCGACGGTTTTGATTGCAACCTTGGTTATTTTAGAAAAATCAATTTTCTTTCCGGCCACTGTAAACCGGTTCTGTGCAATTTCGCGCTGCTTGAAAATCCGGTCTACCGTTGACAGGTAAAATTCTGCGGTCATATCCATCACTGCGAGGTATTCATCATAGAATTTGTTATGTTTGTCGTGCTCCGAGGCCGTGTTTTGGGCCACGTTCATGATTTGATCTGAAAAGGCTTGGCAGTGCCGGTCACTGTTCATCGACATAAAAGATGCCAGTTGCAACAAACCGGGGTACACTTTGCGTCCCACACCGGCATATTTAAACCCGACCTGCTGGATTAAGGTATGTTCGAGTTGGCCCATGGTAACGCGCCGGCCAAAATCAGTGACATCTGTGGGCNCCGCATCCGGATCAACTGGCCCACCGATCAATGTCAGGCTGCGCGGCTGCGCCTCTGGGTTTTCCTCGGCCAGATAGGCTGTGGCCGCTAATGCCAGCGGCACAGGTTGGCACACGGCGATAACATGGGTTTCCGGTCCAAGGTGATTTAAATNATCCACCAGATATAGCGTATAATCCTCAATATCGAATTTACCTTTTGAGACGGGTATATCGCGCGCATTATGCCAGTCCGTGACAAAGACTTCGCAATCGCCAATCAGGCTTTTGACAGTCGAACGCAATAAAGTTGCGTAATGCCCGGACATCGGCGCGATTAAAAGCACCTGGCGGGCTGCGGGTTTGCGCCCTTGGACATCAAAATGTATCAAATCGCCGAAAGCGCCGGATACAACGGGCTTGACCTGTACCAAATGATCCCGACCATCGTCGCAGGTGATACTATCAATTGCCCAATCGGGCTTGGTGATCATCCGCTGAAAGCTACGCTCGGTCACTTGCCCCCAGGCAGCGGCCCATTGCAGCCAGGGGTTTGGCACTGCGGAAAAGGCTGGATAAGAGGCAAAAGCCTGTGCGGTTGCACCCATCCATTGATTNGTGTTTCGCATGGCTTCCATAAAGTCGTAGCTGGCCATATGGCGCATTTTCGTCTCCTGCCTCGTGCGGCTAATTGAAATAATTCGACGCTTTGCGTTTGGGTTTAAAAATTGTTATGCTGCACAGCAGCGAAGGTATGCGGAAATTTACCAAATGACAACCACAGATCAAGATATTGAAAATCAAACGTCAAAATTAGAGCAAAATCTTGCAAAACTANATGAATTAAATCAACGCTTGATTACGGTATTGCAAACCAAAAAAACAACAGATGCGGCTCTTAGTGGGCCTGGTCATGATTTGGCGCTTAAGACGACAGCAGCCTATTGGCAGGAGGCAATTCAGAATCCAAGCAGACTGATTGAGCATCAAATCGCCTATTGGGGAAAAACGCTTACCCATTTCATCGAAGCACAAAACGCGATGATGCACAAAGATTTTGATGCAGTAGAGACCAGCGCTCNGCTGGATAAACGATTTTCCAATCCTTTGTGGAATAGTCATCCCTATTTTAAATTCATAAAACAGCAGTATTTGCACAATGCCGAAGTAGTGCAAAGTTCGATTGAGTCTATTGACGGTCTTGAGACAACTGAAAAAAGACGACTTGAGTACTTTTCGAAACAAATTGTCGATATGATGGCGCCAACAAATTTTCTGGCNACCAATCCTGATGCTTTAGAACAGGCGGTGGAAACCCAAGGCCAATCCCTCATTGATGGGTTGGAAAACCTAATTGCTGATCTTGAGGACAATGATGGCGAATTGGTTGTGCGCTTGGCAGATGAAAAGGCCTTTGAGCTTGGTGGGAATATTGCCACCACTCCTGGAAAGGTCGTGTTTCGGAATCATATGCTTGAGCTTATTCAATACAGTCCCAGCACCCAAACCACACATGAGATTCCGTTGGTAATTTTTCCACCGTGGATTAACAAATTTTATATTTTGGATCTGACAGCGCAAAACAGTTTAATTAAATGGCTGGTTGCGCAGGGCCTCACTGTTTTTATCGTGTCCTGGATCAACCCGGACGCCAGTTATAAAGAGGTCTCGCTTGAAGATTACATAGAACATGGCTATCTGCAGGCACTGCAAACGGTACGGTCCGAAACCGGGCAAGATAAGGTAAATGCAGTAGGCTACTGTATTGGTGGAACGACCTTGGCCCTGACCTTGGCTTTGTTAAAGCAGCGCGGTGAGGAATTAATCAATAGTGCAACCTTCTTCACCACACTGACAGATTTTTCAAATCAAGGTGAGTTTTTACCCTTTCTTCAGAATGATTTCATTGANGGGATCGAACAGGAAGTGGGCACAAAAGGNATCCTTGAAAGTTACATCATGGCNCGNACTTTTAGCTTTTTGCGGTCGAATGATTTGATTTATTCACCTGCGATCAAAAGCTATATGATGGGCAAAGCCCCCCCCGCTTTTGATCTTTTGTACTGGAATGGAGACGGTGCAAATCTGCCCGGAAAGATGGCTGTGCAATACCTGCGCGGACTGTGCCAGCGCAATGAATTTGCGGAAGGAGGGTTTGAGCTTTTTGGCAAAAAGTTACATTTGCGAAATGTTGATGTGCCGCTGTGCGCGGTTGCGTGCGAAACTGATCATATTGCCAATTGGAAAGACAGTTACCGCGGCGTGGCACAAATGGGCNGCCNATCTAAAACCTTTATACTGGCAGAATCAGGTCATATTGCGGGTATCATTAACCCCCCAGGCAAAAATAAATATGGGTTTTTTCTAAATTCTGACCCGAAAAAAACGCCGGAAAAATGGCAATTAAATGCAAAATACCATGCTGGTAGCTGGTGGAATGAGTGGGCAAGCTGGTTAAAGAAACGTTCTGGAAAACAAAGGGATGCACTTGTGCCGGGCAGCGACAGTTTGCCGGTCATTTGTGACGCACCGGGGCTCTATGTCACTCAGAAAGCCAAAGTTTAAGCCATTTTTTTTGCCGCACTGCAGAAAAAATACTTGAAATGCTGCACTGCAGCATNTATATCGGATTTATAAATATATTCAGAAATAACTTCTGAGAGTTTAAAGGATCAAAACAATGGCGACGATGGNACCTGATATGACAACTTTCTTTAAAGATATTATCGATTCATTCCCTGTAGATACAAAATTCTACCAAGATGCTTTTGATAATTCGGCCGAAATGAATGAAAAAATGACTAAAGTTGCTTTGCAAGCTGCCCAGCAAAGCGCGGATATTTCAAGCAAATGGACAAAAGATACATTGGGAAAAATCTCAACGATCTCTGCAGTGAAAACCGATCCAGCAGACTACGCAAAAGNCCTTACTGATTTTGCATCTGCTCAAGCTGAAGTTGCTGCTGAAAACATCGCCGCTTTTGCAGAAGTCGCAAAAAAGGCACAAATGGAAACCGTTGAACTGGTGATGGCAGCCGGCAAAGAGGCCACTCAGGAAGCAACAGATGTCGTCAAAAAGGCAACCAAAGAGGTCAACGCAGTGGCTAAAAAAGCAGCTGCCAAGTAATTTCCCCTCGTTTTCTCCTCCCAAGAAAACTGTGGTGGGTGAGCAATAGCTCACCCTTTCTTTTTTTGCTGCAAGCGCGTAGAGTTTGCCGCAGCGCTGCATTTTTCGGAGGTNACCGTGTCGACGACAGATAAACCACTCTTGATAAAACGATATGCAAGTCGACGCTTGTACAACACAGAAACCAGTGACTATGTCACGCTTGAAGATATCGCAGGCTTTATTCGGGACGGTCGTGAGGTTCAGATTATTGACCTAAAATCTGGTGATGATCTGACGAGACAATTTTTACTGCAAATCATTGCAGATCACGAAAGCCGCGGCGAAAATGTACTGCCTGTCAATGTGCTGACCGATTTGGTGCGCAGCTACACCACCCAAGCTACAAGTATCGTGCCACAGTTTTTGGCGATGTCTTTTGATATGATGCGTGATGGGCAATCGAAAATGCTTGAAAACATGGGGGCCATGAGCCCGCTCGCTGGGATGCCCGGTTTTGAGGCTATGCAGGCTCAGCAAGAAGCGTTTCTAAAGGCTATGACCGGAGGATTTCCCCCACGGTCTGACGAAAAACCCAAACCAGAAGCATCTGAGGATAAACCCGCTGACAGCGGTGATTTGCAAACAATTAAATCGCAATTGGCAGATCTTCAGGCACAGTTGGAAAAGTTAAGCCGGTAGAATTGTTATAGATGGTTGCTTGGGGCCTTAAATTGGTTAAAGCCCCAAACGGTCGCGCATTGCATACCAACTCATTGCCAAAACCAGCAAAGGGGTGCGTAAACGGCTTCCCCCGGGAAACGNCATTGCCGGTACCTTTNACATGGTTTCAAATCCACTCNCAGCACCATTAATTGCCAGTGCCATCATNTTACCTGCATGGGTTGCCGTGCCCACCCCATGACCAGAATAACCAGACGCGCTTAGGATATTGGGTTCCAACCTAGTCAGATAGGGCATGCGCCGCACGGTTATTCCCAAAGTACCGCCCCACGCATAGTCAATTTTGACATCTGCAAGATGCGGAAAAATCTCTGTCATCGGTTTGCGCACTGTTTCAGCAATGTTCTTTGGAAAATGATAACTATAATTTTCTCCACCCCCAAAGAGTAGACGGCCGTCTTGTGATAGGCGAAAATAATTCACCACAAACTTTGTATCCGCCACCGCGACATCTTTGGTCAACACCCGNGATGCTTCGCTTCCCAATGGTTCGGTTGCTGCNATAAAGTTGTTTATGGGCATCACCCGCCGGGCTACTTTTGGCTCAAGCCCGCCTAAGTAGCCGTTGCAGGCAATCACCACGTGGTGACATCGCAAGACCCCGTTTTCAGCTGTGACAACGGGGTTTGATCCCCGAGCAACTTTTTGAACGCGGGTCTTTTCATAAATTGTAACGCCCGCCTTGATCGCCGCCTGTGCAAGGCCCAAGGCAAAGCGCAATGGGTGCAGATGCGCAGCCCCATGATCCAATATGCCGCCATAATAACGTGGGGACGGGCAGAGGTCNTCGGTAGCNCTGCGGTCTAATTTATCAATCTGCGTNTAGCCATAGCGGCTTTCAAGAAAATCAGCATAGTGGTGCAATTCGTCCATTTGCTTTCTGGTAAGGCCAATATCTGCAACCCCGGGGCGCAGATAACAGTCAATTTGATGATCCTTGATCAATGATTTGACGGTGTCTTTGGCATCTTCTGCAAGCTGCCATAGTTGATCGCCAATACTGTCGCCCATGAGCTTCAGCAGATCATCTTGCTCCATCCTTTGGCCGGTTCCNAGCTGACCCCCATTGCGCCCTGATGCGCCAAANCCAACCCTATGTGCATCCAAAAGCGNCACTTTNAAGCCAGCCTCGGCAAGATGCAGCGCGGCAGAAAGACCTGTGAAACCCGCACCGATAACACAGACATCAGCGCTGTGTTCGCNGCGCAATTGTTCAAATTCTGGCAAAGGGGTTGCTGTCGCTGCGTACCAGCTATCCGGATAGCACCCCAAGCGGTCATTGGCGTCTAAAAGGTTCATACGTTCAGCAGTAAATGTTCGCGTTCCCACGGGCTGATCACTTGCAGAAACTCTTCGTATTCTGCGCGCTTCACAATCGAATACACCCGGGCGAACTCAGGGCCAAGGATTTCATGTAATTCGGGCGAGGCNTCAAAAAGGTCCAAGGCTTCGCCCATTACTCTGGGGATATCGGTTTCNCCCTCATAGGCTTCACCGCGAAATTGTTTCCCNGGACGCAGTTCATTTTGCATCCCNAGATAGCCGCAAGCCAGCGATACAGCGATGCCCAGATATGGGTTGCAATCCATACCCGCCAGCCGGTTTTCCACCCGCCGTGCCTCTGGATCTGAGATTGGAATGCGAATACCGGCTGTGCGGTTGTCGCGCGCCCACTCAAGGTTGATCGGCGCAGAGTGCTCTTTAACGTAACGGCGATAGGAATTGACATAGGGTGCCAGAATGGCGATGGCGCGCGGAACATAGCGCTGCAAGCCGCCGATAAAGTGGTAAAAAAGATCGGTTTCGCCGCCTTGGGGGCCAGAGAATGCATTGGTGCCGGTTTCGATATCAATGATGGAATGGTGGATATGCATGGCGCTGCCGGGTTCATTTTCAATTGGCTTGGCCATGAAAGTCGCAAAACAATCATGCCGCAGTGCTGCTTCGCGGATCAGCCGTTTAAAATAAAACACTTCATCGGCCAATCGCACCGGATCTCCGTGGCGCAGATTAATCTCTAGCTGTCCGGCGCCGCCTTCTTGGGTGATGCCGTCGATCTCGAACCCCTGCGCTTCGGCAAAGTCATAAATATCGTCAATCACCGGACCAAATTCATCAACCGCTGTCATGGAATAGGCTTGCCGCGCGGCTGCTGGGCGGCCGGACCGTCCCATCATTGCAGATATTGGTTTGGCTGGATCAATGTTGCGGGCGACAAGAAAAAATTCCATTTCGGGGGCCACAACAGGTTCCCATCCTTTGNAACGATAAAGCTCAACCACCCGTTTTAAAACATTGCGCGGCGCAAAGGGAACGGGTTCGTCTTTGCGGTCATAGGCGTCATGGATCACCTGCAATGTCCAATCGCCGGTCCANGGCGCCGCGGTGGCGGTGGAATAATCGGGTTTAAGCACCATATCGCGNTCGATAAACCCGTCATCACCGGCTGCTTCACCCCACCCGCCCGTGATGGTTTGATAAAANATCGAGTCTGGAAGATAAAAGGACGACTGGCGNGCAAATTTTCCGGCCGGAACAGCNTTGCCNCGTGCGATGCCCGGTAAATCGGCGATAATACACTCGACCTCATCTAATTTGCGGCCCTCAAGATAGTCGGAGGCAGATTGAGGCATTTTTTTAAAGGTATTTTCCAACTTACTCATGCTGTCACCTGTGCTAAATCGAATATATTATAAATACGGTCTGCCAGGGCAGAGTTTGAGTTTGGCAACTCTAACTTGCAAGATGCCTGCTCAAGTAGGTCGTCCGGCACTACGCCGCGGCCGCGCTTCTCGATCAGACCATGAATGAAACCGCTGTCAAATTCTGGATGGGCCTGCACCGTGAAAACGTTCTCGCCGTAGCCCAAAAAGGCATATTTGCAAAACGGGCTAGAGCCTAAGACATGCGCCTGTGGCGGCAGCTCTACAATTTGATCTTGGTGCCAAGCGTTTAGTGTCACGGTTTGGCCTTCAAAGTCATAGTCGGTGGCGCCGACCGACCAACCGCCAGAATATTTTTCCACCTGTCCACCAAGCGCCTGTGCAATTAACTGATGCCCAAAGCAGACGCCTACAAGAGGCATGTTCAAGCGATAGATATCCCGTACAAGCGCTTTTAAAGGCTCGATAAACGGCAAGTTATCATAAATACCGTGACGTGAGCCTGTGATCAGCCAGCAATCTGCTGACTCAGCAGATTTTGGAAACTCCATATCAACCACGCTATAGGCGGCAAACGAATAGTCTCGGCCGGACAGAAACCGCGAAAACATCTGTGCATAATTGCCAGTTTCGGCGATCATTTCAGCTGGCGCATGCCCAGCTTGTAAAATACCGACTTTCATAAATCACCCGTTGCTTTTATGCCCGCTGCCAAGCAGTTGCGACTATTCATACTGTCTCCAGATAGACTTTCCAGTGTTCGTCTTCTGGAATTGATTGCAGTTTGTCGTATTCTTGTTGTTTTGTCATACAGAAATTTTCAATCAGCGTGCCTGGCAATATACGCGCAATCATTGGGTCACTTTCAAATAGCGACATGGCCTTTGTCCAATCTGCCGCAAGCTGCGGCATGTGCTGATCATAGGCATTTCCGGTGATCGGGGCAGGCGGCGATAATGAATCCTCTATGCCGGCCAATGCCGCCCCCAGCACAACGCTAAGCATCAAATACGGATTGATGTCACCGCAGGCAACGCGGTGCTCGATCCGCCGCGCAGCCGGTGGGCCGCCGGGGATGCGCAGTGCAGCTGTGCGGTTTTCATAGGCCCAGCAGACCCCGGTCGGAGCATGTGCACCCGGTGTGATCCTTTGGTAGCTGTTGCTGTGGGGGGCAAACACAAGCGTTGAGGCTGTCATGGCTGCCAGACAGCCGGCCACAGCCTGATGCAGCAAGTCTGATCCGCTGTCTGAGCCATCGTCAAAGATGTTTTTGCCATCCTCGTCGATGACCGAAAAATGGACATGCAATCCATTACCCGCATCTTCGTGATAGGGCTTTGCCATAAAAGTCGCCGCCATCTGATGTTTTCGGGCCAACCCTTTGACCAAGGTTTTGAACAGCCAAGCATCATCCGCCGCGCGCATCGCATCGCAGTGATTTAAGCTCACTTCAAATTGCCCAAGCCCAACTTCTGATGTGGCGGATTGAACCGCAATCCCCATCATTTCGCAGGCCTCATAAAGTTCAGTAAAAAAAGCGTCAAATGCATCAAGTTGCGATACGGATAGAACTGCGTTGTTGTGCAAGGGACGCCCGCTTAGGGGGTTGATTGGTGCCTGCAACTGTCCATTGCTGTCATCAACCAGATAAAATTCCATTTCGGTCGCGGCAATGACTTGCCAGCCTCTTTTAGAAAAGCGGTCCAAAACCCGCGCGAGCGCATGCCGAGGATCGACCTCAAAAGCTGACCCATTGTCAGAAAACATCCACATCGGCACCAAGGCGCTAGGGGTCTGCAGCCAAGGCATCGGGACCGCCCCACGCTCTGTTGGAACCATAGAACCATCACCGTCGCCGCTTTCAAATACCAACGGGCTCTTTAAGCTGTCCTCGCCCCAGATATCCAAAACCAAGGCAGAAAGCGGCATCCGAACCCCACCATTGGAAAGTTTGCTGGCATAGTCATTTGGCAAACGTTTTCCGCGCATTTGGCCGTTTAGATCGCAAGCCGCCACGCGAAACGTTCCAAGTTTTTCAAGATCCATAAATGCCTCAGTTGAAATTTGATCAAATTATTTCAGCCCAGAATGGATTTGTCCACCGCTGTTTACAAGCTCCAGTGTATTATCTGGTGTATAACATGGGTGCCCGAGTGCAAAAGACAATTTGATAGGGTAGAGCGTTAGGCAATTCTAAGCGATAAACAGGACATCCCACCATCAATTTTGGCGCACTCACTATTGTTAAGCTGAACTAAATTAAAGCCTTCTGAGATCAGCATTTGCGCGGTTTTAGGAAACCCATCGCTCATAATGAGCGCGTCATTGAAACGGATCATATTCGCGGCGGCTTCTTCGCCCTCGGGCACCTGCAGAACCCGGTAGTCAGAAAAGCATCCCGACGCAGCGAGCCTTTGGGTGGATAAAATAGTCTTTGAGGCAATGAGCGAGCAATCTGTTTTGAAATGCAAAACGCCCGGTGGGGTTTCGACGGTTCTAACGCTGTAGCCTTTTGGTTCCACAAAAGCGCTTAATTCGGCAATGCCGGCATGATCAGTGCGCTCGGATGTGCCCACAAGGATTTCCCGCCCCGTGTAAAGAATATCACCGCCTTCGATAGACCAGGGTCCGGCAATTTCAAACACGGTTTCAAAAATCTGGCGAATTGAATGCCCCATAGGCGCAACTTCCGGCTGCCGGCTTTCGGCACCCGGGCGCATCAGCACCGCACAATCGGGCAGACAGAGCGCCGTATCCTCGACAAACACCGCATCCGCTAAATCCTCTAACGGATCAAGCTCAAGCACCTCAGCGCCTGCCGCCCTTAGGCTTTGGACATAAGCTTTATGGTCCTTCTGCAACTGGGCAAAATCCGGGTTGCCCGCATCATGGCTGCGGAGCCCATCGATCACGCTTGAAGACGGCCGGCGTGTTATTGCCTTGGAAAATGTAATGGCAGGGTCTGTCATGTGCTTTGGTCTTTTTCTAGCTTTAAAGGTGGGTCCATGGTTCAGGTTTTATTCTGCTGGGGTCAAGCCAAGAATTCCTTTAGGCGGTCTTTGCCCTGTATCATCCTGTAATAGGCTTCGGCCGCTGTTTTCCCAAGCGTGCCATAAGTTTGTTGTTTCGGGACCGCATGAAATGGTTGCAAACGGTTGGCTGTACCTGAGATTACTTCAGCGATAAGTTTTCCGGCAATCGGCGCCGTATTCATACCGTGACCGCCAAACCCGGCAGCGCAAAAACTGTTTGGTCCAAGCGGCCCAACATAGGGCATAAAATGGCGTGCATAGCCCATTGTTCCAGACCAGGCATAGTCTATACCGACTTTAGCGGCCACCATCTCTTTGGCCATTTCGGGCAAATGCGCTGCAATATCTTGCAATGCAAGACGTCTTACATAGGCGCTGCTTGGGGCTGACAGTGCAGAAATGCCCATGCCCCAGAGCAAACGGCCGTCTGGCAGTTTACGGAAATAATTTCCGGCTCTTCGCGTATCGGCAATGGCGTAGGGCGTTGGTATATGCTGGGCAAGAATTTCTGGCATAGGTGCGCTGACGGCGATAAAGGTTTGGACCGGCACCAAAAGTTTGGACAGTTGTTTGAAATATGCCCCGCCAGTGCCACCGGTGGTGATCACGGTTGTTTTTGCCGCAATTGAGGTTTGAGTGGGCCCAACAGTGATCAATGTTCTGGAAGGAGTGTCCTCTGCCATGTGTAGAACCGGGCAATTTTGCAAAATTGTCACGCCAGCCTCCAAGCACTCGGCGGTAAGGCATCGCAAAAAGTTAAGCGGATGGAAATGAAAACCCTCGTGGTCAACCGAGCCACTTTTATAACGCGGCCCTTTGATGAAATCATCCAGTTCTGATTGCGCGATGGGTAGGTGGTCATCCGCAAAAAGCGATAGTGTCAGACAGCCGTTAACCGGCTGGCACGCACTATAGCTTTGTGAAAAACACCGCGCGCGCATCCACTCAAGCCCTTCGCTGGCAAGCGCATTCAGCTCTGCGGCATTATCCGGTCCTAGAAGCTTTTCTATTGCGGGTTCGCTGCCGGCCCAGCCATTTGTGCAAAACCCGCCGTTGCGGCCAGAGGCGGCATCCCCGATATTATATTTTTCGATTAAAACAACGCGCGCACCGGTTTGGGCGAGGTGCAAGGCGGCGCTTAATCCTGCAAGCCCGGCGCCAATGATGGCCACGTCATAGAGGTCGTCGATATCATCAATCCCATGGCAGTCAGATACCGCAATTGCGGTATCCGAATACCAAGTATTGGCAAAACTTGCCGAAAAACTAGGCGCAGCGCTACTCATGGCTCCGCGATTTATTAACGATATTATCCAAGGCTTTAATCCCTGAGGCGGCCAGAATTGTCAGTACGACATAGATCAATGCAGCCGAATTAAACGGCTCGAACGCCAGAAAGCTCTGTGCCTGAAATTCGCGCATCCTCTGTGTCAGATCACGCACTGACAGGATCGAGACCAATGAGGTGTCTTTCAGCATCGCNATGAACTCATTGCCCAAAGCGGGCAAAACAATCGCAATNGCCTGCGGGATTACAATCAACCGTGCAATATGCCATTCGCGNAAACCAAGCGTGCGGGCCGCTTCGATTTGACCTTTGGGAACAGCTTCGATCCCGGCGCGGAAAATTTCGGCCATATAGGCGGAATATCCGATCGCTATTGCGATTATACCGCGGGTCATCATGGCCATATCCAAATAGCCACTGGTGGCGGATTTAACTGCCCCGGCCAAAGGCAGGCCAACGTAAAGGATTATCACAAGCATGGGGATGCCGCGAATGGTATCAACAAAGAAATCCGAAAAGACCGCCAATGGATGGGCGGTAGTGATATTGCCAATCAGCACTAGAAGCAGGCTCAGCACGCCGATGACAATAGCCACGGTGGCCAACGTGCGGTCTGTGGGAGGCAAATAGGTTGCTTGCCAGATAACGGTTCTGTCGCCGATCTGATCAACGGGCAGAACAGCTGCACTAATTCGGCCCTTTTCAAGCAGATCAAGCGCCTGCTGCTCAGATTTCAAAGACCGGATTTTAAATGGAGCCTCTGGAGGCGTTTGCAGAAAATCACCGTAGCGCACAATGTCCGATAAGCTTTGTGGAGTACCAGCAACAATGCCGATGCGGCCCTCAAGATTGCCAACAAGAGCCACCTCTGCATGCGGTTTGAAGCCGAAAAATAACCCCATAGCAATAGCGAAGACTCCGAAACCTGTCATGACCCGATTGGCCATCGCAGATGGCTCTAATCGGCCTAAAAAGGCCCAAACCAACCCTAATATTGAAGCCCCAATATAGGCAAAAAATGCGGCGCGAAGGGTGACCATTAAACCGACGGAAAATCCGGCATGAGCCACCATCAAAAAGTAAAACGTGAAGCCAAAATTAATCAAAAACAACAAGAAGATGGCGATTTGCCCATAGCCAGTCCTGATATAGCGCGACGGCACTAGTGTTCCTGCAGCACAAACTGCCGAAAAAACAGAAGCAAGCCCAAGATAGAAAAAGCAACCGGCAAGCAAGCGGATCTGAAAGTCTGGATCAAGCACAAAGACTTTGTCAATCACTACAATAAAATCAGTCGAGCGAGGGTCAAACCCGTTGACCGCAATCGATACAATATAAGGGGCGAGCCACGAGGCCTGTGACATCAAAACAAACAGCACGCCTTGAATAACAAAGCCAATCAATGCTTTGCGCTGCAGGCTCTGCGTGAGTTGCGGGTCCTGATCTGGTCTAGTTGAGCGGATCAAAGCCAAGCTGGCCCAAACCCCCACAGCACCGGTCAGGCAGAAGAATAGAAAACTGCCAAGCAACTGTGTGGCGTTTTCTTCTATCCCCAAAACGGCTTTGATGGCAGGGCCGTAATTTCTTGAAGTTGCAATAAAATAGACAACCACAGGTGCCACAAAAATAAACACCAGATTGCTGGCACGCATGGTCCGTAGCCAAGTGAAAACAGAGGGCATGATTAGGCTTTCAATTGGGGAAAAAAGATGTCCAAAGGGCAGGATGCCCTTTGGACCAATGGTTTAATTTATTTTGGCCACCACTTAACGACCAATTCTTGCATGGTTCCGTCTGCAATGATTGCCGCGAGGCCTTCATTGAAGTCGTCCTGAATGCTATCACCTTCTTGGAATACCAATCCGAGCGGATCAGAGGAAAGTCCGGTGATGCCAACAGTCAATTCACCAGCAAATTCTTGCTCGTAAGCCGCAGCTGATGTGGAATCGATAATCACACCGTCAACGTCACCATTTTGCAGAGCAACAACAGCGTTGTTGAAGGCATCGAAAAGTTGAAGGTTATCACGTCCAACGAGCTCTTCGCCAAGGGCTGCGTTCGTCGTACCTGTTTGTGAAGCCAAGCGCATATCGCCGCTTTTGAAGTCGTCGATAGACGATCCATCATCAGATACACGCATCAAAACGCCTTGTTGAACGATGATATAAGGGTCGGAAAAGTCTACAATTTTGTCGCGCTCTTCGGTGATAGTCACACCAGAGACGACCATGTCAAACTGACCGTCTGCAAGCGCGGGAAAAATACCGTCCCATGCAGTTGATACCCAGTTTGGCTTACAGTTAATACGCTCACAGATTGCTGCAACCACATCGACGTCAAAGCCTTTTACAACCCCATCTTCGATGAATTCATGCGGCGGATAAGTGGTGTCAGAACCGATGTTGAGCACCCGTCCGCCAAGATCAGCGGCAAATGCTGGTGCCGCTGTAAACGCGGCAACCATTAAACTCGCAATTATTTTTTTCATTTTCTACTCCTGTTGATGGTCTGAATGAAAACTCAGTCCGATGCAGAACACTGTGCTTAGGTTCCGTTCCGTGGTCAAGAGCCGAGGTAAGGCCTTTTCTGTGATTTTTAACTTAAGCCGAGGCATTTCGACTAAATTTATCGCTTTGATTACAGATGACTTTGCGCAGCATGGCCGTCTAAGTACATTATTTGCCTACACCGTAGGTCGCATACCCTGCATAAATTGACTGGCTTACCGCGCAGGTAACATCTTTTACTGACTCTGCGGGCCTACAGGCCACCTAACTTTTCAAGCAGTTGGCAATAAGCTTGTTGTCCCCTGCGGAAACTTGACAGGCGAAAAAATTCATTTGGAGCATGAATGTTTTCGTCATCCAAACCAAAGGCAAACATGGTTGCATGGACCCCCAATTGATCTAGCAGCATGCTCATAACCGGGATTGAGCCACCCACGCGGACCATATAAGGCGCTTTGCCATAGACCTCGCTCAGCACTTGGGTTGCAATTTGGCTTGAGTTATGACCGGCAGGGACCAAAAACGGATTTGCGCTTCCCGGCAGACGCTTAACGTCCACCGTTACCCCCGTGGGGATATTAGCGTCGACATGCTTTTTGAGCAGATCGTATATGTTTTCGGGATCCTGATTGGCCACCAAACGGCAGGTAATTTTGGCGTGCGCTTGTGCAGGCAGAACGGTTTTGGTGCCTTTGCCCTGATAGCCCCCCCAAATACCGTTTAATTCAAGTGTCGGACGCGCCCATAACCTCTCATTGGTGCTAAAGCCTGGCTCGCCAAAGACCTCTGGTACGCCTAAATCAGTGATATAGCTGTTCTCGTCAAAAGGGACCCTTGCGATGGAGCTGCGATCATCTTTGCTAATAGGAACAACTTCATCATAAAACCCGTCAAC
>PBSX01000068.1 GCA_002726375.1 Marinovum sp.
AACACAAAAAGTAATTTAAATGTTATGGCGGAGACGAAGGGATTCGAACCCTCGAGACGATTCCTCGCCTACTCCCTTAGCAGGGGAGCGCCTTCGACCACTCGGCCACGTCTCCGCCGACGGGTTTACAGAGCAATACACCGAGGGACAAGAGGGGAAACTTAAATTATTTTTGGGTTTGGCACTTTAATGACAGTACTGGCGGTCAGGCATTGAATAAGAAATGGAGAACATCGCCATCTTTCACTTGATAGGCTTTGCCTTCGACACGCATTTTTCCGGCCTCTTTGGCGGCCTGTTCGCCATTAAGCGTCACAAAATCATCATAAGCAATAGTTTCGGCGCGAATAAATCCACGCTCAAAATCACCATGAATAACACCGGCGGCCTGCGGGGCCAAAGTGCCTTGTGGGATGGTCCAAGCGCGTGCTTCTTTGGGGCCAACGGTAAAATAAGTCTCAAGTTCCAAAAGCTGATAACCGGCTCGGATAAGACGATCTAATCCCGCTTCGTCCAATCCCATTTCAGAGAGGAACATTTGGGCTTCGTCTTCTTCCAGCTTGCTAATTTCTTCTTCGATCTGGGCACTAATAGTCACTGTACCAGCGCCCTGCGAGGCGGCCATCTCTTCGACTTTTTGCGAATAGGCATTGCCGTTAGAAGCGTTCTCTTCATCCACATTGCACACGAACAAGATCGGTTTTGTGGTCAGAAGTTGCAAGCTTTTCCACGCTTTTGCATCTTCGGCATCAATGGCAACGCTGCGCGCGGGTGCGCCCTCTTCCAGCACACTTAGTGCCGATTTCAACAAGCGCTCTTGTTGCACCGCTTCTTTATCACCGCCGCGCACTTTACGCGACAGACCCTGAAGCCGCTTTTCAATGCTTTCGATATCCGCCAGCATCAGCTCGGTTTCAATGGTTTCTGCATCAGCAACCGGATCAACCCGGCCATCAACATGGGTCACATCGCCGTCTTCAAAACACCTTAGAACATGGGCGATCGCATCCACTTCTCGGATATTCGCCAAAAACTGATTGCCAAGCCCTTCACCTTTTGATGCGCCTTTGACCAAGCCGGCAATGTCAACAAAAGTCATCCGAGTCGGGATGATTTGCTTTGATGCGGCGATTGCTGCCAGTTTATCTAATCGGCTGTCAGGCACAGCAACTTCGCCGACATTGGGCTCAATTGTACAAAACGGAAAATTAGCAGCTTGGGCAGCAGCTGTTTTTGTCAGTGCATTGAACAACGTAGATTTACCAACATTTGGCAAACCGACAATTCCCATTTTAAATCCCATGTGACCGGCTCCTAAATTGCGCGCTTTGCGCTTCTATTAGGTGAGCTAAAGAGAGGCAAGACCAAAGCGGCAGCGCAGTGCCGGCCTTGAATTACCAATTTATGCGCCCTGCCCATTGATTTCCGTTCACTTTTTGGGCAAGTCAGGGGGGTTTTAGAAGGGGCGTAAAAAATGACTCGCATCGACCGTAAATTCAAGGAACTTGCAGACCAAGGGAAAAAGGCTTTTGTGGCGTATGTCATGGCCGGGGATCCTGATTTCGATACCTCGCTTGAGTTGGTTCTTGGACTGCCGGGCGCAGGTGTGGACATTCTTGAATTAGGCTTGCCTTTTACCGATCCGATGGCGGATGGCCCAACAATTCAATTGGCTGGTCAGCGCGCGCTCGACGGCGGTATGACACTATTAAAAACACTTGATATGGCGCGCCAGTTTAGACAAACAGATCAAAATACACCCATCGTCTTGATGGGGTATTATAACCCGATTTATAGCCATGGGGTTGATGCATTCCTGAAGGATGCAAAAGAGGCCGGAGTAGATGGGCTTATTATTGTTGATCTGCCACCAGAAGAAGATAGCGAGCTTTGCATTCCTGCCCAAAAAGCAGGGTTAAACTTTATCCGCCTTGCGACACCGACGACTGACGACAAGCGGCTACCAAAAGTTCTGCAAAATACATCGGGCTTTGTGTATTATGTGTCGATCACGGGTATCACCGGCGCTGCAGAAGCAGAAGCCGTCGACGTCGAACCAGCAGTGACAAGGATTAAGGCACACACCGATTTGCCAGTGGCTGTTGGCTTTGGGATTAAAACTCCTGAGGCCGCACAAAGCATTGCATCCGTTGCAGATGGCGCTGTGGTTGGATCAGCTATTATAAGCGAGCTTGCGGCTGGCAAGTCTGTTAAAGAGGTTTTGGATTTTGTTGCATCGCTGGCCAATGGTGCGCATTCAACAAATTCTAATTAGGTCTAACCCGCAGCATATGTGTGATTAGGTAGGTTGCGACCTTTTGCTCTTTTTGGTTCAGAACTTCATATTGAACCGTTACAAACCCCCGATCAGGTTTTGATTTTGATAGTTTTGCGCTTTCAACTCTGGCTTTGTTACAAAGAGTGTCGCCAGGTTTAACAGGAAGCAGCCAGCGCAGCTCTTGCATGCCGGGTGAGCCAATGGAACAGTCTTTAAACTTGCCGGTTTCAAGCATTAGCCGAAAAGAAATCAACAAGGTATGCCAACCACTGGCAATCAACCCACCATATGGGTAATCCTCTGCAGCGACTTCATCAATATGGAATGGCTGCGGATCCCATTGCTGCGCAAAGTCAATGATTTCATGCTTCGAGACAAGATAAGGATCTGTTGTAAAACTATACCCAACTTGGAAATCTTCAAAATACATATCACCCTCGCGCATTCAACTTTGATCTTGTGAACCAATACTTGCATTGGTAAGAATATCTCACCAATACACTCGGGTAAATAGCAATGCCAGTTATCACCAATATCGAAGACTTAAAGCGTATTTACCGCCGCCGCGTGCCGCAAATGTTTTTCGATTACGCAGAGTCGGGCAGCTGGACCGAGCAAACCTTTCGGGATAATGTGACTGATTTTGAACAACTTCGTCTGCGCCAAAGGGTGGCAGTGGACATGACCGGTCGCAGCACAGCTTCGAAAATGGTCAGCCAAGAAGTCGCGATGCCTGTTGCGCTTGCGCCTGTCGGTCTGACTGGCATGCAATCCGCAGATGGAGAAATTAAAGCCGCAAGAGCCGCGGAAAATTTTGGCGTGCCCTTTACACTTTCCACAATGTCTATCTGCTCGATAGAAGATGTTGCCGCCCATACCAAAAAACCATTTTGGTTTCAGCTATACGTGATGAAAGATACCGATTTTGTTGACCGTCTAATTCAGCGCGCAAAAGCGGTTAATTGTTCTGCACTGATGATTACGCTTGATCTACAGATTTTGGGGCAACGCCATAAGGATTTAAAAAATGGTCTTTCTGCCCCCCCAAAGCTCACACTTAAAACCATGGCTAATCTTGCGACCAAATGGGGCTGGGGTCTGGAAATGCTGGGCACCAAACGTCGACAATTTGGCAATATCGTGGGTCATGCCAAAGGTGTGAAAGATACCAGCAGCCTGTCATCTTGGACCGCCGAACAGTTTGATCCTGCCCTAGATTGGGATAAAATTACCAAACTCAAAGAAGCCTGGGGCGGCAAAGTTATTTTGAAGGGAATTTTGGATGCAGAGGATGCTAAAATGGCCCTGCGTGTCGGCGCAGATGCAATTATAGTATCCAATCATGGCGGGCGACAGCTTGATGGTGCGCTGAGTTCAATTAGGGCTCTGCCAAGTATTCTTGAAGCAGTCGGCGATAAAATCGAGGTGCATTTTGATGGCGGCATTCGATCCGGGCAAGATGTGCTAAAAGCGCTGTCGCTGGGAGCAAAAGGCACATATATCGGCCGCGCCTTTACATATGGGCTCGGGGCTATGGGTGAAGCGGGTGTGACCCAGGCCCTAACCGTTATTCAAAAAGAATTAGAAACCACAATGGCTTTATGTGGCCACACACAGATTGATGATTTATCACGCGAAAATTTACTAATCCCAAAGGGTTTTGAGGGCGATTGGGCGTAATCAATCCTTTTGAAAGGATCGTGCCAACATAGGAATAAGCGCCAAGCTAATAAATGCAAGCAGTAGCGATAAAGCACCAAACGATACAGAAAGACTTGCCAATTCAGCCAAGCCCCCCATCAGAGGTGGCCCAATAAAAAACCCAGTATAGCCAATCAAAGCAACATTCGAAATTGCTTTGACCCGCTGATCTGCGGGACTAACCCGCCCCACCAAAGCCAAACCCAAAGGCGCTATGACAGAGATACCAAGACCAAGGGCGGCAAAGCCTATATACGTCAGCGGCAGATTTATAGCAGTTGCGGCAAGCGTAGAGCCACAGGCCGCAAAGAGCGCCGCAATCTGAATAACCCGCGCTTCAGAAAAAATCTGCGTCATAGCCTGACCGCCAAGTCGCCCCACGCCCATTGTAAGCCCCAAAATTGCAGGCCCCATCGCACCGAGCGCCGCACCGACACCAAGGGAGCGTTCCAAATGTAGGGCAGACCATCCCTCAGCGGCTTGCTCTGCCATAAATGCGATTGCAATGACAATACCGATCAATACAACAAATCGATTGGCGCTAGAGGTCGGCGTACCATTGCCGTCATTTGCCAGTTCCACCTGCTTTGGCAAAACCATTGAGGGCAGCATCAGTAAGCCAAAAACACCAATGATCGCAAAGCTAATGACAGCGCCGCCGCCAAATTCGCGAATGAGACCGGTGGAAAATGCAGCTATTGCATAGGCGAATGAAAACATTGCGTGGTGAAAACTCATCAACGGACGGCCTTCATGGGCTTCAATCTGAGACAAATGCGCATTCATGACTACATCCAAACTACCGGTGGATGCAGCACAAAGGAACATTGCGATTGTCAAACCGGTCCAAGTGTTCATCAAACCGGGCAGTTGAAAAGCCAAAAGCGCTGCCGCACATAACGTCACCACACCATAGCGGCCTAATCGGCTATCAAGCCAAGGCGCAAAGCGCATGGCCGTGATTGCGCCAATCGCAGCGATCAACATTACTCCCGCCAATTCACCATCACCTGCGCCTATTGCAGCTTGCAAATCTGGAACTAAGGCAGCGAACGCACCCCAACAGCATCCTAAGACAACAAAAGCGCAAAGCGGCGCCCAAGATGCAATTATCAAGTGTTTGTTAATCATAAATTTGCCTGTGACATGCTTGCAAAGCTCGCGCAAGCCCCAGTTTTAATTTGGGCTTTTAAATCCTGTGCAACTGGTCTATACGCGCGGCTTCATGAAGGGCTACAGCCTTGGAGGAGCCCTCTTTAACTAATGGAGAATTAAATGGCTGGAAAGATACCAGATCTTGAAGCGATCGAACGGACGGGGACAGGCAAGGGCGCCGCTCGTCAAGCACGCCGCGATGGCATGGTGCCGGGTGTAGCTTATGGAGGCGGCATTGACCCGCTCCCGATACAAATACCNCGCAATGAACTGCTAAAGCGCCTAAAAGCCGGGCGGTTTATGTCAACTTTATTTAATCTAAAAGTCGAGGGCCATGAAGATGTCCGCGTGATCTGCCGCGATGTGCAGCGTCATGTGGTCAAAGATCTTCCAACTCACCTCGACCTGATGCGCCTGCGTCGGTCATCGCAGATTAANCTGTTTATCCCGATTGAGTTNGTCAACGAAGACACAGCTCCGGGTATCAAACANGGCGGCGTTTTAACCATCGTCCGGCCCGAGATTGAACTGATTGTGACAGCGGGAGATATTCCGGAAAAAATCGAAATCGACCTGTCTGCCCTAAACATTGGCGACGTGGTTACCATTTCTTCGGTCAATCTTCCAGAAGGCGCAAAGCCGACAATCGACCGGGATTTTGTGATTGCAAATATTTCCGCACCGAGTGGACTTGCCGCTTCTTCTGATGACGATGAAGGCGAAGCCGAAGAAGAGGCCAGCACTGAGGAAGTGCAAGAAGAAGAATAAATACTCTTCGCAAAGTAGATTATTCAAAGCGGGGCTTTTGCCCCGCTTTTTTCTTGGGTAAGCTAATGCCAAAGATAAATTACCAATTGGTCGGAGCCGCGAAATAGCCATGCAGATTTTTGTCGGACTTGGAAACCCTGGTGCAAATTATGNNCANAACCGGCATAATATTGGCTTTATGGCACTGGACCAGATTGCAACNGAAAATAGCTTTGGGCCATGGAAAAGTAAGTTNCAGGGACGCATCAGTGAAGGCCGTCTAGGGCACGAAAAAGTCATTTTGCTCAAACCAGAAACCTTTATGAACCTTTCTGGTCAATCTGTTGGCGAGGCCATGCGGTTTTTCAAGCTTGNGTCTACGGATATAANTGTATTTCATGACGAGCTGGATCTTGCACCCGGAAAGTGCCGTGTCAAAAGCGGTGGCGGTCATGCAGGCCATAATGGTCTGCGCTCTTTGCACCAGCATATTGGCGCAGACTATCAACGCGTAAGGCTGGGGATTGGTCACCCAGGGCACAAAGATGCGGTCGCCGGTTATGTCTTGCATGATTTTGCAAAAGCCGATCAGGTCTGGCTGCCCGATTTGCTGTCAGGGATCGCAGATGGCGCCGGAAAACTGGCACAGGCCGATACTGGCGGCTTTATGAATGCGGTGGCTATCAGCGTTCAAAAAGCCACAGCGGCAGCAGCCGCAAAATCCCCCAAACCTACACAAAATAGTGACTCTACCAATGCAGCCAAAACCGATATAGAAACATCAGACACGAAAACCACTTTGCAAAAATTAATTGACAAATTTAAGTGATCTAAAAGAAGATTTTCGGCTTCAGGCCCGTTCCTGCGCGGCGCTTGGGTCGCCATTTATGAATCAGTTGATGCAGCTGATGGCTGATCGTTTGACACCGGGTGATCCTGTTTCAGATGCTCTTTTCAATTGGCCCGGGNATCGCTCGGCCAGCGGTGCGTCGGTACCACTTCGATTGGCAGGCGGATTACATATGCTGGTACTTTGTAACCAAGACCCCGACTTGAGGTCAGTCTATCCCCCCAATACGCCAAGCGATGACGCGCTTTGGACAGAGGTTAGCAANGCATTGAAAAGGCATGATAAGTTCCTGTNAGAGTTCATAAAATTGCCACCTCAAACCANTGAAATTCGGCGCANCAGCGTGATGATCGCCGCCAGCCATCTTTTAGCNGATCNCTTTGGATTACCGATGGTACTGTCTGAATTGGGGGCCAGCGGCGGGCTCAACCTGTTGTTTGATCGTTACCAATTGATTGTGGGCAAAGCCCAGTTTGGTGCGCGCGCGCCTATCATAACCCTTGCGCCAGATTGGAGCGGCCCTTTGCCGCCGGACACTCGCTTTGAAGTGATCAACAAAGCGGGCGTTGATCTTAGTCCACTGGATCCCACCAAAGATAAAGACCACCTGCGTTTGCTTGCCTATAGTTGGCCTGATCAGCCCGACAGGATTGAGCGTTTAAANAGCGCGGCGCCGCATCAAACAACCAAAGTGGACAAAGAAGACGTCGCAGACTGGCTGCCTCGGCGGCTCAGCTATCACCCTAAAGGCCACCTTCATTTGGTCTATAATACAGTGGCTTGGCAGTATTTCCCGGCTTTGGTTCAACACTCATGCACCAAAGCNCTAGAGCAAGCAGNCGCNAGAGCAACAANNACCAGCCCNCTGGNCCATTTNGCGATGGAAGCCGACGAAAAGTCAGAAGGCGCAGGCATCACCTTGCAAATTTGGCCCAATGGCGAAAAATATAACCTTGGCCGGGTTGATTTTCATGGGCGCTGGATCAATTGGTCTAAAGGCGCCATACTGACCTAAGTCCTGAGATTCAGAAGAAAGACCAAAATTGAAAAAAGATCCCTCTGTGAATGTCATTGGCAGCGCGCTAACGCCTTGCTCTTATTCACCTATTAGCGGGTTTTTCCGCGATGGGTTTTGCAATACATGCGCCGAAGATCAGGGGAGCCACACTGTATGTGCTGTAATGACCGACGAATTTCTGGCCTATTCGAAATATGTTGGCAATGACCTTAGCACAGCGCGGGCAGAGTTTAATTTTGTAGGCCTAAAAGCGGGCGACAGCTGGTGCCTGTGTGCCGCGCGGTTTCTACAGGCTCACGATGAGGGCTGCGCCCCAAATATCAATCTTGAAGCCACCCATTTACGTGCCACAGAAATTGTCCCTCTGGAAATTCTTGAGCGATATAAAGTCTAGCACACGCCCCTGCCTGCCATTTGGATAAAAAATAACCGNGGTCTTGGATGTGAAATTTAGCTATCCTNTGCAAAGANTTCACCGCAACGGCAGCGCGAAATGGACAATTTATNCTTTATCGCCNCCAAAACATTTNGGTTTTTTGCGCGACCGGAAAATGTACCGCTTATAGTTTTTATCNNTGGATTTCNTGCCCTTATCCGTGGGCACAAGNGTGGGGCNCTTTGGTTTAACGGGTTGGGATTGCTGCTTTATGGGGGTATTGCGCTTTTGCCTTTGGGGGACATTTTTCTGCGCCCCCTCGAAACCCGCTTTGCGGCCAACCCGAAAATTACCGATCCTGCGGGGATCATTGTCCTTGGCGGCGGCGAAGATGAAACCCAATCGGATTTTTCCCGCATGGCCAATGTCAACGATGCCGGCGAGCGGTTTTTGCTTGGCATGGCTTTGGCCCGCCAATATCCGCAATCAAAAGTGATCTTTACTGGTGATACGCTCTGCCTAACCCAGCATAGCATCTCAAGCGCAGATGTGGCGAGGATGCTGTTCACCCAATCGGGTATTGCGCCTAACCGTATGATTTTCCAACGTAAATCGCGCAATACAGCCGAAAATGCCGCGTTGACCGCCAAACTGGTCGAGGGCTATGAAACCGGGCCTTGGGTTCTTGTGACCTCGGCTTTTCACATGCCCCGCAGCGTGGCGGTATTTTGCCATGCAGGGTGGCGAAATATTGTGCCCTATCCCGTTGATTTTCGCTCTGGCCACTCGCTGGACCGGGTTAAATGGGACTTTGCGGGCCATATGGACGAGCTGAATACCGGGGTGCGCGAATGGATCGGGCTGGTTG
>PBSX01000069.1 GCA_002726375.1 Marinovum sp.
CCGTCAGGCGAAGTAGTTTTATCGCCCAAGACTTTAGAACTGATGCATCCGAACAGGGTGCCACAAAACGAGTTACCTTTACGTATCTCATATTGGCCGCTGGCTGGCTATGGCTGGAATTTAATTGGCCGCGTTATGCTAGATCCGAGTACTGCAATTGCAGCTACAAATCTTGATGAATTTGGCTGGGCTGGTGCAGCCAGCACTTTTTTCTGGGTTGATCCTAAAGAGCAACTGACCGGCGTAATTATGACCCAATTTATTGGAAGCGGCGTTCCGCTCATAGAAGATCTGCAAAATGCAGTTTATGAAGAGTTGAAACAATCTTAGGGTTACCGAGCACAATCTACCAAACGATCTAAGTCGACATAAAGCTCAATATGTTGTGCCAAATCATCCAATGTTCTCTCAACACTTTCTGCATAGGACAACTGGCTTGCCGCTATACCCATTTGCCCTAGAAAAGATCGACGAAAATCATCATCGGAGAACATTCCATGCAGATAGCTACCAAAAATGCGGCCGTCTTCACTGATCGCACCCTCATTGACATCACCAATACTTGCAAAGGGGCGCGCGCAATCAGCGCCGCTCGTCTGTCCGATATGTATCTCATATCCCGAGAAATTCAAGCCCGTATCCTGATGCCACGCTACAACTTCGGTAAGCGCTTTTTTTGGTTTCATGACGGTTTTTGTATTTAACAAGCCCAAGCCCTCTGTAACGCCTTTTGCGCCCTCTATACCCTCTGGATCATCAATCAATGCACCAAGCATCTGATAACCACCACAAATGCCCAATACATATCCTCCACGGCGGTGATGGGCTAAAAGATCGATATCCCATCCCTGCAGGCGCAAATAGTCCAAATCTCCAGTGGTTGATTTACTTCCCGGGATTATCACCAAACTTGCATCAACTGGAATTGTTTGGCCCGCTTTTAAAATGGTCACTCTTAAGTCTGGATCATTCGAAAGGGGATCGAGATCATCAAAATTGGCAATGCGCGACAACCCAAGACACACGATATGCGGTTTCCCAGACCTGTGAGGTGTTGAAATATCCAAAGCATCTTCTGCCGGTAGTTTCCATGCATCTGCAAAATAGGGAACGACCCCAAAGCCTGGCCAGCCTGTTTTATGTTCGATCAGGTCGTAGCCATCATCAAACAATTGCGGATCACCGCGAAATTTATTCACTAAAAATCCGATAATTTGCTTTTCATCTTCCGGATCAAGAACTGCTTTGGTGCCTACTAATTGGGCAATTACCCCGCCTCTGTCGATATCCCCTGCCAGTAACACAGGTACATTGGCAGCGCATGAAAAGCCCATATTTGCAATATCACCAGCCCGCAAATTAATTTCTGCAGGACTGCCCGCACCTTCAACAATCACTAAATCATGATTTGATTTTAGACGTTCAAAACTATCCAAAACATAAGGCAATAATTTTGGCTTAAGGGCTGCGTATTCACGGGCTTTACTGGTGGCAAAGCGTTTGCCTTGTACGATTACTTGCGACCCTGTTTCACTTTCAGGTTTCAATAAAACCGGGTTCATATCACATATTGGCGAAAGGCCACAGGCTTGGGCCTGCAACGCCTGAGCACGGCCAATTTCTCCGCCGTCTGAGGTCACAGCCGCATTATTTGACATATTCTGCGGCTTAAAGGGAGCAACTTTAATCCCGCGGTGATAAAGCGCACGACACAGCCCGGCCACAAGGAGGGATTTTCCCACGTTTGATCCAGTTCCCTGCACCATAAAGGCGGGCATCTTTAGAACTCCACTCCCAATTGCGCCATAACGCCATCTTTAAACGGGTGTTTGACTAACGTCATTTCAGTTACCAAATCCGCTGCTTCAATCAATTCCGGCTTGGCATTGCGCCCCGTAAGGCAAACATGGGTCATTGGCGGCTTTTCAGCCAGCAAAAAGTCCACCACTTCATCAATATCAATATAATCATACCGCAACGCGATGTTGATTTCGTCAAGTAGGACAAATTGATATTTTTCGTCCTTAATAAATTTCTTTGCGCGCTGCCAACCGGCTTGTGCGGCTGCTATATCACGCTCGCGGTCTTGGGTTTCCCAAGTAAAGCCTTCTCCAGACACCACAAATGTGCACTCTTCTTGAAATTTTTCTGTCAGCAGCTTTCTTTCGCCAGTGACCCATGTCCCTTTGATGAATTGAACCACTGCACAGGGCATTTGATGCGCAATGCAGCGCATAATCATACCAAACCCAGAGGATGATTTCCCTTTGCCTGCACCGGTATGCACCATAATAAGACCTTTTTCTTTGGTCTTTGATTGCATTATTTTATCACGAGCAGCCTTGATTTTCTGCATTTTTGCTTTGTGCCGTTGATTTTCGTCCACCATTATCATTCCTTTTGCTTGACTCGCCTATGCCCATGGCGCATTGCAACTCAACGTTGGTTCCTGTTCTTAGAACAGGCGAAGAGGGAATGCGAACGGTTTTACGACGCCCAAGATGTCTAAGCCGAAACGCAGCCGCCCCCGCGACCGTGACCAGAAAGCGCACGCCATCCACTGGCAAAACTGGGAAGGTGCGTTGCGCGTTGAGGTACAAGCCTCTGAATCTGCAAGCCGGGAGACCTGCCAACATGAATTATAACCCAGTCCGGACGGGGTGTGCCGGGGCGGTCCACGTGAAATTTCACGTGCCCTGCTTTGCCCTACCAGACGTTGCCCAAGGATGACCCGAGGAACACGATGCAGGAAAACCGTCCTAAACCAATTGAGCTCTTGGTCTGCAAGTCCTGTCGCCATGGTGTTACAAATGCCGAAGACGAAACCCGCCCGGGAACACGTCTGCTAGAGGCTTTGCAAGAGACCAATCTTCCACCAGAAATCACCCTTAAATCAGTTTCGTGTTTCGCAAACTGTTCGAACGGATGCTCGATTGTTTTAAGAAGCTCCGAACGGTGGAGCTATGTTTACGGAAATCTTAACCCAGCAGAGCACGTTGATGTCATCATTGATGGCGCGAAGAAGTATCTGAATGCCGCAGATGGCAAAGTACCTTGGCGCGAAAGATCGGATCATTTTCGTAAGAACTGTGTCGCCCGCATTCCCCCAATCGAGGTAGAAAATGACTGATCTAACCAAACTTCCTGTTACGGTGATTACAGGTTTTTTAGGGTCCGGTAAAACCACATTGATCCGTCACCTGATGCAGAACCCAGGTGGTAAGCGATTGGCGATTATCGTCAACGAATTCGGCGATGTTGGCGTTGATGGGGACATTCTCAAATCTTGTGCCATTCCAGAGTGTCCCGCAGAAAATATTCTAGAGCTTGCAAATGGCTGTATCTGTTGCACTGTCGCAGATGACTTCATTCCAACCATAGAAGCTTTGATGGCGCTTTCACCGCGTCCAGAGCATATTTTGATCGAAACTTCTGGGTTGGCGCTTCCTAAGCCTTTACTGAAAGCATTTGACTGGCCGGATATTCGCTCGCGCATCACCGTGGATGGCGTGATCGCGCTGGCCGACGCCGAAGCGGTTGCTGCTGGTCGGTTTGCGTCAAATATTGATGCCGTTGAGGCGCAGCGTGCAGCCGATGATAGCCTGGACCATGAAACACCCTTGTCAGAGGTGTTTGAAGATCAGATAGCTTGCGCTGATCTTATTCTTTTGACAAAACCTGATTTGGCCGGCGCTGACGGGATAGAAAAGGCCAAAGAGATCATAAAGGCGGAATCTCCCCGCTCCTTGCCTGTAGTTGAGGTGGCCGAAGGTGTGGTTGATCCTCGGATTATTCTGGGATTAGAGGCGGCAGCAGAGGATGATATGGATGCAAGACCATCGCATCACGATGCGCCNCATGATCACGACCATGANGANTTTGACAGCATNGTTGTCGAGTTGAACGAAGTNCAAAATCCAGAANNNTTNNCNCGCCGCATNGAACAACTGGCAAAAGAGCAAAATATTTTGCGCGTGAAAGGGTATGCTGCAGTGNAAGANAAACCCATGCGGCTTTTGGTGCAGGCCGTNGGANCACGGGTTCGGACNCANTTTGACCGCCCTTGGTTGCCCCAAGAACCACGAGCNGGCCGTCTGGTTGTTATCGGCGAACATGACAACATCAACCGAACCGCTATTGAAACCACTCTTNTGGAGTAAATGCAGTCAATGCATGTGATCTTTCGCGAAAGCCATGGGTTGGAGGAAACCNACACACCTCAGGATTTGGGGCAAAGCCCTGCTGATCTTGTGGTTTTGTCGTTTTCAGACAGTGATCTGGGTGCTTTTGCTGCGGGATGGCATCAAGACAAAGCTCATTTACCATCCTTAAGGCTGGCCAATCTTACGGCCCTAAAGCATCCGCTTTCCGTAGATACTTACATTGAGCAAACTCTAATTGGTGCGCGCGGCATTTTGATCCGTCTTATTGGTGGCATGCCCTATTGGTCCTATGGCCTGCAACAGATTCGCACCCTAGCTATTGAAAAAGGCATAGCACTGGCAGTTTTACCAGCGGATGGCCGTATAGATCCGCAATTGGATGAAATATCCACACTGCCAATATCGACATTAAGGCGCTTATCCGTGCTTTGTGAAACCGGCGGCGCACCAGCTGCGCGCGCGGCTCTTTCACAGCTTGCCCTCGCCTCAGGCCTATACGCTCGCCCCGATTTGGTTAGCAAATCGCTTCCCCAAGTTGGCGCTTGGACACACCAATCAGGCATTGTTTGCCCAACCGCTTTTAACCTTAGAAATAGGGATAAACCTCTGGTAATTTTGAGTTTTTATCTATCATATCTAAGGGCAGCCGACCTAGCGCCAATTGAGGCTATAAGCCGCGAGTTAGAACAGCATGGGTACACTACTCTTGGACTCTATGCTCCCTCGCTTAAAGAGCCGCAAGCTGCTGCTTGGCTTACACGGCAGTTAAAATATCTAAAACCGGCAGCCATAATTAATGCCACCGCGTTTTCGGGCAAGGGATCAACTGGAGCCTCTCCGCTTGATGCCGCAAATGTTCCTGTTTTCCAAATGGCCCTCGCAACATCTAACCGGTCAGCGTGGCGCGATGGAGAGCGTGGGTTATCGCCCGCCGATCTTGCGATGCATGTGGTTTTACCAGAAGTTGACGGACGTATTTTTTCAGGCGTTGCTTCCTTTAAACAAGCTGGTGTCAAAGACCCCAAATTAGAATTTTCAAGGTTTGCGCATCAACCCGATCAGGAACGCATTAAAGCAATGGCGCGCCGTGTGAAGGCGCATATCGATTTGCAAGTCAAACCGGTCAAAGAAAAAAAACCGGCTTTAATTCTGTCCACCTATCCCGGAAAGCCCTGGCAAATGGCCCATGCCGTTGGACTTGATGCAATGGCCTCGGCCCAGAGTATCCTTAAAGATCTGGCAACCGAAGGATACCACATTGAGCCCAGTTGTGATTTGCCAACAGAGCTGGGGCAAGCCATACTAGAGTGGTCGGTAAACGCGTATGAAAAGGCCTTAAGACTCCTTCCAGAAGAGCTTCAAAAATCGCTAACAGAAGTTTGGGGAAATCCACATGATGATCCACTGGTATCTGGTGGGGTCTTTGAATTCCCCGCCCTAAAGCAAGGAAACGCCCTGCTCGCCCTGCAACCCGAACGGGGATGGAAAAATGATCGAGATAATGATTATCACGACACAACCCGCACGCCGCGCCATTCCTACGTTGCATTTTATTTATGGCTTAGAAACGTATTCGCCGCAGATGCGCTTATTCATATTGGCGCCCACGGCACGCTAGAATGGTTGCCGGGTAAATCAGTTGCCCTTTCGGCCGAGTGCTGGCCAGAGGCCTTAATCGGAGACCTTCCGGTTATTTATCCCTTTATCGTCAATGACCCAGGCGAAGCGGCACAAGCAAAACGGCGGATTGGTGCCATCACATTGGGGCATGTACCGCCGGCTTTGAAGCCAAGCGCCGTGCCGGATAGAATGTCACAGCTAGAAGCCTTGCTGGATGAATTTTCCAATGCAGACGGGTTGGACCCTAAGCGCCGTAACCGTCTTCAAATAGACATTCGCAGCGAAGCCCAAGCGCTCGGTGTTGAAACCGATCTTGGGCTCGACCAAGCGGCCTCAGCAGCGGAAGCGATCACACGCATAGACCGCTTTGTTTGCGATATAAAAGAGAGCCAGTATGGCGATGGCCTTCATATTTTTGGAAGAACATCCGCAGTAAAATCACCCTTTGATGTAGCGGCCTCTGCGCAGAGCGAACGCGCAGGTCTTCTGGCCGCGCTTGCAGGCCAACGGGTAAAAGCAGGACCTTCTGGTTCACCCTATCGCGGACGATCTGATGTACTGCCCACAGGCCGCAATCTTTACACCACGGACCCAAGATCCGTGCCCACACGATCAGCCTATGCGCAAGGCGTTAAACTGGCCGAAGAACTTGTGCGCCGGCATTTGCAGGATCAGGGCGAGTACCCCAAAACGCTTATCGTAGATCTATGGGGTTCGGCCACGATGCGCACTGCTGGAGAAGAGTTTGCCATGGCCTTGCATTTGCTGGGCGTTAAACCAAAGTGGGATAAAGGATCTGAACGTGTTAGCGGTATTGAAATTATTCCCATCGCCGAACTTGAGCGGCCAAGACTTGATGTCACACTAAGAATCTCAGGACTTTTCCGTGATGTTTTTCCAACTCTATCCGCATTATTTAGCCAAGCCGTTCGCACTTTGGCTGTACGAGACGAAGCTGTCGACTGGAACCCCTTTGTGGCANCATCNCATCATAGTCGTGTCTTNGGACCTGCCCCAGCAAGCTATGGATTGGGCATGAGCGATCTGGCAGAACAATATACCGATNAAGCCCGCGCAGCGGCTGGTCANGCTTGGCTCGCAGCAAGCGCCTATGCCTTTGATGGTGAAAAAGTTAGCCATCAACCCCAAGCAATTGCCGACNGNGTNGCCAAAGCCGATAGTTTCGTTCACCTGCAGGACCTANGTGAAACNGATCTTTTACTTGCNGCAGATTATGCAACCCATGAAGCAGGTTTTGCAGCGGCACAAAGCGTTACAGGAGGGTCGGCGGCTCTATATCATATGGATAACACTCGGCCTGAAACACCGCGCGCGCGCAGTCTGCCAGAAGAAATTGCCCGTGTTGTTCAATCACGGGCCAGCAATCCAAATTGGATCAAAGGCATGCAGCGCCATGGCTTTAGAGGCGCTGCAGANATNGCAGCCACACTTGATCACATGGCAAGCTTTGCCCAACTTGCAGATGTTGTTTCAACACATCTATTTGATCTTTACTACGAAGCCACCTTGGATAATTCCGAGGTTTGTTTGTTCTTGCAGGAAAACAATCCCGAAGCNTATGAAGCGATGAAATCAAGGTTTGAAATATTACATCAAGCCGGTTTGTGGAACTCTAGGCGTAATTCCGTAATTGNGGCNATGGAGGGGGCGGCATGATAGAACCCTCTGTCAAAGGGTGGTGCCCAGGGGCNTATCNACCAATGGTGTCTGGNGATGGGNTGATNGTTCGCATCCGGCCAAAATTTGCTGAGNTTTCCAGCGTTCAAATNAAAGAAATCTGCCGTCTTTCTCAGAAATATGGCTCTGGTATTATTGAATTTACCAGCCGGGCAAATTTACAATTGCGCGGCATAAATCAGAGCGATCATGAACGACTTTTGCACATTCTAAACCAACTTGATTTGCTGGACCCTGATCTTGCGAGTGAAGCGCGCCGCAATGTAATTATTACACCTGATTGGGTTCAGGGTGATCTAAGTAAACAAATTACAAGAGAATTATATCTGCGCTTATCTGAGCTTCCAGATTTGCCTGCAAAGTTTGGACTTGCAGTCGATTTAGGGGCAATCCCAAGATTACAGAACGTTTCTGCAGATATAAGAGTTGAAAAAGATTCAAAGAGTACTCTGCTAGTCTACCCAGACGGAAGCGATTTTGGCCGTACGACAACCAAAAGCAACTTAGTCGATTGCATCATTGATATTGCCAGATGGTTCGAAGCAACCCGCAGCCCTTCGGCGAAACGCATGCGTGATCATCTTGCAAATCAAGCTGTGCCTAAGGCGTGGAGCCTAACGCCACGTAATACACAAAACGCACCATTGCGCATCGGTAAAATACCTCAAGGACAAATCGTCGGCATCCCCTTTGGGCAATGCCATTATAAAGATTTGCTTCATCTTTTGAGCTTGAGCCAGGCAAAGTCTATTCGCCTAACCCCTTGGCGCAGCATTGTATTACTTGATGCGAAAACTATTGGCGCAGATGATCGCTTTATTACCGCTCCTACAGATCCGCTGTTGCGGNTAAATGCCTGTCCCGGAAGACCCATNTGCCAAAGTGCAACGGTTGAAACCAGACAGCTTGCACGCCTATTGGCCGGAAAAACAACTGGGACACTGCATATATCAGGCTGCTCAAAAGGCTGTGCACACCCNAAAGCTGCTGATATCACATTGGTCGGCCAAAGTGGTGCTTTCAACTTGATCCAAGGTGGCCAATCTGGCGATACGCCTCAGAAAACTGGGCTTACTGGTCCACATATCCTTGAAACATTGGACAGCCTATAATGCCCTACACCTACGAAACCAATGGCGCTGCGATTTACAAGGCCTCTTTTCGCACCATCCGATCTGAAAGTGATTTNGAACGGTTCAATCAGGATGAAGAAAAGGTTGCAGTNCGGATGATCCATGCTGCCGGAATGGTTGGCTTGGCCGAATATATCCACTTTTCTGAAGGCTTTGCTCAAAAGGCGAAAGCCGCGCTTGCCAACGGTGCCCCCATCTTATGTGATGCGCGTATGGTGTCNGAGGGCATCACGCGCACCCGTTTGCCTGCAGATAATGAAATAATTTGCACGCTTCACGCAAAGGGTATTCATGAACTGGCGCAGGATATGAAAAACACAAGATCGGCCGCNGCACTTGAGTTATGGCGTCCACACTTAGAAGGCGCTGTTGTTGCAATTGGCAATGCACCGACTGCTTTGTTCCATCTATTAAATATGCTGGAAGATGAAAGTTGCCCAAGGCCGGCAGCGATTATCGGGTGCCCNGTGGGGTTTGTCGGTGCGGTTGAGAGTAAAGATGCCCTTTGGCAGGCACAGCCGACCCCGTGTTGCATTGTCAAGGGNCGTCTTGGCGGAAGTGCCATTACTGTTGCCGGTGTGAACGCGCTCGCGAGNCCNTTAGAATGANGGGTGCTTTACCTCANAAAGGCANAATTTATGGTGTCGGCTTGGGACCGGGCGANCCTGATCTTATGAGTGTTAAGGCGGATAGGATCATTCGATCNGCAACCCATATTGCATTTTTTCGAAAAGCAGGCCGCAAAGGACAAGCGCGCAGTATTGTTGACGGCATGCTGTCCAAAAATGCAATTGAATTTGCGATGGAATATCCAGTGACGANAGAAATTCCTGTTGCTGACCCAAGGTATAATCAAATGCTGTCCGCTTTCTATCGCGATTGCGCGGCGCATATTCGGGCGCTGTCGGATGCGGGTCACNGTGTTTGTGTTCTCTGTGAGGGCGATCCATTTTTCTATGGCTCGTTCATGCATCTTTACACGCGCGTGAAAGAAGCCAGCCCCGTTGAAGTCATCCCAGCTATCACCGGCATGTCCGGCGCTTGGACCTTAACTGGTGCGCCGGTCACATGGGGCGACGACGTGCTGACGGTTCTTTTGGGCACCCTAAGTGAGCATGAGTTGACCAGACGGATGCAAGATACAGATGCATTGGTTGTGATGAAGATTGGGCGAAATTTTGATAAGGTTTGCGCCGCCCTGCAGTCCGCTGGATTATTTGAGAGGGCGTGGCTCATTGAATATGCAACAATGCCGCATCAAAACGTTCAAAAACTGAATGAAGCGGTGGGCAAAGTGACACCATATTTTTCAATAATTATTGTGCATGGTGAAGGTCGAAGGCCATGAGTGGATGGCTGAAAGTAGTTGGATTGGGNCCCGGTAGTGACGCTCTTATCACGCCCGAAGTATCGCAGATTCTGTCTGAAGCAACAGACGTTATTGGCTATTTCCCTTATGTGGAAAGAGTNCAAAAGCGGCCTGGCCTAACNCTGCATGGATCAGATAATCGGGTTGAGCTGNACAGATCAAAACTGGCGTTATCTCTGACCGCAGATGGGAAGAAGGTAGCGGTTGTCTCATCTGGTGATCCCGGCGTGTTTGCCATGGCTGCTGCAGTTTTTGAAGCCACCGAGCAAGGCCCAAATCACTGGCGCCTCCTTGATATTGAAGTCTTGCCTGGCATAACGGCGATGCTAGCCGCGTCTGCCCGCGCCGGCGCGCCATTGGGACATGATTTTTGTGCGATTAATCTGAGTGATAATCTAAAGCCCTGGCACTTGATTGAAAAACGATTGCGGCTGGCCTCCGAAGCTGACTTTGCCATGGCGTTTTACAATCCTCGTTCCAACGCACGGCCAGATGGATTTGCAAGAGTTCTTGAGGTTTTAAAAGAGTGCTGCAAAGACGACCGACCTGTTATTTTTGCACGCGCCATCANCACAAAAGATGAAACNCTTAATATCGTTGAATTGTCAAACACNACACCAGAGATGGCAGATATNCGNNCTATGGTNATTGTAGGGTCTTCCCAAACCCGTTTGATCGAACGCACAGGACAGACCCCGTGGGTTTACACCCCTAGATCGGTTTCCGAATGACCCAGCCATTGCATCACCTTGCTCAAACTGGCGGTTTCAAGCCTCGGGCGGTTCAGCTTTGGTCGTGCAATCATGATAACAGGCAAAGACAGCGCGCGGGCGGCATCAAGTTTAGCGCGCGAGGCAACACCCCCAGCATTTTTGCANACCACAAGCTCAATATTATAGTTACGCATCAGGGCCAGATCGCCCTCTATGGTAAACGGCCCTCGGGACACCACGATATCGCGGTTTGGCAACGCAAGCTGTTTGGTAAGTGGGTCCACAAGGCGCAGCAGATAGCGGTGTTGAGGCTGCGCCTCAAAAGCCTTCAGATGCATTCTGCCCAACGCAAGCATTATTCGTCTTTTTGCCCCCTTCAANGCCNAAACAGCATCNGGGATATCAGCAACNTCTNTCCAATTATCCGCCGGAATCGGTTTCCATTCAGGCCTGCTAAATGCCATCAGTGGAAGATTGAGGTCAGCGCAGGCATCAACCGCATGTTGACTCATCTGAACCGCAAATGGATGTGTGGCATCAATTACATGTGTAATCGCGTTTTCGCACAGATACTGTTTCAGCCCCTCAACCCCTCCAAATCCTCCTATGCGGCGGGGCAAGGGTTGTGGTTTGGGTCTTTCCACACGCCCGGCATAGGACAGAACCGCCTTTATTTTTGCNGCNNTNACCTCTTTGGCAAGCTGGCTGGCCTCANTCGTACCTGCAAGTATCAAAAGGTTTACGCTCATGTCTAAAGCCGCTTGGTTAACCATCGTTGGATTGGGTGAAGATGGACTAGAAGGTCTGACGTCTGCAAGTCAAAACGCACTAACAGACGCCCAAACGATTTGGGGAGCAGAACGGCATATTCGCCTACTTTCAAAAGGCAGCTCTGAAAAGTACAGAGTTTGGCCCGTCCCTTTCAAGAATGGTATTAATGAAATTTTAAAGCTGCGCGGTCAACCAGTGGTCGTTTTAGCCTCTGGTGATCCATTTTGGTATGGCGCTGGCNCTGTCCTAAGCCGGCACTTAAAGCCAGATGAATGGANATCANTNCCGAGCCCATCGTGCTTTTCTTTGGCCGCTTCAACCCTCGGGTGGTCCTTGGAAACTACCGAATGTTACGGGCTACATGCCGCNCCGTTCTCGCGACTTCGGCAGGGTTTGCAGTGCGGCCAAAACCTTTTGGTGACAGTGCGCGATGGCGCCACGGTCGGGGAACTTGCAACCTATTTAACAGGTATTGGGTTTGGCGCCTCTACTTTGCATGTGCTTGAAGCTTTGGGGGGACCGCGCGCCCGATGCCGTAAGGTTTTGGCCAAAGACTTTGANTTTCAAGNCCTTTACCATCCGGTTGTTGTAGGGATCACGGCGCAAGGCGGNCCGCAACTATCGCTGAGCGCTGGAAAGGACGATGCGCTATTTGCCAATGACGGCCAAATAACCAAACGTCCAATGCGCGCGCTTACTATATCCGCCCTAGCGCCTAAAGCCGGAGAGCTTCTTTGGGATATCGGTGGCGGATCAGGATCAATCGCAATAGAATGGCTGCTGTGCCATCCCACAACACAACGCCATTTCAATAGAGAAAAGTGANGCGCGCGCGCAAAGAATTGATGAAAATTCCGCTGCGTTTGGGGTGGAAAGACTTCGCGTGATTACAGGTAGCGCGCCCGACTGTTTGGAAGGGCTTGAAAAACCAGATTGTGTTTTCATCGGNGGGGGATTGAGCGAGAAGTTGCTACAGTATTTAATTGNAAATCTTGCCAAAGGCACACGTATTGTCTGCAATGCTGTCACCTTGGAAAGTGAGGCTTTACTTGCAAAAAGCTGCTATACTTTGGGCGGGGAATTGCTGCGTATTGAGCTATCGCATGCTGGCGCATTGGGTAAAAAACATGGATGGAAGGCGGCCTACCCTGTGGTGCAATGGAGNGTCACGCTATGATTATTGCAGGGTTTGGCTATCGAAAAAACGTTCAGTTTGAAAGTTTACAGGACGTCTATCAATCACTTTGCGATCACCACAGATTAGCACTGCAGGATTTTTTTGGCGTGGCGACACATGTTGATAAAGCCCAAAACCCAGCACTGCAAAGCCTGTCTAAGCACCTTAATCTGTCAATTATCGCTGTTCCACAGAGTGAAATTGATTTGCAAAATACACAAAGCCACTCCGCGCTTTCATTACNGCACTATAACACAGGCAGCCTCTCTGAGGCAGCGGCCTTGGCCGCAGCGGGCGAGAACAGTTACCTTCTAGGGCATCGAATGGTGTCTAAAGATGGGCTTGCCACCTGCGCTTTGGCAAAAGGAGAAAAATAATGACCGTCCACTTCATTGGTGCAGGGCCAGGGGCGCCTGATCTTTTAACCTTAAGGGGCCGCGATTTAATCGNATCGTGCCCTGTGTGCCTTTATGCTGGCTCGCTGGTGCCCGAAGCAGTGCTTGCCCATTGTCCGCGCGGCGCGCATATCGTCAATACAGCTTCGATGGATTTGGATGAAATTGTGGCAGAGATTAAAAAAGCAGATGTCGCAGGACTGGANGTTGCCCGGCTGCATTCAGGTGATTTATCTGTTTGGTCTGCAATGGGTGAGCAATTGCGCAGGCTGCGNGCTGAAGGGATTGCAGTTTCTGTGACCCCTGGCGTGCCTTCGTTTTCTGCCGCTGCTGCGGCTTTGGGCAGCGAGCTTACGCTACCAGGTTTAGCACAATCGGTAATATTAACACGCACCCCAGGACGCGCCTCAAAAATGCCCACAGGTGAAACCCTAAAGAATTTTGCGGCCACCGGGGCAACTTTGGCGATCCACCTTTCCATCCATAATCTTGAAACGGTCATAGCGGAGCTTACCCCTGATTATGGCAGTGATTGTCCAGTGGCGGTTGTTTACCGCGCAAGCTGGCCAGATCAGAAAATCATCCGCGCAACTTTGGCAACATTGCAAGAAAAAATGACCGATGGTATCGAACGCACTGCGCTGATTTTGGTTGGACCTGCACTTTCAGCCGAGGGGTTCACTGAAAGCTGTTTATATTCTACCGACTATGATCGACGGTTTCGCCCACAATCGGCCGCGTCACCTTTTAGCTTGGGGTCAAAATGATGCTTCCAAAAGGATTGATGATCTCTGCACCGAGCTCAGGGACCGGTAAAACCACCGTGATGCTTGGTCTGCTAAGAGCGATTTCAGATCTTGGTCTGACCGTACAACCCTTTAAAAGCGGTCCCGATTATATTGATCCGGCCTTTCATCACGCTGCCGCGCGCCGCCCCTCGTTCAATCTTGATAGCTGGTCAATGAACCAGCCGCTCTTTGCAGCTATTTCGGCACAAGCTCTTGGGGCTGATATCGCAATTGCAGAAGGATCTATGGGCCTTTTTGACGGCGTTGCCAGCAAAGGTGAAAGTGGCTGTGGCAGCAGCGCTGAAACCGCAATGCTCATGGGATGGCCGGTGGTGTTGGTTGTCGATGTCAGCGGTCAGGCCCAATCTGCCGCCGCCACTGCGCTTGGTTTTGCGACTTATGCGCCTGAGCTGCCACTTGCTGGCGTGATCCTAAATAGAGTGGCCAGTCCGCGACATGAACGGTTGGCTCGCTTAGGGTTTGAAAAAGCGGGGATTTCTGTTTTGGGTGTATTGCCTAGACGTGGC
>PBSX01000070.1 GCA_002726375.1 Marinovum sp.
CCTCTTGCTGAGCAGAGCGCAGATATCATAACTGTCGCGCAAGCGGTACATTGGTTTGACCGGCCCGCCTTTTTTAGGGAAGCCTTGCGGGCTTTATCCACAAGCGGCGTGCTTTTCCTGATCGAAAACAATCGCAACTGGAAACGAAGTGCGTTTCTTGTTGGCTATGAAGATTTACTTGAACGGCTGTCGCCAAATTACTCGCGGCACTATCGCGGCTTTGATGGCGCGGGTGAGGCCAAACAGGCCAATTTTGTCATGTGACAACGAAGCTCTATCCTTGGGTGCGCAAAATATCATCCAAGAGCTTTGAACAAATGGCCCGATCTTCAACCCGCTATCAAGCTGCTCTGAATGCCAACCCAGAAGCATCAGAAACTGCACTCAATGCGCCGCTTACCGCAAACGGTGATGCCGATGGTCAGATCACTGTAGAGTATGAGACAAAAATTATTGCGGCAGCTTTGTGATCCAAACCTAAAATAGTTTTGATCACATCAGGTTTCGTGCCAACCGGTTTTGCTCGGAAATAACGGCTGGCAAGTCAAGCTTTGTAAAGGCATGATCGCGGATAATCTGCTGTCCTTCCACAAAGAGATGTTTCACCGTCATAGGGCCAGCAAGCAAAAGCGCTGCCGGGTCCCAGCTTCCAGCAGACTCTAGGCCTGAGACATCCCATATGGCCAGATCGGCGCGTTTGCCTGGTGCCAGCCTACCGCATTCGGGCCGGCCCAAAATATCGGCGCCTCCACGGGTGGCGAGTTCCAATGCTTCGCGGGCCGACATCGCATCGGCACCAAACGCCACACGCTGCAGCAACATCGCTTGGCGTGCTTCAAGAATTAAATTGCTGCTGTCATTGCTGGCAGATCCATCAACGCCCAAACCAACGGGCACCCCGCGATCTCGCATCTGCCTAATCGGCGCGATGCCTGATCCCAATCGGCAATTTGAGCAAGGACAATGGGCCACGCCCGTTTTAGTTTCTGCAAAAAGCGCCTGCTCTGAGGCGTCAAGTTTGACACAATGCGCGTGCCAGACATCTGGGCCAACCCAGCCTAAATCCTGTGCATATTGCCCCGGGCGACAGCCGAATTTTTCTAATGAGTAATCAATATCTTCTTGGTTTTCGGCCAGATGCGTATGCAGATGAACCGACTTATCACGCGCCAAAAGCGCCGCCTCGCGCATCAAATCACGGCTGACCGAAAAGGGCGAACACGGGGCAATACCAACCCGAATAAGCGCCGATGGGTCACGGTCATGAAAACTATCAATCACTCGAATGCAGTCTTTTAGGATGTCATCTTCTTTCTCAACCAGATCATCAGGCGGCAAACCACCATCGCTTTCGCCGATGCTCATGGAACCACGGGTGGCAAAAAGCCGGATACCAACCTCATGCGCGGCCTCGATGGTATCATCAAGCCGCGCGCCGTTTGGATAAAGATAAAGATGATCCGAACTAAGCGTACAGCCAGATAGGGCCAATTCAGCTAAGCCCACCATAGCGGATACGCGCATTTCATCCGGACCAAAACGCGCCCAGATCGGATAGAGCGTTTGCAGCCATCCAAAAAGCAAAGCATTCTGCGCCTTGGGTACAGCGCGGGTCAGGGTTTGATACAGATGATGGTGCGTGTTGACCAACCCCGGTGTAATCACACAGCCGCGCGCATCAACAAGCTCATCGCCGTTTTTCACCGCAAGATTCTGACCCAATTCAATGATTTGGCCGCCCCGAATACGGATGTCAGCGCCGCGCAATTCTAGGCGCTGGTCATCCATCGTTAGGATGTGATCAGCATTTTGAACGATGAGGTCTTGCATTTTATTTGGCCGTAACCGCATAGGGCGCAAGTAACGGCAGAACTTCGTTGAGCAGCTGTTGGCTGGCGCAAGCCACCACCTGACCGCCAAGATGCGCAGGGCCGCCCTGCCAATTCGTCACCAATCCACCTGCCGCCTCAACGACCGCGATCGGTGCCTGAATATCATAGGCGTTTAGACCCGCTTCNATCACNAAATCAATCTGNCCAGCGGCCAGCAAGGCATAGGCGTAGCAATCAACGCCATAGCGCACTAAATTGGCGTGATCGGCCACAGCGCGAAACCCTTGGTAATCCTTTTTGGTGCCGATCTCAGGGTATGTTGAAAACAGCGTTGCTTGATCCACCCTATTCGCTGACCGCGCCGCCAGAGTACGCTGCCCCAAAGGGCCAGTATAGTAAGCTTGGCCAAACCCGCCNANAAANCGCTCGCCAATGTAAGGCTGATCTATAATGCCCAAAAGCGGGCCGGACTGATCGGAAAGAGCGATTAAGACCCCCCATGTGGGGGTGCCGCTGATAAACCCACGTGTGCCATCAATGGGATCAAGAACCCAGCTTAACCCCGACACCCCGGGCGATCGACCGAACTCTTCACCCCAAATTCCATCTTGAGGGCGCTTTGTCGCAAGAACGTCTCGCATCGCCTGTTCTGCCGCCTTATCGGCAGCAGTAACAGGATCAAAACCTGCGGCATCCTTATTTTCCAATGTTAGATCAGAGCCCCTAAAATAGGGTAATATGGCCACTTTTGCAGCCTCTGCCATTTCGTGGGCCACGGCGATTAAGTTTGTTTGTTCATCCTCAGAAATGGGATTGNGCAAGCTATCTNACATGCTCATNNACGCTTATTGCCCTTTTAAAGATGCCCGCCCCATATGCAGGCTGGTTTAAGCAACGTCACTCAGAACCCGTGCAAGGTCAAACAAACGACGGCGTTGATTCTCTGGAATTGAGTAATAAGACCGAACCAAATCCAAGGCCTCTTTGTCACCCATTAAATCCGCTGGAACAGATTCATTAGAACCAGTAGCTGCNACTTCNTGCTCAATGCCTTCNAAAAAGAAGTTNACCGGAACTTCCATAGCTTCCGAAATATCCCAAAGCCGTGACGCACTGACCCTGTTCGCACCTGTTTCATATTTTTGGATTTGTTGGAATTTTATACCAACTTGCTCAGCCAATTGCTGCTGAGTCATGCCAACCAACCAACGGCGTTGACGAATTCGTTTACCCACATGTAGATCAACTGGGTGCGCCATATAATATTCCTTTTTGCTCCCCTCTTTTAATTAAGAGGTGTGTCATCGCGCGATCATCGCCCGATTTTGAAAATTATTGCGTCGCGCATCCCGTCAACGCAATTCGATCATATCAGAACCATCTAATCACGCAAGAGCTTAAAGAAACCTAAGCGAATCGCAAAAATATTTTGCTCAATTTTTGCGGGTATGTGCTTGGGGTTGCAAAATATTTGGCTATTTGATTTCAATCTTGCTGATATTGCAGTAAATNCAGCAGCAAAAAGTGAGTATGAAATGCAGGCAATTCAAGTCACACAGCTGGGGCAAAACCCACAGGTTAGCAACCTTGAAACTCCAAATCCGGCTTCAGGCCAAGTTCGATTAAAAATACTTGCCTGCGGCTTGAACTTTGCTGACCTTTTGATGATCAAAGGAACGTATCAGGACACCCCACCAGTGCCTTTCACCCTCGGATTAGAATTGGTGGGTATTGTCGACGCNTTGGGACCAAAAACAACAGGGCCAGCAATTGGAACGCGNGTNGCAGTCTATAGCGGTCAGGGCGGATTGGCGCAATATGGCTGCTTTGATGCNACCCGGTGCCTGCCTTTGCCAGAGGCCGTTCCGACCATAGAAGCCGCAGGATTTCAAATTGCTTATGGGACAAGTCACGTGGCCTTGGACTACAAGGCCCGCTTGCAGCCGGGCGAAACCTTGCTTGTGCTTGGGGCGGCTGGCGGCGTCGGGCTTACGGCGGTTGAACTGGGTAAATTGATGGGCGCCACAGTTATTGCCGCGGCCCGTGGCCAAAAACGGCTAGATATCGCTGCGGCCGCCGGGGCTGATCATTTGATCGACCCAGAAACCACAGATTTGCGCAAAGCAGTCAAAGCACTTGGCGGCGCGGATGTAGTNTATGACCCNGTTGGCGGCGATCAATTCGCCGCAGCTTTTCGCGCCTGTAATCCNGATGGGCGCATGATTGTCATCGGCTTTGCCAGTGGTACAGTGCCGCCCATCGCCGCCAATCACATGATGGTAAAAAACATCACTGTTCAAGGTGTCAATTGGGGCGGATATATGCGCTTTAAACCAAAGGTCCTGACCGAGAGCCTCAAAATCCTAATAGACTGGTATCAGGCCGGGCGGCTGAAGCCGCATATCAGCCATATATTGCCCTTTGAACAGGCAGCGGAGGGTTTGGACCTGCTGCGCACGCGCAAATCTACCGGAAAAGTGGTCATTACTCTTTAAAAATGTTCGCGCATTNAGAAAAATTGACAAAACAGCTATTTTCTCATCTTGAAACCCGCTATAGGTTTGCCAATATCTATTATAACGGNTCTCGCATCGCGCGGGGCCCCCCTATATTGTGACGAACCGGAGGCTAAAATGGCAGAATATAAAACCGTACAACCCGCAGTCGGCGCCCGCGCCGCTGAGATTGACGAGGGCCTGCGCGCCCATATGAATAAAGTCTACAGCACCATGTCCATTGGTATGTTGATCACGGCTTTGGCCGCTTGGGCGATAGCTGGGCTTGCCACAACNACTGATCCAGCGCTGTCCGTTGGCACGATGAGAAACGGCACAATGCTAACTGGACTGGGTGTTGCAATATACACCTCTGCCCTAAAATGGGTAATCATGTTTGCGCCGCTGGCGATGATCTTTGGCTTTGGCGCTGTGATGCAGCGGGCCTCTGCNGGNGCNGCGCAGNTGTTTTTCTTTNTGTTCGCNACGCTAATCGGCGTTTCGCTCAGNTCGATCTTTATCTTCTACACAAGCTATTCGATCGTTCAGACCTTCTTGGTCACAGCCATTGCCTTTGCCGGTCTGTCGCTTTGGGGCTACACCACCAAGCGTGATATTTCCGGTTGGGGATCGTTNCTGATGATGGGCGTGATTGGCATTTTGGTGGCAATGATCATCAATATCTTCCTTGGCTCACCAGCGATCATGTTCGCGATTTCAATCCTGGGCGTGCTGATTTTTGCCGGTCTGACCGCTTATGATACGCAAAAGATCAAGAACACCTATCTTGCGCATGCACATCACGGTGATCAGGAATGGCTGGATAAATCGGCCATCCATGGCGCGCTAAACCTGTATCTGGATTTCCTAAACATGTTCCAGTTCCTGCTAATGTTCATGGGCAGCCAAGAATAGAGGCGCTTATCTCGTAATTCCAAAAGGCCGGGCATTGCGCCCGGCCTTTTTCGTTTAAGAGTGCAAAAGTGCNTGACGAAGTTTTTCANAGGCTTGNGCAAGCTCAAATGGCGCTAAAAATTTCCGCTTTGCATNTCTTACATCCCCCGATGCAAAATNCCGCCGCGATGTAATGTCATCTTTATCATGCAATGGGACGACATGAGCATGGCAATGGGCAACATCATGTCCAGAAAAAATAAANCCAACGCGCTCAANACCATAAATCTGCTTTTGGGCCTTTGCAATTTTTTGCCCGATAAACATAATCTGNCCGGCCAGTGANTTTGGCAAATCCTCAAAACAGACAATATGATCCTTTGGGATGATTTGAANATNCGATTNGCGAATGGGGTTATGNTCGGCAAAGACCATAAGCTCAGAGGTTTCGCATATGACAGCGGCATGTTCCNCCCCATTNGCAATACGGCAAAATATGCAATCTTTCATTTTAAGAAGTCCTAAAATAACAAAAGCCGCCCAGATGTCTGCGCGGCTTTTCATAAAAACGATNTCGAGGGGGTTATTTAATTTTACCCTCTTTATATTCGACATGCTTACGCACAACCGGATCATACTTCCGGACCACCATTTTTTCGGTCATGGTGCGCGCGTTTTTCTTGGTCACATAAAAGTGTCCAGTGTCCGCGGTCGAGTTTAGGCGGATTTTAATTGTGGTCGGCTTCGCCATTTTTCGTCTCCTGCGTCGGCCAGTTCTACGGCCGGTGAAATTCTATCCTGAAGCCTGCCTTTTAGCGATACTGACGCCACTGTCAACCATGATAGGACAGAATTCGAAGCTCTTAGTCTGAAACCCTCAAAAAAGATGCGCGGAGGGCCTATAAGCCGGATTCTGTCCCAGGGTTACCCCCTTGGATGACTATTCCTCTAAACGCAGGATTGCTCCTGCGCCTCTAGCTGCCAACCCGAACCCTTGGGCCAAAGCGGCCCTGCGGTGATATCGGCGAACCGATCAACCCGCACAAGGTTCCTATTCGGCATTGCTCCCAGTGGGGCTTGCCATGCGGACACTGTTACCAGTCCCCCGGTGGGCTCTTACCCCACCCTTTCACCCTTACCCGTGCAAGCACGGGCGGTTTGCTTTCTGTGGCGCTTTCCGTCGGGTTTCCCCGCCCGGGCGTTACCCGGCACCGTCACTTTGTGGAGTCCGGACTTTCCTCGAGCCTTACGGCCCGCAGCCATCCAGCCCTCCGCGCGCCTTATGGGGTAATTTGCTTAGGTATGTTCGTCAACGCTTAAACGTTATTTTGTACTGATCGCTTTGGCAGAAATCACAGTGCGATCAACCCTCTGGCAGCGCCAAACGGAAGGGCAAAGGATCCCATGTGCAAGCAAAGCCATCCCCATCCGGATCAAGCCCTAGCCAGTCCCGTTTTGGGCCGCCACGCTTCAAAAATACCTCTTGCGCCTCAGTGGAAGAGGTATATTGCCCACATCTGTAAAGGTGGCTATTTTCGCTTACCAATCCCGAGCGTGGATACAAAGGCGCGCCAACTGGATTAGATGTCAGCAGAGCATATTCTACAACATTTGGGATATCGGTGCCCGGGCGCACTGGCAATTCGGTAGGTTCAATGAGAACATATTGCATACGGTTAATCGCCAATCTTTCGGCATCGCTTTCAATGGTTTGCCGGTTTGAGACCGCCTCAAAGTCATTTTCATCCGAAAGCGCGATACTTGCGGCATTTGGCAAGCTTGTTTCTTCGACCTCAGCCGGATTTCCATCCACAAGCGCCACAGCGTCTTCCAAAACATTAATTGTATCGGCAACCACAGCAATCCCCGCGGCCGTTGTATCAGCCAATTTTGGCGGCAAAGCCTCAAGCCCACTATCAGGTATCGTCGGCTCGCAGCCGGCAAAGCCCAAAGCAACGCAGAATAAAACAACCTTTCGCATGCAAATCTTTCCTTTGCTCACGTTATAGAGATGACCACCAATTGTTCGGTTTTGCGTTAAAGCCAGCAGCGCTTTCCAGTGCATAAGCGGTGTTCAACAAATTCCCTTCTTCCCAGGGCTTGCCGACAAGCTGCAAACCCAAAGGCAAGCCTTGTGCATCCAGCCCTGCAGGTACTGATATCCCGGGCAATCCGGCTAAATTAACCGTAACCGTAAACACATCGTTAAGATACATCTGAACCGGATCAACCTCGGCCATATCCCCAAGTCCAAACGCAGCCGAGGGCGTTGTTGGCGTTAAAATCGCATCAACACCAGATGCAAACACATCCTCAAAGTCTTTCTTGATCAAGGCCCGCACACGCCGCGCACGATTATAGTAAGCATCATAAAACCCGGCTGACAAAACATATGTCCCGATCATAATGCGCCGCTGAACCTCAGCGCCAAAACCTTCGGCGCGCGACTTTTCATACATTTCGGTGATGCCATCACCTGCATCCAGCTGCGCGCGGCGTCCAAAGCGAACGCCATCGTAGCGCGCCAAATTCGATGAGGCTTCGGCAGGCGCAATCACGTAATAGGCAGGCAGCGCATATTTCGTATGGGGCAGGCTGACATCGACCACTTCAGCGCCGGCATCTCGCAGCATTGCAGCCCCGTCTGTCCATAGCTTTTCAATCTCATCCGGCATCCCATCTAAACGATACTCTTTGGGGATACCGATCTTTTGACCGCGGATATCACCGCTGAGAAGCGCTTCAAAATTTGGCACCTCTAACTCGGCACTGGTGCTGTCTTTGGGATCATGGCTGCACATGGCCTCAAGCATAATCGCGGCATCGCGTACCGATTTTGTCATCGGGCCAGCCTGATCAAGCGAACTGGCGAACGCCACAATTCCCCACCGTGAGCAGCGCCCATAGGTTGGTTTGATACCGACGATACCAGCAAAGGCTGCGGGTTGGCGGATTGAGCCGCCCGTATCCGTGCCGGTGGCAGCCAAACATAGATCTGCTGCCACTGCGGCAGCAGAGCCCCCAGATGATCCGCCCGGGGTAAGCTGTTTGTCATCTAGTTTCCAGGGATTGACCGCATCGCCATAAATAGAGGTTTCATTGGAAGAGCCCATGGCAAACTCATCCATGTTCAACTTGCCGATCATGACCGCGCCTGCGTCAAACANGTTTTGGCTCACCGTGCTTTCATACNTGGGACGGAACCCGTCTAGAATACGGCTGGCGGCCTGACTGGGCACGCCTTTNGTACAAAACAAATCTTTGATCCCNATCGGCAGGCCGCACATGGNCGGNGCANCNCCTTGTGCCAAACGGNTNTCGGCNGCNGCNGCCTGATCAAGCGCCAGCTCTGGNGTATGGTGNACCACCGCATTCAGCGCCNCGCNGCCCTCNGCGGCCCGCAAACAGGCCTCGGTTAACTCTACAGATGTAATATCTTTGCTCCGCAAAAGATCACGGCCCTTTGCAAGGGTCAAACTGTTGAGGTTTTCCATTATTCGACCACCTTTGGAACCGCAAAAAATCCCTCACGCGTATCGGGTGCATTGGACAGCACATCCGCTTGCTGATCGCCCTCGGTAATTACATCCTCGCGGCGCTTTAGACGCTGCGGGGTCACTGATGTCATCGGTTCAACATCGCTGACATCAACCTCATTAAGCTCATTGATAAACCCAAGGATCATATTAAATTCATCCGCAAGAGCAGGAAGCGCATCCGCCTCTACTCTGATCCGAGCAAGTTTTGCAACCTTGGCTGCTGTAGCCGTATCAATCGACATCTGGAACTCCCAAAAAACCTGTTTAAATCCTTTACCCTTGCTGCCCGCCACCTGCAAGCATATGGCGCGGATAAACCTCAATCATCCACCCCAACATTGCAGCATTGATCAAATGCCATAAAAAATGCGTGCCCTGCGGCCAAGTTGTGCAGAGCTGCAAGTTTACGGTTCGAAATCCCAAAGGCACATATAAAAGTACCGCCACAAACCATAGGCCGCGCGCTACCTGCGGCCGCCTGCGCCGCAAAGCGATTGCATAAACCGCAATCAAAATTGGCACTGGCATATATCCAAGACTGCTTCCCAAGCCCTCAATATCCTTAAAGACCCAAAGCTCTGCGGCAGCGTATGGAAAAAACAAAGCCACACCCACTAGGGACAATAAACGTGAAAATTACCAAAACTGCCGGTTGGCTAGATAAAAATAATAAAGCACAAACAGAAAAATGAGCGTTACATCCACAACCGCCGCCCAGCGTTGCGCAACGTTGTGAAAAAGTGCCGAACCAAGACCGATCGCTGTAAGCAAAATAACCAGCGTCCGCGCGCCCGAACCCCGCTGTGCACGCGGCCATAGCCAATAGGCCACCACCAAAAACCCACCGTTGCTAAGTAAATTAACCGGTTCAGCAAATAGCTCCGCATCCAAACGCTCACAATAGGCATCGACAAAGACAAACCAGCCCATAGGCTTAATCCTTTTTCTTTGTTCAAATACTCCTGCCAGAGGCAAATTTAGAGCGCTGAAAGCACTGGTTGTTCGCAGCATCTCAGGCTAAAGTTACTTGCAAATCGGCCGCAGGCCCCCCAAGCTTTTAACAACCTTTCTGCGCCAACAGGAGAGCACTATGAAGATACTTTGGCTTGGACATGCCTCTTTTCGCATCGAAATTGCAGACCAGGTATTATTGATTGATCCATGGCTCACCGGCAACCCCATGTTGCCTGCTGACCGGCACAAAGAGGCTATAAAAGGCGCAACGCATATTCTTTTAACCCACGGGCATTTTGATCATATTTCTGACACGCTGCCACTGGCGAAAGAAAACAACATTCCCGTTGTCGGCCAATATGATCTTATTGGCCATTGGATGGAAACAGAAGGGATAGAGGGCATCGGGTTTAATAAAGGCGGAACAGTCATGTTGGGCAATGTGGCCGTCACCATGGTGCACGCAGTGCACAGTTCTACCATTGGCACAGCTGAAGGTCCAAAATGTATCGGCAGCGAATGTGGGTTTATGATATCGGCCGAAGATCATACAATCTATGTCTCAGGCGACACCGACGTGATGGCAGATATGGCCATTTTTAATGATCTTCACGCACCCGATATAGGCATCTTGGCATCCGGGGGCCATTTTACGATGGATATG
>PBSX01000010.1 GCA_002726375.1 Marinovum sp.
GATGGCCAACCTACCCCATTCACGCCATGATGGGCTGTCACACAGCGTCGGGCGGCCCGATTTTCAGCCCGCCTATGCGGGCCTTGCCTTGGCCGTCATCATTGGTTTGGTTTTCGGCGGGTTTTCCGGATTGCTGGCCTGCGCAGTTGCCGCACTAACGGCTTGGGCCTGCGCACGTATCGCGCTTGCAAAAATAGGTGGTCAAACCGGCGATATTCTGGGCGCGACTGGCCAGTTGACAGAGCTTGTTGCCCTGATGGTTTTACTGGCCTGCGCTTAATCTTTTACAGTCATCGCTTGGGCCAAACTTAGGCTGCGCGCGATACCAGCACATCATCAACTTTTTTAACCGCTGCAGCTTCGTCCCCGTTTTCGACAGCCGCGACCTCGCGGGTCAAACGTTCAAGCGCCGCCTCATAAAGCTGGCGCTCAGAGTAGCTTTGCTCACGCTGATCATCGTTGCGGTGCAGGTCGCGCACCACTTCGGCGATGGCAATCAAGTCACCAGAGTTAATCTTTTGCTCATATTCCTGGGCCCGGCGCGACCACATGGCGCGCTTTACCTTAGCCTTGCCTTTCAGGGTCGTCATAGCTTTGAGGATCACATCAGGCGAGCTGAGAGGGCGCATGCCAATTTCGGTTGCCTTATGGGTTGGCACCCGCAATGTCATTTTGTCCTTTTCAAAAGAAATCACAAAAAGTTCGAGCGAAATTCCAGCAATTTCTTGTTCTTCAATGGAAATAATTTTTCCCACCCCATGCGCTGGATACACCACGTACTCGTCTGGAGAGAACTCGGATTTCTTAGACTTCGACATTTACTTTCCCCTTTTACATCGCTTTAACACGACGAAACACCGACAGAGGCTTTGCTTTCCTCTGCTGGATGTTAAAACAGCTGACCAAAAAGTTATGCGGCGTAAATTTTGACTGCCCGCCAAATTGGTTATTTTCATTTGTGACAATAATATAACATAAAATTTAACTGATTCCTAGCGGACACAAACCAACGATAATCCCCAGGCTAACCGCCTTCGCCTGCGGCCTCTGAAAAATATTTTTCCAGCTTGCCAGTTTCACCGTCGCGCTCTTCCGCCTCAGGCAGCGGATCTTTTTTGGTAATAATCACTGGCCACATTTCCGAGTACTTGCGATTAAATTCCACCCATTTTTCCATATCCGGTTCTGTATCCGGGCGAATGGCATCGGCCGGGCATTCAGGTTCGCAAACACCGCAATCAATGCATTCATCTGGATGGATCACCAACATGTTTTCACCTTCATAAAAACAATCGACCGGACAGACCTCTACGCAGTCGGTATATTTGCAGGCAATACAACTATCATTCACGATATAGGTCATTGGGGGTTATCCAGATTTCCTGCAATTCTGAACTTAGCTAATCTACAGACCCGCGTCATTCAAGCATCTGATCGCGCATAAGTCCGATCCTGCGACGATTCTGCTTGGTTGGGCGACCTTTTCCCTCGAATCGGGGCGCTTGAGGATCGATTTTTTGCACAGGTGTGTGATCATGGTACAATGTTTGCGCCTCAACCGCGGGTCCACGGCGCTCACCAAGACCAAGCACCTCAACCTCTCGCTCGATCCGACCTTGGGCAAAGCGCAAGCGATCCCCGATNCNNACNNTTGTTGCTGATTTGGATGTTTTTTTGCCGTTTACCCGCACGTGGCCAGCAGAAACAACTTTGCTCGCCAAGCTGCGGGTTTTGAAAAACCGTGCATGCCAGAGCCACTTGTCGACCCGCAATTTCTGCTCAGGGNCCAGCAANCTTACTCCTTGGTCTTAAGCCCCATNAGGGCGGCGGCAAATGGATTGTCCGGATCAATGGCTTGTTTCTTTTCTGGCCGGGCCTGAAACTTTNTGGGCCCAGTGGACTCNGNGCGTTGTTTTGGTTTGGGCTTACGCTTTTTGGGCTTTTTACCNGCGGTGGCTTTAGAATTATCCGTTTCACGATGCGCAGTGCGCCCCGCCNGCCGACGGCCCCATTTGAAGGTGAAAAACACTTCTTTTTCAGGTGCGNCTGNGTCATCTTCGGNTGCCCCAGCTTGATCTGTTTCTGCGATCACNTCAATGGCGGCGTTTTGCAATGNCGCTTGCTCTGCGTCCACGTCCACGGCCGGCACAGGGTCTAAAAGCTCTTGTGAAGCTGCAGTAGGCGGCTCATCGGCTTCTGTTTGAGTTGCCTCAACCTCTTCAGTTTTGTTNTCAGGTAGACCGCCAAGTTCCGGGCTTTCATCCGGTTTTGCCTCTTGGCCTTGCTGTTCATCATGCTCAGATTGCGTTACCTGATCGTTGTCCACAACAGCTTTAATTTTCTCACGCTCGCCTCGATCAGCAGAATAGCCCAACCCTTGCATCAAATCAGCAAATTGTTCGAGAGTCATTCCGGTAATGGACAACATATCCGCCTTGGCTTCAAACCCGTTGCGGCTGTCTTCGACCCGCAGCAAATCGGCCAAACGTTCCAACATATCAATCCGAATGGCCCGAGCACCAGCGATACGGTAGCCCGACATGGTATCATAGCCTTTGGGCGNTTTCTCATCCGCTGGAACNGTCACCAAACCAGGGGGCGGNGATTCTGGGAACACATCAAGCTTTTGGTCAAGCGACCACAACAGCAACCGCAAACGCGTCGGAGCAGGTTTCAGCAAGAGCGGCATAAAGATGGTAAATTGACCAAAGCGAATGCCATGTTTGCGCAGGCTTGCNCGCGCGTCCTGATCCAGAGCCTTGACGTCATCCGCAACCAAAGCTCTTGGCAGAAGACCAAAGCCTTCCACCAGACGAAAGGCAAAACCGCGCGCCAAACCGTTCAAAGTCTCATCCCGCTGAAGGTTCAATAGCGGATCAAACAGGCCGGCAATCTTGCGGTCAATAAAATGCTGCAAGCGGCGCTCAACTTTTTCCAAAACCTCCGGACCNGCAGCTTCATCGACAAAAGCGCTGATTTTTGGCTTTAAGGGATCATCACCAGCCATAAGTTTACCAACGGCCTGTTCACCCCACATCAGGCCACCTTGATCGGTAAAATCCATCTCGGTGTCGGGCGCATTGTAAAAGCGATCTGTTTTAAGATGAAAATGTGGCACTAGAGCCTGCAGCGAAGCGGCTTGAATTGCTTTCGCCTCTTGTCCGCTGGCATCTTTGTCGCGCCGGAACCTAAATCCTTCGAGCCGACCGACGAATTCCCCTTCGACGGTCACCTCACCATTATCATTCACTTCGGCCAAAAGGGCCTCCTTTTGCTTGAGCCGGCGCAACAAAACCGATGTCCGCCGATCCACAAATCTTTGCGTCAAACGCTCATGCAGAGCATCTGATAATCTGTCTTCTACAGCGCGCGTCGCTCCGCGCCAATGATTTTCGTCATTCACCCAACCGGAACGCTGCGCAACATAGGTCCATGTACGAATAAATGCCAACCTATTTGATAATGTGTCAATATCGCCATCAGTCTTATCTATCCGGTTGATTTGCCGTGCAAACCAATCATCTGGGATAGTTCCTTTTTCTTGCAGGTAAGTAAATATACTGGCCAGAAGGCTGGTATGATCTGCATGGCCAAGGCCGCGAAAATCCGGCACCCTGCACACATCCCATAGCAACTGCACCGAGTTTGCNTCCCGAATAGCATCGCGCANATCNGGCATCTGGGTCAGTGTTTTCAATGCCATCAGGTCATCTGCTTCTCTGGCTTTGAACAAATGCGGGCTATCTGCGGGCTGTTCAAGTGAAGAAATTANACGCTCTGGGCTGCCAAATTGCAGCGCTGAATTGCGCCATTGAAGCCGCTTTAAAGGGGCAAACCGATGCTCCATAATGGCGTCTGCCACCATCTCGTCCAATGCGGGCGCCTCACCGGTTACCCCAAAGCTGCCATCTGCCATGCCGCGTCCCGCCCGACCTGCGATCTGGGCCAATTCATTGGGGGCCAAAGCGCGCATTCGGCGGCCGTCAAATTTACTCAGGGCAGAAAAGGCAACATGATGCACATCTAGGTTTAGTCCCATGCCAATTGCATCGGTCGCCACCAGATAATCCACTTCTCCGTTTTGATAAAGTTCCACCTGCGCATTGCGGGTGCGTGGGCTCAGCGCCCCCATGACAACCGCTGCCCCGCCCTTTTGCCGGCGAATCAGNTCCGCAATGGCATAGACGCCCTCAACGGAAAACCCCACAATGGCGCTGCGCGGCGGCATTCGGCTTATTTTTTTCGATCCCGAATAGCTTAGAGTGCTTAGGCGCTTACGGTGCAAAAATTCTGCCTCGGGAACCAACGCNGAAATCGGNCCCCGCATCGTATCTGACCCTAAAAACAGCGTTTCTTTTGTCCCGCGCATATGCAGCAGGCGGTCGGTAAACACATGACCACGCTCCGGGTCGGCGCAAAGCTGAATTTCATCAATCGCGACAAAATCTGCCCCCATTCCCTGCGGCATGGCCTCGACCGTGCAGACCCAATATTGCGCTCGCGNCGGCACCAACCGTTCTTCGCCCGTCACCAAGGCAACCACTGACGGGCCTCGCAGAGCAACAATCTTATCATATACTTCACGCGCTAAAAGCCTGAGCGGAAGCCCGATGACGCCGCTGCGATAGCCCAGCATTCTTTCTATTGCGTAATGGGTCTTGCCCGTATTCGTTGGCCCCAAGACCGCCACTATCCGCGCCTGTTGCGCCATGTTTGACCCCAACCTACAAGGTGCTTTGCCTGCGCCAGCTTTGGCGCTCCACTGCGAAATAATCTCTATGCCGTGACGACAGAGATGTATAGTCAAAGCTTTCTTGCGAGCATCCCAGAAAACATCAATCTGGCCTATTTCCTTGTTTGTCCGCGTAGGATTACCTTGCGGCACGAGTAATTGACGGCTCTAGAAAAAGGGATAGAATAACTCAAACCGGATAGAGAAGTTTGAAATTGAGTTTTTGATCACCAATTCTTATGGATAAGCACAAACCCAAGGGGATTTTACCCCAAACATAATCAGGAGACTAAAACCATGAGTAATGTGATTGCGGAAGCTGTTGCCGCTTTGAATACAAAGCTTGACGGCACAACATTTGATGGATCAGCCAAATTTTCCATCACTGGAGAAGGCGCAATTATTATCGATACCAACGGGGTACGCGCNGGAGATGATGAAACCGACGTGACGCTTAGTGCGGATGCAGAAACCTTTCGTGATATTCTATCTGGCGATTTGGATTCAACATCAGCCTTTATGGGCGGGCGCCTGTTGGTTNATGGCGATATGGGAACGGCCATGCGCCTTGGAACTATACTCGGTTAATGACAGCAACTGCTGCGCCATTGTTCAATGACGTTGCTGATGGACCACCTGAGGCATACGGATATTGGCTGACCACAGAAGACAATCTGCGCATCAGGGTGGGGCACTGGCCCGCTAAGGCAGGGCGCGGAACNATTTTTTTGTGCCCTGGCCGCACNGAATATATTGAAAAATATGGCANGNCAGCCCGCAAATTGGTACAAAATGGCTATGGCGTTCTTGCCATTGACTGGCGTGGCCAAGGCNTGTCTGAGCGGTTGCACAAAGACACGCTGCTTGGTCATGTGAGNGAATTTGCTGAATATCAAGTTGACCTTGAAACAGTGATGCGCTGGGCCGCACAGGGCAATGCTCCAAAACCGTGGTATATTCTTGGTCATTCCATGGGGGGCTGCATTGGTCTGCGGGCCCTGTACAAAAACAATCGCTTTCTTGCAGCGGCCTTTACCGGTCCGATGTGGGGCATTAATGTTGTTACTCTCAACCAAACTGCGGCGCGGTTGATGGCTAAAACTGGTACTTTAATNGGTCTTGGAACAGCCTATACTCCAAGTACAAAAGCGGAAAGCTATTGCGCAACAGCAGATTTCAAAGGCAACACCCTTACCAACGACCGAGATATGTGGGAGTATATGCGCCTGCATATGAGCAAGCACCCCGAATTACAGCTCGGCGGGCCCAGCCTGCGGTGGTTTCACCGCGCGTTGCACGAAACCTGGCAGCTGTCGCATATGCCCAGCCCCCCACAGCCCTGCCTTTGCTTTCTTGGCAGCGACGAACAGGTTGTAGATGTGCAGCGGATCAAGGACCGCATGGCAGCTTGGACCAATGGTTCATTGATTATAATAACTCCGGGCGAGCATGAAGTTTTGATGGAAGCGCCGCAGGTGCACAATGCCATTTTGGATCAAATCAGTGCATATTTTGATGCCCACAGAAATCAGAATAGCACATCCTAGCATGATGGGTAATGCGCTTCTAAAACCAACTAATCTCCCTTTCGCAGCTTCGCCAATCCATGGGTACATCCACTATACAATCTTGGACAGCCAACTCCTTTTTCTTTGCAAAAATACTCAAATATGATCAGTCAAAGCGCTCTTTTCGTGACTTGTAAAACTGCCTGCGGCGCCATATCTGAAAGCCAAGCAACTGAAGGTTAGAATATGTTCCAACTCAATTTTTCCGCCACCGACACCATAACCGACCCATCCAACACGGATTTGGGCGTTTTGCCTGAGTGGGATCTCAGCGATCTTTACACAGGCCCCGACGCCCCAGCGCTGAAAAGCGATCTGGCCTGGCTAGAAAAGGAATGCCAAAGTTTTGCTGCCGATTACGAAGGCAAGCTTGCCGCGCTCAGCGCCAATGCGCTGCTGACCTGCGTGCAGCGGCAGGAGAAAATTAACGCGGTTAGCGGCCGTATCATGTCCTATGCAGGCCTGCGCTACTATCAGCTCACCACGGACGGCGAGCGCACCAAATTCATGAGTGATCTTCAGGAAAAAATCACCGATTTCAGCACCCCTTTGGTTTTCTTCACCCTTGANCTGAACCGGCTTGAAGATAAACACTTGGACAGCTTACTNGAACAAAACANGGATTTGGCACGGTATCGCCGTGTGTTTGATCGGATNCGCGCTATGAAACCCTATCAGCTCAGCGATGAGCTGGAAAAGTTTTTACATGATCTTGGCGCTGTGGGCGATGCATGGGAAAAGCTTTTTGATGAAACCACTGCCGGGCTAGAGTTCACCATAGATGGCACAAGCTATAATATAGAAGGCGCGCTGAATTTTCTCACCGACCATGAGCGCTCAAACCGCGAAGCTGCAGCACGTGAATTGGCGTCAGTGTTTCAAGCCAATTTGAAAGTCTACAGCCGATTGCATAATACTTTGGCCAAAGAAAAAGACATCATTGACCGTTGGCGTGCTATGCCAAGTCCGCAAACCGGGCGGCACCTGTCCAATGATGTGGAACCCGAAGTGGTCGAGGCGCTGCGCAATGCGGTTGTGGCGGGCTATCCGAAACTCAGCCACCGCTATTATGAGCTCAAGCGAAAATGGCTGGGGCTGGATAAGTTACAGGTTTGGGATCGCAACGCGCCGCTGCCGATGGAAAGCAACCGTATTGTCGGCTGGGATGAAGCCCGCAGTACGGTGATGGACGCCTACACCGGCTTTGATCCGCGCATGGCCGATCTGGCCGAGCCGTTTTTCACCCAAGGCTGGATTGATGCGCCGGTAAAACCCGGCAAAGCGCCGGGCGCCTTTGCCCATCCCACCGTCACTGATGTGCATCCCTATGTGATGCTGAATTATCTTGGCAAACCACGTGATGTCATGACGCTCGCACATGAGCTTGGTCATGGGGTGCACCAAAGACTGGCGGCAGGTCAGGGCGAAATGCTGTCCTCGACACCGCTCACCTTGGCCGAAACCGCCAGTGTGTTTGGCGAAATGCTGACCTTTCGCAAGCTTTTGGACAATGCCAAAGACCAAAACGAACGCAAAGTTCTGCTCGCTGGAAAAGTTGAAGATATGATCAACACCGTAGTGCGCCAGATTGCGTTTTACGATTTTGAATGCAAATTGCACGACGCGCGCAAATTGGGCGAGCTAACCCCGGAGGATATCAATGCCCTATGGATGAGCGTGCAGGGGGAAAGCCTTGGGCCGGTATTTGAATTCATGCCCGGCTATGAAACTTTTTGGGCCTATATTCCGCATTTCGTGCATTCACCGTTTTATGTCTACGCCTATGCCTTTGGCGATGGCTTAGTCAATGCGCTCTATGCGGTCTATCAAGACAGCCCGGAAGGGTTTCAGGACAAGTATTTTGAAATGCTCAAAGCCGGCGGCTCGCAGCATCACAAAGACCTGCTTGCTCCCTTCGGGCTAGATGCCGGTGATCCAAAATTCTGGGATAAGGGGCTTTCGATGATCTCAGCGATGATTGATGAGTTGGAAGCAATGGAAGACAGCGGCAGCTAAGTAGATTTAGTCACTGCCTATATCTGTTTTTCTGGCATCTGCACCACAAGCCCATCGAGGGCGTCGGTGACTTTAATCTGGCAGGTCAGGCGTGAGCGCGCCAGATCTGGCTCATAGGCGAAATCCAGCATGTCCTCTTCCATATCATCCATTGAGGGCAATTTCTCAGCCCAGTCTGGGTGCACATAGACATGGCAGGTTGAACAGGCGCAGGCGCCGCCACAGTCGGCCTCAATCCCGGGGATATTGTTATCGCGCGCACCTTCCATAACCGTCAATCCATTTGACACGTCGACCTGATGTTCGGTGCCATTGTGCTCAATATAGGTAATTTTTGCCATTGCTGTGAATCTCGTTCAAAACTGTTTTTAACTTTATTATCTTCTGTATTTAGGATACGCCAGCTTTTTCGCGACCCACAAAATATCTCCTTGCGACAAAATTATTTTGTTCTATTTTTGTTCTTATGCGTAAGATTTCTTATTCCCATTGGCCAAAACCACCGTCAGCCTGCTGCGCCAACCAACTGTGCCAGATACCAGCCCATGAACAGGTGTGTGTTGCTGGGTTGGTTATTCTGCGCCAACGGCCGGGTACCGCCAAAGGGGTCATTTTTATCACGCTCGAGGATGAAACTGAAACCGTTAACATTGTGGTTTGGCGTAAGATTTTTGAACGCTATCGGCGGGCCGTGATATCTGCTCGGCTGATGCGCGTGACTGGCCGATTACAGCGGGCGGATGGTGTCACACATGTGATTGCAGAAAAGATCGAAGATATATCACCCCTGCTTGATCACTTGGTGACACCAGTTGAAAAAACGATAGGCAAAAGCGCAACTTAAACATAAACTTGGTATATTGATTTAAGGATTATAAAATGCACCGCCTTGTTGCCCCACTTTTATTAACGCTTAGCCCTATCTTATTTTCAGCTTGCGCGCTAAGCACCCAAAGCCTTGGAATAAATGTCAATGAGCCAGAGCCGGAGCAAGAAGCCTGTCGGGCCAAAATTTCCCAACCTGCAATCTATGAAACAGTGACGGAAAAAAAGCTCATTGCGCCCGCAAAATTTAGCCCATCAGGCCGTCAGATCGCGCCGCCCACCTATCAACACCAAACCATTCACCGTATTATACGCGAGCGATCTATCGAGTGGTTTGATACGCCCTGCGAAGATGAAATGAACGCAGACCTGATCGTCAGTTTGCAACGGGCCTTGAAGGCTCGTGGTTATTTTAACGGAAAACTGACAGCAATAATGGATCACGACACCAAAGGCGCGCTGCGCCGTTATCAGGCAGAAAATGGATTGGACAGTGCTGTTTTATCCCGCCAAACTGCATATGAGCTTGGCCTTTTTCCAGTGCCCAGAGACATGCTCGAGAAGAGCTGAAAGCCCACCAAAATGGCGGGCTTTCATAAAGTATTATTGAATTTACTCAAGGTTTAGTACCACAAAGCGCGGTTGTCCTTCGCGCCGCGCCAGCACCAAAATTGACTGGCGTCCTGCCTCTTTGGTACTGGCCAATTGTTCGGCAAACTCTTCAACGCTTGTCACACTTTTTTGCCCTGCATCAGTGATAATATCCCCAACCCTCAGACCTTTTTGATAGGCGTCAGAGGATTCATCAATACTGTTCACAAAAAGTCCCACAGCGCTTTCATCAAGACCCTTTTCTTCGCGCAGTTTCGGATCGATATTCACCAGCCCAATGCCGAGGAATGTGCTTATCACCTCAGGCTCTTCTGGGGGCTGATTTCCAAGACCACCACTGCGCGCCAACTCATCCAGAGAGGGACGCTGACCAAGGGTCACTTGAAGAGTTTTACGTTTACCATCGCGCAGCACCACAACATTTACAGCTTTTCCCACCGGCGCTTCGCCAACCTCACGGACCAGTTCGCCCGAATCTGCGACCTTGACACCATCAAACATCACAATCACATCTGTGGCCTGCAACCCGCCCTCATCCGCCGGTCCATCCTTGGCCACTTCTTGCACGATTGCGCCGCTTGGATCGTCAAGTCCCAAGGCCTCAGCAATGTCTTCAGTCACATTTCCAATGGTAACACCTAACCAACCGCGCCGCACTTCGCCAAACTCGCGCAACTGCTCCACCACTGGGGCAACCACATTTGAAGACATAGAAAATCCGATCCCGATAGAGCCACCGTTGGGGGATAAAATTGCTGTATTCACTCCAATAACTTCGCCGCCCATATTGAAAAGCGGGCCGCCCGAGTTGCCACGATTTATCGCCGCATCGGTTTGTATGTAGTCATCGTAATAGCCGGAAAGTTCACGGTTGCGGGCTGAGATAATCCCTGCAGAAACAGAAAAACCCTGCCCTAACGGATTGCC
>PBSX01000071.1 GCA_002726375.1 Marinovum sp.
ATGTTTGATAAAATAATAACCCGCATCGAAAAAGCGGTGATGTTAACCAGTTACATTACTCTGATACTTGTAGTCAGCTTGGAAACACTGCGTAGAATGCTGACGGGTCAACAATTTGGCTGGGGGCCAGATGTGGCCATGTATGCTTTTGTCTGGCTTGCTTGGTTTGCTATGTCTGCAAACCTTCGGAACGACAATCAGCTTGCCCTATTGACGTTCCGAGAGAAGTTTCCACCCACAGTGCAAAGATATCTGAAGATGATGGACTACGTTATCTGGTTGATCATTGGCGGTGTCGTTATCGTAACTTCTTACAAAGTGGTGCAAACGGATCTGCGTCTTGGGCGCACGGTTTTTGGCACTGATATCCCCCTCGCTGCGGCCTCTTTGGCGGTTCCACTGGGGTGGGCGTTTTCGGTCGTCCGTATATTGCAACAGCTTTACTGGCTGCTTACCGATTCAAAACCAGAAGACTTGCAGACAGAAAACTCATCCACGTTCGGGTAACAGATCCAATCAAACCCGAGTCAAATAGGAAAAATCAATCGTATGGATTATGCTACGCTGATAACTTTGATCTCAGTTGCACTGTTCCTCACAGGGACCCCCGTTTTATTGGTTATTTCGGGATGGGTGATTGCGACCTCCTATTTCGTTGTTGAATTCCCGCTGATCAATGTTGGTTTAACCGCTAATGAAGCGGTGCAGATTTATGTCTTCCTTGCTGTGCCTTTGTTTGTGGCAACGGGCGATCTTCTGACGGCGGGCGGCATATCGAAAAAACTTGTGACCTTTGCACGCTCCACGGTGCCGTTTTTACCAGGGGCCACCGCCGCCACAACAATGGTGTCCTGTGGATTGTTTTCAGCTGTAAGCGGTTCTAACGCCGCGACAGCCGCTACAATGGGCCGCTTGCTCGGACCCGAATTAGACAAACAAGGCGTGGATCGCGGCTTGTCAGCAGCATTGGTCGCCGCGGGTGGCACCGTTGGCGTCATTATTCCGCCGAGTGTGATGTTCCTAATCTATGCCGTGACCGTTGATGTAAGCTCTGTTGACTTGTTTGTTGGTGGCATCATTCCGGGCCTTTTAATGGTACTTGTACTGGTCAGTTGCGCGGTATTTCTGACGCACGAAAACGAGCCGTCCAAGGGCTTTCGTTCGCTGAGTATTGTTGAAATAGGGTCGAACGCGGTTAAGGCTTGGATGGGTTTCATCGCAATTGGGATTATCCTTTTTGGCATCTATTGGGGTTATTTCAGCCCGACCGAGGCGGCGGGCGTCGTCACGCTCTATTGCATGATTGCTGCGGTTTTCATGAGCGGAGAACTGAAGCTAAGGGAGCTGCCAAAGATATTACTGCAAAGCGCCCAATTGACTGGGATGATCGTGCCATTGGTTGTTTTTTCCGTTCAATTCCAACAGGTCGCATCCGTAATGGGTCTGCCCGAGTTGTTGCAAAACTGGATCACCGAACTAGGTGCGATCTACAGCCCTAGTCTGTCTATCCTAATCATGATGGGGATCATCTTGATGGTGGGGGCAATTACGGAATCCACCGCTGTGGTGTTGATCTTAGGACCTATTCTTGCGCCGATTGCGGATCATTTTGGTATCGATCCGATCCATTGGGGGGTGATCTTTGTTGTGGGCACAACCATTGGATTTATCACGCCACCCTATGGGCTGAACCTGTTTGTCGTGTCGGGGGTGATGGGTGTTCCGTACCCCTCTGTCATGCGCAACATCCTTAAAATTCTAATTCCCCTTATCCTACTTTGGGTCTTCATTACATGGTCTCCTTGGACGGCGACCCTTTTGTTGCCCAACAGTTAATTCAATAACTTGGAGAACTTAATATGACCCGCCCTCAGAAGCCTAATTTTCTGTTCATCCAGACAGATCAAATGACAGCCTTTGCGCTGAGCCATTATGGAAATCCTGTGGTTAAAACACCAAACCTGGACAAACTGGCCGCCCGTGGGGTGGTGTTCCAAAATGCCTATTGCAATAATCCGATTTGTGCATCTTCGCGGTTCTCAATGATGTCAGGACAATTATCTTCGCGTGTTGGGGCCTATGACAATGCGGCAGAGTTTCCAGCGCAGGTTCCAACTTTTGCGCATTATTTGGTGGATCAAGGCTATCATACCTGCCTCAGCGGCAAGATGCATTTTGTTGGGCCCGACCAGCTGCACGGGTTTCAGGAACGCGTCACCACAGATATCTATCCGTCAGATTTCGGCTGGACACCAGATTGGCTTGCCGAAGGCCATCAATTGCCACCGTCAGGCATGTCCATGCGGTCCGTGGTCGAGGCAGGCATCAGTGAACGGTCTTTGCAAATCGATTATGACGAAGAAGCCTGCCATCAGGCAGAGGTAAAATTGTGGGATTACGCCCGTAACAGCCCAGATCAGCCGTTCTTTCTGGCGGTCAGCTTCACTCATCCGCACAATCCATTCACCACCCAGTCGAAATACTGGAACCTGTACGACCACGATAAGATCAACATGCCGACAGTGACAGGTAAGCCTGTTGAAGAACGCGATCCGTGGTCACAGCGCTATTACTATCTGATCCGCAATGATGAACATGATGTGAGTGATGAAGACATCCGCAACGCACGTCATGCCTATTACGGGATGGTAACTTACATGGATGACATGGTTGGGCGTTTGCAAAACGTACTGGATGAAAGCGGGTTAGCAGACAAAACTGTTGTGATCTTTACCGCCGACCATGGTGATATGCTGGGCGAGCGGGGGATGTGGTATAAATTTAACCCTTTTGAATGGTCTGTCCGCATCCCAATGATCGTCGCGGCACCCGGTGGTGTCGAAGGCGTTGTTGAAAAGCGTTTGGTATCTTTAATGGACATGTTGCCAACCTTTGTTGATTTGGCTTCGGAAGATGAAACACCCGAACCTGTAGACGCCATCGATGGGAAATCCTTGGCTCCCATGTTGTACGGGGAAGTTGTATCTGACCCTGATGAAGTGATGATCGAATTCACCGCCGAGGGCACTTATGCGCCCGCGTTGATCCTGCGACAGGGGGCGTGGAAATACATCTATTGTGAAACCGATCCGGGCATGATGTTCAATTTGGAAGACGACCCGAATGAGTTGAAAAACCTATGCGAAGATCCCGCCCATGCGGATAAAGCGGCTGAAATGGTTGCAGAAATATTGCGCCGTTGGGATCCAGTCGAATTAAAAGAAGATATAATCGCCAGCCAACAACGTCGCCATTTTGTACAGCGTATCCTGATGAAAGGCACAACGCGGCCTTGGGATTTCCAGCCCAACTTTGACGCGACAAAGCAATATCTGCGCACAGGTAACAGCCCGACAGCCGTAAAGGGGCGTGCTCGGTACCCAATGGTGGCGGAAAAGCCCAAAGATCATCCCCGCAGTTAGAGCTCATTTGCCCGAATGCTCTTGTAGCCAACATTATTGTTGCAATAGGATCGGGTAAGGAACAGTGTCCCGTCGCTGCTCTCCTGCTACGTTCACCATTGTTGAATAAAACGCATCAAGGAGCGACACGCGCCGGTGATCACTGCGCTGTATCAACGTGATTTTACGGGTAAGCGGCGGGGTGCCAAAAGGTACGATATAAAGCTCGTCCCGCAGGTGTTTTCGAACAGATGAAACAGGCAATATGCCAATGCCCAATCCCCGCTGAATCATCATTTGAAAAGTTTCAAGGGTGTCCATTTCCATAATCGGGTCTACTTTGATGCGTCGCTGAAGCAAGGCTTCTTCGATACGTCTGCTAACTTCGGCTTTGCGGTTAAAACTGATCAAAGGCTGCGTCTTTAATAGAACTTCGTCGCTGGTGCCTGTCATGTCTTTTGGAGCCAAAACGACCATTGGCTCAACAAGAATTTGGCGGGACGTAAGATGTGCATCCAGTTCGCTTGGCTGAGTCACCACCGCAGCATCCAATTTGCCTGTTAAAACCTGTGTTATCAGCTCATCCGTGTAATTCGAAAAGACACGCAGCTGTAAATCTCGGTATTTGTCCCGCAATAAGCACAGTGTATCGGGCAACATAAAAGAAACGCCAGGGATCGAACCGATGCGAATAAACCCCGAAAATTGACCCGCAACTGGGGATGTTTCCAGTAGGTTATCGCTCAGCTCAACGATCTTGCGGGCCTGTTCCAGAATAAGCTGAGCAGAATTACTGAGGCGCGGCGGACGTACCGAGCGTTCAAACAGTTCGATTTGCAATTGTTCTTCAAGGTTTTTCATCTGCATACTCACCGCAGATTGTGTAATACAAACAACTTCTGCTGCCGCGTGGAAACTGCCTGTGTCGGCAATGGCGATTAGGGTTTTGAGCTGTTTAAGTTGCATTTTATTACTTAAGCAGAATTGATGATATACTTCAAGACGATTGCTTTGACTGAAGTTAACTCGCTGTCTATTTTATTTCAAGATCGGGAGGCTTGTTCTAGTTTTGGAGAAATTTGATGACGACAGTTGATGCAAATGCGGATCTTTTGCGACGCCAAAGAGAGATCGTGGATCGTAAAACGCTTAAACCCTTCACCAAACGGCGGGACTTGCCGGGTTTGCTTTATTTCTTTGGATTGTTAGGATTTATCAGCGTTTCTGGTATTCTGGTCTATCTGGCGTTGGGGTCGGGCTGGTTACTATGGCCCGCAATGTTTCTGCACGGAATTATGCTGAGCCACTTGTTTGCGCCCTTGCATGAAACCAGCCATGGGACGGCCTTTCGCACCCGTTGGATCAACGAGTCCGTGTTGTGGTTTTGTGGTATAGTCACTATCTGGCCACCGATTTATTTTCGTTATGATCATGCGGGGCATCACACCTACGCACAGGTCCCCGGCAAAGACCCAGAATTGGTTTTACCTGCGCCGCGCTCGTTGATTGAATATATCTATTACGTGTCCGCTGTGCATCTGTGGATCAAGAACTTTGGCTGGCTGTTTCGCCACGCCTTTGGATACATGCACCCGTTTAACCGCCAATTTGTACCCGATGAAGAATTGCCCCGTATCTATTTCGAGGCGCGTCTTATGTTGGGTATCTATGCGGCGTTGCTGATCGGCTCAATCTATTTTCAAACTTGGGCTGTGGCACTTTTCTGGTTGATCCCAACTGTGATTGGTGTGCCAGTAGCAAGGATGTTGCGTGTCGCGGATCACACAGGATGCGCGGAAGAGGCGAACCTCGTGACTTATGCAAGATCCGTAACGACCGATCGCCTGACACGGTTTTTCTGTTGGAACATGTCTTATCATTGCGAACATCATCTTGCCCCATCTGTGCCATTTCATCAGCTTAAAGGTCTGCATGAAGCAGTCGGGGATAAAATGAACCCCGTGGACAAGGGCTATATCGCGGTCCAGTGGGAAATCTTGACCCGGCACCTGTCTGGGGTGTTCCCAAAACGCAAATCTAATCCACCCGTGGAATAGTTGCACATTATACTGGGGGAGCATGATGTCACCCAATACAAACCCCAGTGATATTGACTGAAGAGGTAGGGCAAATGAGCGAGGAATGGACATTTGCAATCGACGCAGAAGAAGTCGAAGAGGAAGACGTGATGCCATTAGAGATCTCAGGCAAAGAAATCGCGATATATCGAGCAAAGGGGAAATTCTATGCCTCCAGCGATAAATGCACTCACGGCGATGCCTATTTGTCCGAAGGTGTGGTGGTGGGTGAAGTGATCGAATGCCCACTGCATCAGGGGCGCTTTTGCATCAAAACCGGCAAAGCACTTAGCGCGCCCGTTTCGTCACCGATTGAAGTGTTTGAAACCAAGGTTGACGATGGGAAAATCTATATTCGAATGGTGACAGCGTAATGGTTTTTGATGCACGCGGCGTTGCCCTGACAGGAGCTAATGCCAAACAAGCCGCCATTTTTGACGAAATTACCGCCGATTACCTTGATTATCGCACCACAGCCTTTCCGAAACTTAAAGCCCTATGCGAAGATGCACCGGAATTTGCGATGGCCCATTTGCTCAAGGGTTTCTTGTTGCTGTCCTTGGGTTCCCAGACTACTGTTCCGGGTGCGCAGGCTTGCGTTGATCATCTACGTCAGCGTGGCGGTTTAAATGCCCGCGAAACGGGGCATTTAGCGGCGCTGAAAGCATGGATCGAGAAAGATACCCATCTGGCCTGCCATAATTGGGATATGGTGCTTATTTCAGAGCCATTGGATATTTTGGCGCTTAAGCTCCAGCATTTTTCCCTGTTCTGGCTGGGCCGGGCTGCGCATATGCGCGATGCCGCCGCACGGGTACTGCCTGCTTGGAAATCTTCAATGCCCGGATATGCCCAGATGCTGGGGATGTATGCCTTCGCATTGGAAGAAGTTGGTGATTATACGCGTGCAGAGATGCTTGGGCGCGAAGCGGTTGAACGCCATCCTGACGATTTGTGGGCAATTCATGCGGTGGCCCATGTCTATGAAATGCAAGGGGATTTACAGCAAGGTCTTGCCTGGTTGAACCAACCTTTGACAAAATGGGGGGACCGCAATCCCTTTAAGGATCATTTGTGGTGGCATACTGCTTTGTTCGCTTTGGAAAAAGGTGAATATGCGCGTGTGCTAGAACTTTATGATGACGCAGTTTGGCCAGACAGTTCCAAGTTCTATCTGGATGTTCAAAATGCCGCTTCTCTGCTGGCGAGGTTAGTTTCATTTGGCGTTGATGTTGGTGACCGCTGGGACGCACTGGCAACTGTGTCTGCGGAACGCAACGGCGATCATGTGCTATTGTTTACTGAACCGCATTACACAATGGCATTTGGCAGCACCGGGCAAATGGATGAAATTAACAAGCAAATTTCTTCATTGTCGCGCTATGCAACGAACGCCCCAACAACCAATGCCCATGTTGCAGAAAACATTGCGGCGCCTGTTTGCGCCGCAATTCGTGATTACTATCGCGGTGATTTCGCATCAGCTGTCAATCGTTTAATGCCCCTTAGATACGAGTATCAGCCCATCGGCGGAAGCCACGCGCAACGGGATGTGTTCAATATCTATCTAGTGGATGCGGCGATCAAAGCACAGCAATTGCCGTTGGCAAAATCCTTGTTGCAAGAAAGGGTTTCGCTGCATCAAAACAGTTATGGCACCTGGCAAAAACTTGCAGGTGTTTGTGACAGCTTAGATGATGTCGCCACAGCCAAACAAGCCCGCAGCGAAGCGGCACGTGTAGCAGCAGCACCTTGGCCCAAATGAAAGTCACGCTGAAAACCAAACGCTCCAGTGCGCACATCGATGTTGCCGCAGGTGAGAGCATTTTATTTGCAGGGCTGAGGCAAGGTTGGGCTTTGCCACATGAATGCGCCAGCGGAACCTGCGGAACCTGCCAAGCACAACCGATTGACGGCGATGTAGCTGAGTTATGGACCCATGCACCTGGCAAGGATCATATTCCTGAAGGTGCCGCACGCATTTTGACGTGCCAAACCACGAGCTGTTCTGACGCTACGCTTCGGCTGTTTGGTCGCCTTGAGCAACAATCGGATGGATATCCACGTCCAGATTATGCCAACGCAACCTTGCTGGAGTTTATCAGGATCAACTCGGATGTCGCGTTCTTCAAACTGGCGCTTGATCGGGATTTCCAATTTGTGGCTGGGCAGTTTGCCATGCTGCGTTTTCCTAATATCAAAGGGTGGCGGGCCTATTCCATGTGTCACATCGGGACGAATGCCCGTGAGATTGAGTTCCTCATCAAACATTTGCCCAACGGAGTTGTATCTGAACATCTATTTGAAAGCGTGGAAATTGGCCAAAGTGTCGAGGTTTTTGGCCCTTTAGGCCGTGCGTGTCTGAACCACAATCACGAAGACAAAGACATTGTCGCCATTGCAGGCGGCAGCGGTATTGCGGGCATTTTAGCGGTGATGCAATCCGTCTTGGACACGGAACATTTCATCAGCGACCGCGTACAAGTGTTTTTTGGCCTCAGAAATCCGGCAGATGATTTCTGCCTAGACCGATTGTCTGACATCGTTCGACGCAGTTCCGGCCAGATCGAAGTTACGATCGTCTATTCCGAAAGAGACGGAGTTGCAGGAGATCACCCGAAATATACCAACCTGAAGATCGGGTTTGGGTATGTACACAACTTGGCGTTTTCTAAGATGAATTCAAAAGAAATGTGGGAAGAACACACATGTTTTGTGGCGGGCCCACCTATAATGGTCAATGCCACAGAGGCGGCGTTGCAAGAAAGGTTCGGCCTGTCGCCTACGCAAATTCGCCTGGACAGGTTTGGGTAATATGAAAAACTTTGGAACCGTAACCATAGCGAACAACGCGCCGAGTATTTTTGGGTTCGGTGCAATTGGGCAATTGTCTTCGGCGCTACAGGACCTTGGAATTTCGCGACCTTTGGTCTGTACCGATGTCGGGATCATAAATAGTGGCTTGCTGGATCAGGTGCTTGAACACTTGGCCACTGTACCCGCAGTGTATTCGGACACACCCCCAAACCCGAATGAGGCAGCTGTGATGGCTGCAACCAAGCATTACAAGGCTGAAAATTGCGACGGGGTGATTGCCTTGGGCGGTGGATCATCGCTTGATTTGGGCAAGGCGGTCGCTTTATGCGCCACGCACGATGCTCCGCTAGAAAGTTTTACCACACATATGGGTGGCGCGGCACTAATTGGCGTGGTAGCACCTATGGTTGCGATTCCAACTACGGCCGGCACTGGCTCTGAAGTGGCGCGCGCTAGTGTTTTAATCCTGAACAATGGTGAAAAACGGATCGTGGCCAGCCCCCATCTGATCCCCAAACTCGCCCTGTTGGACCCGGAGCTGACCCTAGGTTTGCCACCGTTGCTGACCGCCGCCACCGGAATGGACGCCGTCACCCATTGTATTGAGGCCATATGTTCACCCATTGAAAACCCAAACTCCGAAGTAATTGGTATGGATGGTTTGGTCCGATCCATTGGCCGTGCTGCTCTAGTATCAGCTGTAAAAGACGGGGGCAATCGACAGGCCCGCAGTGATATGTTGATGGCTTCCACGCAAGGCGCTATGGCCTTTTCAAAAGGCCTAGGTGCTGTTCACGCGATGAGCCATGCCTGTGGCAAGGATCAAACATTGAAGCTACATCACGGTACCCTTAATGCCGTGCTGTTACCGCATGTCATCAGGTTCAATGCGGATATGGCCGAACACAACTATGTTAAAATAAGAATGGCGATGGGATTGCATGCATCGGCTGACCTGGCGGATGCAATCACCGAGTTAAACCAGCAGCTGGGTTTGCCCCTTTCGCTGAGTTCAATGGGTATCACGAAGCAAATGATCCCAGATATGGCGATCCATTGTATGAACGACATGTGTACTGCCACCAACCCAACACCCATGACGATAGATCTTTATGTTACCCTTTTTGAACAGGCATTGTCCCAATGAGTGTCTTTCTAGAATATGATTGCGCCGCATTAGATGCACAGTATTTTGTCCGAGGGTATCTGCCCGAATGGGACGATAAGATCCAAGAATTCAAGGCTTTAAGCGCAACGCGGCATGCAGTAGGCCGTATGCATCTTGATCTGCCTTATGGGGATCATCCCCGCCAAAAAATGGATGTGTTTCTACCAGAAAATGTCAGACCAGATGCCTCAGTTTTGGTCTTTTTCCATGGAGGATATTGGCGCATGATGGACAAATCCCAATTTGGGTTTGTCGCAGTTACAGCAGAGGTGGCTGGCGCGATCACAGTTGTCCCAAATTATCGATTGCTCCCGGATGCTAGCTTGGAACAGATCATTGAAGATGCCTGTGATGCCGTCCGTTGGGTGCTTGGGAATATCGCGCAATACAGTGGTGATCCAGGCAAAATCGTGCTGTGCGGTCATTCAGCAGGCGCTCAGCTGGCAGCACAAGTGACAACCCATGTAGGCCGACAGTTTCGTGCCATGATTGGCATTTCCGGTATCTATGATCTGCGCCCCATAGCAGCGTCTTTCTTAAATGAGATTGGTTTCTTGGACGCAGGAACCTTACAGAAATTTCCGGCACCCGAAGCCGTTTCTGCGTTACCCTGCTGCGGTGAGCTGGTTTTTGGCGGTGCGGAGCCAGAGGAATTAAGCCGCCAAAGCAGCGAGCAAGCCACCTATTGGAAACGCCCTGGCAGCACCAGCACGCTTACCTGCATTCATGATGCCAACCACGCAACTGTTGTAGAACAATTGAAAGACCCTTCCAGCCAACTTGGGCAAATTGTGACCAAGAAGCTGACTCTCTGAAAGGCAAATCCATGCGATCCATGCAAATCATCAAATGGGGCGAACCCTTGGAATTGCGCGAAAGCGAAACACCCACGCCGCAAGGATCAGAGGTTCTGGTCCGTGTCGATGCCTGCGGTGTGTGTCACAGTGATTTGCACATCTGGAAAGGTTTTTTTGACTTAGGAAATGACCAGAAATTCCAAATCGAGGAACGTGGTGTCCATTTGCCCTTTACAATGGGCCATGAACCAGCGGGCACAGTTATCGCTGCGGGCTCCGAAGCACAAGGCATCGAAACTGGGAAAAGCTATGCAATTTACCCTTGGATCAATTGCGGATCCTGCGAACCCTGCCAGAACGGCCTGACGCAAATTTGTGATGCCCCCAAAATTATCGGAACACGCGTAAACGGGGCGTACAGCGATCATGTGATTGTGCCCCATCCCAAATTCTTGGTGGATCATAGCGGAATATCGGCAGATTTGGCCTGTACTTTGGCGTGCTCAGGTCTGACCACTTTCAGTGCGATCCGTAAAATTCAACCAGACCGGTTGACGGAACGGGACACGGTTGTTGTCTTAGGTGCCGGGGGGCTTGGCCTAACGTCGGTTCGCATTCTTAAGTACATGTCAAAAGCGCGCATCGTCGTTTCGGAACTCGACGCAGAAAAGCGGGCAATAGCAGTGCAGATGGGGGCCGATTTAATTGTTGATCCCTCAAGAGACAGCGCGGCAAAGGACCTCAAAACTGCGGCCCAAACAGATGATGGCCGAGGCATCGCAGCTATACTTGATTTCGTTGGCTTGCCCCAAACCATGGAGTTCGGCCTGTCATTGCTGCGCAAAGGCGGCCACCATGTGCATGTTGGGTTGTTTGGTGGCGCATATTCAATGTCACTACCGCCNTTGGCGTTTCGAATGCTCCGTGTTTCGGGCTCCTATGTGGGAACGTTAGAGGAATTCCGCGAATTGGTCGGACTTGTGCAGAACGGAATGGATTTATCAATACCAATCACAAATCGCCCATTGGATGAAGCAGCGGATGCACTGGAAGATTTACAAAGCGGGAAGGTTGCTGGCAGACTTGTATTGAAGCCTTGAACTTTGATGTAATTTTTCATGCTGAATGCGGACAACTTCTTACGAGTACCCTGTTCTAAAATTACAGCCAGAGCTGAGCTTAATGCCCTTTTCCCCGGTCTGCTTAATATAGCCAAGCACTTTTTTAATATCGGCTTCGGCGAATGAGTTTGAGGCGTTCTCTTCGATCATTTCAGCGGTTCTGTTCATATGGTCATTTATGATCGAACTCGCCGTGCCGATCATAAGTACAAAAATGTTGACGAAAAGTTGACGGTCCTGGCACTTTTGTCAACATTTAGGAAACCCTTAGCTGCTCATCCGGCTAGGTTGAGTATCAGCACGCATTTCTTGAGCATTGCAAATTTCCGTCAACCGTTGACTGGAATTTCAACGTATCCTCGCAGCTCTAAGCACAGAACACTCACGACGCAAAAAGGGGCTGGCCGGGTCCCCAGCGCCCACCAGAGAAGCTATGCACCTCCAAGCTCACCCTCAAACTATCATCGTAGACCAAATCGTAGACCATTTTTTGCCCCTTGATATGAACGATGAAGCTCAATTAACCTTTGTATTAGGGACTTAACTTAGAAGCTGGCGCCTACGCGAGGAACCAAACATCTCCTGGGCACCAAAAGATATTTCAACTAGTTGATAAGTCTCTATAAATTGCAACTGACTGCAAGGTGTAGACCAAAATGGAGACCAAATCAGTACCGTATTCCTTCCGCAAGAATGGAATCTTTTACTTCACAAGACGGGTGCCCCAAGATCTGCGGGCGCATTACAGCACAAGGCGCATTGCCTTCTCTCTAAAAACCCGGTCGGCGAAAATGGCCATCGTGCGTGCACAAACGACCTCCACCAAACTTGATCAACATTGGCATTTCTTGCGTGTTAACAGCTTTGAGCATCCGGCATTTGACAACTTTAGGGCCACGTCAAGAAAACGCTCAAGCTCACCGCACGAGCGATATGAGAAAAAACATCAAATTAAAGAGGTGATCGAGCACTACCTGAAGCACAAAGGCCAAAACAAAAGTAAGACTTTCCAAGGATCCCTGAATCGTGCGTTTCGTTACCTAAAGCAGAGCTCTCAAAAGGCTTACTTAGAAGACTTTAGAAAAGCGGACGCTACAAAATTTAGAGACTTTTTATTTGCCAAAAACCTTGCAGGACCTTCCGTAAAGCGCGTCTTTAGTACGATCAGGGCAGTTTTTAATTTCTGCATTTCAGAATTTGATATCAAGATGTCTAATCCGTTCACGAACGTCTTTATAGACAGACAATTGGGTTCACAAAAAAGACAACCCATTCCCATTCACGATATTCGTCATGTCCAAAGTAAAATCTCAAAGATCAATGACGAACCCAGATTACTTTTGGGATTGATAACTGATACTGGAATGCGCTTAGCAGAAGCAGCCGGGCTTGCAAAAGATGATATTCATCTGGGCGATCGCCCATTTATTCAGGTAAAACCGCACCCATGGCGAAGCTTAAAAACAAAAAGCAGCGAAAGACGAATTCCACTTGTTGGCAACAGTCTTTTTTGTGCTGAAAAATTAGTGAAATATTGTGAGGCAGTCAGATTGTTCTCTCAATATAATAAGCAAGAAAAAACCAATGCAAATTCAGCAAGTGCTGCACTGAATAAATGGCTAAAAAATGTGATTGGAAAGGAATATACCGTTCATGGTTTCAGACATTCTTTTCGCGACAGGCTTAGAGCGGTAGAGTGCCCTTCAGAGATTATCGATCAACTGGGTGGATGGCATACTGATGGTGTTGGGCATCAATACGGGAAGGGTTTTCCTGACGAGATTTTGATTAAATGGATGAAAAAGCTTGAATAGCCGACCGGGTTTTTAGAGAGAAGGCAATGCGCCTTGTGCTGTAATGAGCCCGCAGATCTTGGGGCACCCGTCTTGTGAAGTAAAAGATTCCATTCTTGCGGAAGGA
>PBSX01000072.1 GCA_002726375.1 Marinovum sp.
AATGTTTGCCAACTATATCTCAGCAGTGAACAAGAGAATTGGCCAGCCAGATGAAATGGCGGCCAACTGGGATCTTGATGGCGGAAAAGCCGCCGAGCGTTGGTGGGTCGAAGGATAACTTCACATATCATTTGTACAGGCCGACCCCTGTTGGCCTGTACAATAACTTAATCTAACAAATCGGTGATTTCCCTTGCATCCTGTATTTAGAACGGTTCTTGAGCGTTTAGGCTTGGGGCTTGCCACACTATTTATCGTCTCAATCATTATTTTTTCGGCCATAGAAATGTTGCCCGGTGACTTTGGCGAAGCAGTGCTAGGACAGGCCGCCACCAAAGAAACGGTGGCTGCATTTCGCCGTGAACTTGGGCTGGATGAGCCGGCATACATGCGATACGCGCAATGGATAGGCAATGTTGTCCAAGGTGACCTAGGCACCTCCTTCTCTGGCCGAAATGCCTCCGGGGTGGACCGGTCCCGACCCGTGGTTGATCTTATTGCGCCACGATTGTGGAACACTTTGTTTTTGGCCTCAATGACAGCGATTATAGCGGTTCCTATTTCCCTTGCGCTTGGTATATCCAGCGCGCTCTATCGCAATTCGATTTATGATCGCACTATCAATACGGCCACGTTAACCACCATTTCTTTTCCTGAGTTTTTCGTCGCCTATATTCTTATTTTGCTACTGGCTTCGCTCTGGCCAGTATTTCCATCGCTTGCCAATGTAGATGCAGCAACACCTTTAGCAGAACGAATGTTTAAAGCCGCCCTACCCGCGATGACTCTCACGCTTGTGATTGTTGCGCATATGATGCGGATGACCCGGGCAGCCATTATCAATTTGCTTGCCAGCCCCTATATTCAAATGGCGCGTCTGTCTGGCGCATCCCAAACAGAAGTAATCATCAAACATGCACTGCCCAATGCCTGGGCACCGATTGCCACAGTGATCGCGTTTAATCTTGCATATCTGGTGGTTGGGGTTGTAGTTGTGGAAGTGGTGTTTGTCTATCCCGGAGTGGGTCAATTGATGGTAGATGCTGTGACAAGCCGCGATATTCCGGTCGTTCAAGGCTGCGCCCTGATTTTTGCCATGACCTATATCCTGCTTAATCTGACAGCCGATATCATTGGCATCATAACCAATCCGAGGCTTCTGCACCCAAAATGACACAAGAACCTGAAACCTATTCTGCACTTGGCGAAGTCGGCGCGTTTCAAGAACGTCGCACTCTTTGGACAAGATTAAAGCTGGACTTAAAAAAGTCCCCAATGACCGCCCGTTTTGGGATGGCCGTTATTATTATCTATGCCATTGTTGCAATCTTTGCGCCGTTCTTTGCACCCTATGGCGAAGCTGAGGTGTTTCCAGTACCCTATGCGCCTTGGAGTTCCGAATTTATTTTTGGCACGGATCAAATAGGACGGGACATATTTTCGCGGATGATTTTTGGTGCACGCAATACTGTTGGCATTGCGGTTGCAACCACTTTTCTTGCTTTTTTGATTGGCGGCACTTTGGGACTGGCTGCGGCGATTAATCGATCCTATCTGGATCAATTTCTAAGCCGTACCGTGGATGTTCTTATGGCCATTCCCAGCCTAATTTTTGCTTTGGTACTGCTTTCAATTTTTGGCTCAACTGTGGTTAACCTTATTATAATTATCGCCGTTCTAGATAGCACACGCGTGTTTCGCCTAACGCGCGCAGTGGCTATTAATGTTGTGGTTATGGATTATGTGGAAGCGGCACGCCTGCGGGGCGAAGGCATAGGATGGATAATGCGGCGCGAAATTCTGCCCAATATAATGCCGCCTCTGGTTGCTGAATTTGGGTTGCGCTTCTGCTTTGTCTTTCTTGCAATTGCTGCACTATCTTTCTTAGGTGTTGGCATTCAACCACCCACAGCGGATTGGGGATCAATGGTCCGCGAAAACGCCTCGTTAATCCAATTTGCGCAATATGATCTGAAAGCTGGTCTAACACCGTTGCTGCCTGCGTCGGCTATTGCATTGCTAACAGTGGCGGTCAATTTTGTTGTGGATTGGTTCTTGCACAAAACAAGTGGTATTCGCGATGAATAAAAGCAGTCCAAAAGGCGATATCCTGCTTGATATCAAAGGCTTAAAAATCCAAGGATTTTCAGATGAAAAGTGGCATGACATCGTCAATGGCGTTGACCTTACACTGAGGCGTGGTGAGGTCATGGGACTGATTGGCGAATCTGGTGCCGGAAAATCCACTCTGGGTCTTGCCGCTATGGGCTATACCCAGCCAGGTTGCCGGATAACAGCCGGGGAAATTATCTTTGACGGTGTAGACTTGGCAAAGTTAAGCGATGCTGAGCGGCGAAAATTCTGGGGCAATCGAATGACTTATGTTGCTCAGTCGGCTGCAGCTTCATTCAACCCTGCACATCGGCTTATTGTGCAAACCACGGCTTCGACAATTCGCTCTGGCCTTAAAGATCGCAGTGAAGCCTACAGCGATGCGTGTATCCTTTATGACGCGTTGAATTTACCCGATCCTGAGCATATCGGTGACCGCTACCCGCATCAGGTGTCCGGCGGGCAATTACAGCGCGTAATGACGGCAATGGCAATGTCACCGCGGCCGGATTTAATTGTTTTTGATGAACCAACCACAGCTTTGGATGTGACAACGCAGGTGGAAGTGTTGTCTTCAATGCGCAAAATTGTCGAAGAGTTTAATACGGCTGCGATTTACATCACCCATGATCTTGCTGTGGTGGCCCAGATGTCCGATTTCATAAAGGTTCTGCGCTACGGCTATGAGGTAGAGGAGGCCCCTACCCGCGAGATGTTAAGCACGCCAAAAGAAAGCTACACCAAATCGCTTTGGTCCGTGCGCGCGTTGGAAAAGCAAGAACAGGAAATAGGTCAGAGTATCTTATCGCTGAGGGGCATTGATGCAGCCTATGGCACATCAAAAGTTTTGTTTGACGTTGATATCGAAGTTCCCAAAGGATCAACTGTCGCAGTGGTCGGCGAGTCTGGTTCAGGAAAATCGACAACAGCGCGCGTTATCACTGGCCTGCTGCCACAAACCGCTGGCAGCATCCATTTTGACGGCGCCGAATTACCGCCGGCCTTGGCCGATCGCAGCAAAGATCAAAAGCGCCGTATTCAAATGATCTATCAAATGGCCGACACGGCGATGAACCCCCGTCAAACAGTGCGCGATATTATTGGGCGGCCGCTGGAATTCTATCTTAGTCTGCGTGGCAAAGCCAANAATGANCGCATTCTTGAATTGCTTGAGATGATTGAACTGGATGGCCGCTTTCTCGAGCGCCTTCCAGGCGAATTGTCCGGTGGTCAAAAACAGCGTATTTGTATTGCCCGGGCTTTGGCCGCCAATCCAGATTTTGTGATTTGCGACGAAGTTACCTCGGCCCTTGATCAGATTGTTCAGGAAGGCATTCTAAAGCTACTACTGCGNTTGCAAAAAGAATTGGGACTGACTTATCTGTTTATCACGCATGATATTTCCACGGTCAAGGCCATCTCGGATCAAGTGGTGGTTATGAACGAAGGAAAGGTCGTTGAACAGGGCCGAAAAACCGAGGTTTTTCAGCCACCGCATCCGGATTATACCGAATTACTGCTGTCCTCAGTTCCAGAGATGGACCCCGATTGGTTGACCAATCTAAACGCCAAACGCGCCGATTTGGAAAGTTAGCCTATTACCTGAGATCCCTTTTAATCTNTTCTGAGATGTCTTTTTCAAAGACCAAAGCATCATTTTCATAAGCCTCTANGCGTGCTGTAAGATAAAAGTAATCCNCATCTGAAACCATCTTTGCATATGTTTCTGTGCGTACAGACCAATCACCACGGCTATTTTCACAGGTCCAGTGTGTTTGGCCGTTTGCACAGAGCGGATCATCAGGGTGAATTGTCCACCATTCCCGGGCCACCCCCCCGTTGACCAACCCATGATCCAAGTCCTTTACAGATCCAAAATCATCAATAATCTCAAGCGTTTCTGATCCATTCACCATATCCGTGGTATGGCGCCTTTGATGACTAGGCTGACGGATAGTCATAATTTCCCATGGCGCATCAGTTTCGGGTTGTGGAAATATTCTTTCATCCGTGGTCCCGCTTGGCCGATTGGGGATATCAATCACGCCTGCCTTTAAGTGCAGTTCAGCAGGCTCAGGGACCGGCCAGAGTAACGGCCAGTAATTGGATGAAATTGCGACCCGAATAGAGTGCCCCCGCGGAACACGGTATGCGATTTGATCAAGATTTAGNGAAATTTCAATAGTCTCATCCGGCACCAAAGCTACGGCGGTATCGTGGCCATTGCGGTGGCATAAATTNAAAACTCCATAGGTGATGCGCGTTGATGCNCCGTCTGGATGTACATGATTTAAACGCACAGCAATCTGTGCGGCTGGTTTATTTGCGCTCAGTTTTAGCGTGACTTTTGGAGCGCCCACAATGTCCAAATCCTGTATCAGCGGTGCGGATGTATAACACGCTGATAGGGCATCGTCGCTGCGTTGATCCCCGGGCATTTCCGGACCGAGCCAAATAGCGCAATATTCGCCCGAGGCCGCCCCACAGGTTTGCGGCGATGCAATAAGCTCGCTTAAGTCGGCCGCCTGCCCTGCAAGAACACCCCCGGGCTGCAGGTGCCAATGATCATGGCCAAGTTCATCCGGCCAGTTGTTCGAGGCAATCCAATGACCCGTTCGCTGCTCATACCAAGTCTTTGGCCGCACACCGTCCATGAGATAGGCTGTATAATCAGGGTCTTTGTTGACCCCGGTATCTTTTCCTTTCAACCAATGGTCCCACCAACGCAGCGCTTCTTGTAAAAACCCAATGCGCGGCTCTGGCACGGCGAAATGCGGATATTTATGCACCCATGGTCCAATGATCCCTTTCACAGGCGCAGATAGGTTTTCGACCAAATGGGAGACTGTATTTTTATACCCATCCCCCCACCCGCCAACGGCCAACGTGGCCGCCTTGATCGTGGAATAATCCTCGCAGATTGAGCCATGTTCCCAATAGGCATCTCGGTTNTGATGAGAAAGCCAGACCGCTGGTAAAAATGGATCTGCCTCAAGNCGCGCCNGCCACATATCGCGCCACGCATCCCCCACCAAAGCAGGGTCNGGCGCACGGGATGAATAGGCCCACATGGTCGATCCCCAGCCAAGATTTTCATTTAACAGGCATCCGCCTTTGAAATGAATATCATCCGCATATCTGTCGACCGTTGAACAGAGCGTTATTATGGCCTTTAAAGCTGATGGCTGACGGGCAGCCACTTGCAGTGAATTAAACCCACCCCAACTGATCCCCATCATTCCAACGCTGCCGCTGCACCAAGCTTGCTGTGCGAGCCAGGTGACGGTTGCCTCAGCATCGCTAAGTTCTTGCTCGGTATATTCATCCTCCATGATGCCTTGGCTATCGCCATTGCCGCGCATATCCACTCGAATGCAGGCATACCCATTTTTTGCAAAATAAGGATGAGTGAGGCAATCGCGTGCAGTTGTTCCATCACGTTTGCGATAGGGAAGAAANTCNAAAATGGCAGGAACGGGCGAGTCTATAGCATTGGCAGGCATCCAGACGCGGGCGGATAACCGGCATCCATCCGGCATCTCGATTGCCATGTCAGGATGTTNTATAATTTCATTTATTTTGGCCATTTTTGCCTCTCGCTTTCAGTGGATGAGCTCTTAAACATATCACTGCGGTCTGCTGATTATCGAGGTCTACTCTCTTGAGGATGATACAATTTTTTTACAAATTCAATCCCAACCGCCATGTAAAAATTTCAAACTTGTGAAGGCTAATTGCCTAAAGTTTGAATGCCACAGCGGCTGCTTAGAACAGTATGATATCAAGGACTGACGCCGCGATGGGGCCTTTGGAATTCCCACTGCGGTAAACGTACGTTGGAGCCTTATTACCGCATCTATATCTGAATATTAAATTGAGTTTCCCGCATGGGTTCGTGCATGTATAGAAAGGAGAGAAAAGACAAAAAAATTATTGCTGACCTATTCGCCTTTACTTTCGAAAGGATGATCACTTAAACTAACGGCTTCAAGGCAAGCATATTTTGCGTGCTGACTTTAGCTACAATGTTTTTGGAATTTCTTTACTTCAATAGAGCTCAAACTAATATTCTGTAATATTGAGTTAATTTCATAAAATAATAAATTTTGTTTCTAACTATGTCATTAGTGAATTCAATTTAGCTGTCCGATACTGAGAAAATCTGTTTTTTTCTATTTCAAACCATTGTGAAAGAATCCACTCATAAACAGACCGATAATCCATAGTAAATTGCATATCACCATCAATAAGCGCGGATAAGCTTGGGTGTTTACCATAAATCCCGCCGTTGATAGCACCGCCTGACAAAAAATGTGGGGCGGCAGTACCATGGTCAGTACCGTTTGTTGAATTCTCAACAGCGCGCCGACCAAACTCAGAATATGTTAAAACCAATGTGTTGTCCCACTGGCCAATTTTTTGCATTTGTTGGGCAAAACCAGACAGGGCGCGACCAAGGTTTTCCAAAAGACGCTGATGCCGCCAAGATTGATTTTCATGGGTGTCGAAGCCATCAATTTTAACTTTTAAAACTGGTGTATCTATACCAGCAGCAATAAGCGTAGATGCAAGAGAGAGTTGACGCCCCAAATCTCCGGCACGAATTTTGAAATGACGGCTTCGCGAGCTGCTGAGTTTGTTTGTAATACTTTCCATTGATGAATTCAAAGCCGCAGCGCGCGTTAAAAGCATTTCAAGAGCTGGATTTTGAGATGTTGACTTAGCTGTCAGTGTCGTTTTGCTTAAGCGCTTAAATTGCTCTGCAGACGTCATAGATAACCATACACCATTTTTTGAGGTAAAAACGCCCATCCCACCATCTAAACTAATACCATGCGCATCAAAATCATGAGTAGTTCCCAGGCCTTCAATATCTTCGGTAAGCCAACCCGTTTTGCCAGAGCCTGAGCCATCCCCTCCTGTTTCCCATAGGGCAATAGATTTGAAATGTGATCGATTGGCTCCTGGATACCCGAGGCCCTGAATAATGGCCAATTGGCCGCGTTCCCAAATTTCTCCAAGGTCTGATAATGCACTGTGAAGCGCCAGAGAATTTGAAATACTAAAGCGATCTTTTGTTTCGATAGCCAAGTTTGGTCGAAGATTAAAATATCTGTCATTGGCGAAAGGAATAACGGTATTTAGCCCGTCATTGGCGCCAGACAATTCAATTAAAACTATCCGGCGCCCTGTCTTTGCAGCAGCTGATGCTAATTTTACCGGCACGAGCGGTAAAATAAGTCCAGATAATAAGGAATTCAAAATAAAGCGTCTGTGCATATTGCCCTCACTTTAAATGATAAACAGGATCTGCGATGAAATCCGTCGGAGAACCCTTAATTGAAACGGATATTGGTGGCAGCGCTAAAATTGCGTTTGCAATCTCATCGTCCAAAAACATTTCACTTAGCATCTGTTCCCATTCTATGTTTGTTTCTACAAAGATGTGCGAAGCTGGCACCGGTGGGGTAATTTTAATTGCCGACATGGCCATTGCCATCATTCCATCAGCCTTTTTATGGGTGTCTTTTGCGATCCTTACCTTTGGAACCGGATAACGGATTACATATCGAGAATTCCGCAGCCTTCGCTCCATATAAGCAAATTTTTTGCTCCAACTTGCCAAGACTTCTTTTCCATTTCTTCTATCAAAATTGCGCCCTGCCTGCATTGCAACAAGTAGGTCTGGCATGGCTTGCCAAAGGGCTGCGACAAAGAGCTTATCCAATTGGCTGAGCTGTTCAAAGTTTTGGCGGGTTTGCCTAGTTTCACGCGGTCCCAAGGAAATCCGAATGAACTTTTGATCCAATCGCCCTTTATGCGCAGATTTAGGCCATTTACCCTGCAAACAAGTATCAGAGCATTCTAAATCGTTAATTTCCAGGAAAATCTCATTATTATTTTCCACGATTAAGTTCACCCGCATTCCAGATTGCCAATGATGATTAAAATCGACATTTAAAAGCCCCAAACTGATCTCGTTCCAATTTTCTTTGGGGTCATATTTTTTCCCATGGAAAAAAGTTGCGCGCTCGACCACCAACTGATTTTCTTGATAGTCAGGCGGCGTTTTTTCTTGGGTAATATTTTCGCCTTGGCTCATTTTCACAATGCCCGAGCAATGCAAATGCCCCGGATTTTGGTTGCCGTTTTTGCATCCAGATATCTGTTCCCCGTCTTGCGCTAAGAATAACTTATCACCGACCTTTACCCACTCGATGAATAGGTTGCGGTCACCTGAATCCGATCCACCAGGCCCACAACAATGATCATTCATAAACTCAATCGCTACAGCGTCAAAACTAGTGCTAGGATCATAATCTAAATCCGTAATCACCCAAGGGATTTGACTTCTTTCAAGGCGGCCAAAAAGTCCCGTATCATGCCCGCCTTTTGCTGTGATCGTTTTTGATCGCCAAACATTGACCGCATAACTTTTACCCTCTTTCTTCTTCAATAATTTTACTTTGAATTTAGGCGGACCTTCAAAGTTCTCTGCACCATAGCGCACAATAATTTTATCTGGTCTGTTTAACATCATTTCAGGGCTATCTGTTGCCAGATCAGCAAGGCTTGAGCCTTCTTTCGCAAAAAAGTCAGTCACGAATTTTGTTCTATTCAGTAAACTGGCCGGGGTAACCCACCCCGCTCCTCTTGACCAGCCAGCAATATTTGGCGGTTCAAAGAGATGCTGACCTAGATTAGCCATTGCACTTCCACTACTTTGCCAATCAACGGGTAGATAGCCAGTCGAGCGAATGGTTCCGATAACTAAATCAACCGGTGACTTTACAATTGTGGCTCTTGATTGATCAGCCCAAAAGGACGGTGAGGAAAACAATTCGGCCAGAAGCACTGGAATTTCGAAGTTCGAATTCCGAAAAGCTTTCGAAATGTGGTCAATCTCAGATTGGTTTTGATCGGTCTCCGAAACATAATAGGACCAAAGCTTTTCGGTGATAAAATGGCTGACAGTAGGCTGTGCAAGCAATATATCAATCAAATCATCGCCGTCAAAATGTCCCGTTTTTCCAAAAAGTGTTTTGGTGGTCTGGTCATGTCGGCGTGGATGAAGGTGATATTCGAAGCCTTTCATACGGTTGATTCTTTTACCAGTTAAAGCGCGCGCCGCTTCTTTAACTGTAGTTTCATCATACGTGCCCTCACCTAAAACGAAGAGCTCCATTAATTCACGCGCAAGATTTTCATTTGGAGCTTTCTTATTGTTATTTTCACCATTCAGATAATTGAGCATGGCTGGGTCACGAATTATTGCTTTGATCAATGTTTTGAAATTTCCAAACCCATTTTGACGAAACATCAGATGTTGTTTGGCAATGGAAAAAGCCTCTTCGTCTATCGCCGAATATTCAACCGGAAAGTGATCCGTCCAAAATAATAACAGCCTTTCGTTTTGGGGTTTTGTAGTCTCAATCATCTCGCGAATCCACCATGTGCGGAACTCTGCAATTTCTCTATCCCGCGCGACACGAAACGATTGTCGTCCAGGCTCATCATAATCCCAACGAACCCAGTATTCGGTGTCAGTGTCAAAAACAAAATCAGGCAAAGGGCTTTGAACAGTGCCATCCATTTGACTGAGAAGCGCATGAATAGCGTCGGCGCGTGGTACACCCACCAGATTTTGAATATCAAATGGATTTGCGCCGATCCCGGTTCTTTCCAAAAAATGCCTTGCATCTGCCACATCCATGACTTTGGAAAGCAAAGGATTCATTAGCCATGATTGTCGGCCATTATCAAAGTAGATTTGCCGTAGTTGGGATAGGTCTTCTTCGTCAATTATATTATCGAATTCAAGACCTGCTTCATTGTAAGCCACAATGATTGATTGCCGAGTTTTAGGCCCAATTATTCCATCAATCGTACCGGCATTATAGCCAGACAGATTCAAATAGATTTGTACGCGTTTTGCGATCGTATCTGCAAAACCAGAACTGCCAGTGATAAATAAAAAAATATAAACAATAAATCGAAACAGATTTTTGCTCCTTGTATAAAAAAGTCCCAATCACGCTACATCAATCAGAAATGTTTTCAATATCTTTCCAAATTGTCGGAAATTATCTACGAACCCTTTCTAACTTACTTTAGATGTGAGGGAGCACAAGTAATATGATTATTGACGGGTGGTTATAATCTTGCAAAAAACAACCATGCAAAAGTAAAAAGGCGTTGATCAACTTCGGCGATGTGCAAAAAACGCTTAAAAATGGTTTTACCAACAATTGAACATTACGGTGGTACCTGCATTGTGCCCGGACGCTGCTCGATCAACTATTAAGTCACACCACCCGGGGATCGAAATGCGGTGATCCAATTTCCATCTTTTGAGGCAGCACATGATTGGTGTCATTCAAAGGGATATGCCCAAGCCAAAACAGTGCGCATGTCAGCCGCTACCAGCTTGAAAACCATATTTCAGTCGAAACCTGGTTAGCTTACTGCCTTAAATGCTCGAATATCACTCGAAAGGCAGAGCGGATAATTCACCCTGTCTTGCTGAACCATCAGGAAGTTCTACGGATACTTTTCGTCCGGGCGTCCAATACCCTTTTTCTATCAA
>PBSX01000073.1 GCA_002726375.1 Marinovum sp.
ATCCTAAATAGAGTGGCCAGTCCGCGACATGAACGGTTGGCTCGCTTAGGGTTTGAAAAAGCGGGGATTTCTGTTTTGGGTGTATTGCCTAGACGTGGCGATTTAACTCTTCCCGAACGGCATTTGGGACTTATCCAAGCGGTTGAACATCCAGATCTGGAACAAGCAATCACAACCTATGCTAAATTTCTAAATGATAACATTGATCTACAGGCGCTAATTCAGGCGGCACACTGCGCTGGTGCAGCAGGGTCAGGACCGCTGCCAAAACCGCCTGCTCAAAAAATCGCTATTGCACGCGATGCGGCCTTTTCCTTTACCTATCCGCATCTTTTAGAGGGATGGCGCGACCATGGAGCAGAGGTGATACCATTTTCCCCGCTTCAAGATGATGAAGTTCCACCAGATGCCGACATAGTTTGGTTGCCTGGCGGCTATCCCGAGTTGCATGCTGGCCGATTGGCTGCAGCTTCTCAGTTCATGGACAGCCTGCGCCTTCACGCCAAAAGCAAACCGGTACACGGCGAATGCGGGGGGTATATGGCAATGGGTGCGGCATTGATTGATAAAGAGGGCACCTCGCATCAAATGGCAGGCCTGCTCGGTCTTGTGACCAGTTATGAAAAGCGCAAGTTTCATCTTGGATACCGCCTCGCCCGGTTAAAATCACCCATGGCTGGCTTTGCCACTGCTACAGCACTTCGTGGTCATGAGTTTCATTATTCAACAATTATAGATCAGCCTGACGAGCCGTTAGCCGANGTTGTTGATGCAGATAGTCAAAAAGTGCCGGAAACGGGTTCTGTGCGCGGTCACGCTACGGGGACTTTCTTNCACTATATATCGAAGGCTTCATNATGACGGGATTTGTAAGTTTTGTCGGATCTGGTCCGGGTGACCCNGAATTGCTAACGGTAAAAGCCATTCAGCGCTTAAAAGCGGCAGAAGTGATTCTATTTGATGACCTGTCATCAGGACCAATACTAGATCATGCTGGGTCTCAAGCCGAGTTGATTGGGGTTGGCAAACGNGCGGGACGCGCTTCCCCCAAGCAGCATCATGTGAGCCAATTGCTGGTTGACTATGCATCNCAAGGCGCACATGTNGTGCGGCTTAAATCTGGTGATCCGGGAATATTTGGACGCCTAGAAGAAGAGCTCGTCGCGCTGCAAACTGCAAATATCGACTTTGAANTNATTCCTGGAATAACCGCCGCAAGCGCAGCAGCTGCCGCGGCAAAGATACCACTTACCCGCCGGCATTCAGCCCGGCGAGTACAGTTCATTACAGGGCATGATGTNGCCGGAGCTCTACCCGAGGATATAAACCTAGCGGCAATAGCCGATCCGCAGTGTACGACAGTTGTCTATATGCCCAAACGCACCTTTCCTAAGCTGGCTGAATTGCTTGTTGCGAATGGTCTCTCACCACAAACGCCCGCACTCTTGGCGGAAAGTGTCTCGACCGAGAATGAAAACNTNTATCACAGCACACTTGCGGAACTNNCAGANTATCTCAAACAAGATCCAGGACCAGCGCCAGGCTTGATTTTGATCGGCCCCTTGGCAGATGCAGACGGCGATTGTATCGGGGATTCGCCATAAGTGNCGNGATTTATCTTGACCCCTTGGTTTGCCCTGCTTAACTGAGCGNGTTGATGGNGCTGCTAAGACAGTGGTCTTGGCAGTGAAACGGGAAACCGGTACTGGCACAAATNACTGCCAAAGTCCGGCGCTGCCCCCGCAACGGTAGGCAAAGAGAGACCCCAATTGCCATTGTGCCATTTAGCATGAGAAGGCGGGAAACTCGATCCACTTTGCAAGCCCGGAGACNGGCCAAAANNAAAATANCGGCCTGATATGGGCCGCATTGAAACCTATGAACAGCTCACGGGGTAGTGAGCAGAAGGAAAAAAATGCACATCGAACCNGGAATTGTAAATGGTGTAAAAATTGCACTTAGTTACGCCACCGCCGCTGGCGCCGGTTGGTACAGTTTTAAATTGACACTTCAGTCACTTAATTCGGCANGAATTGCGTCCTTTGCATCGCGCTGTNTNTTGGCCATGGCTGCGACCTTTACATTTTTTCAGGTACTTCCCCACTTTCCTGTTGGAGTGTCTGAAGTTCACTTCATCTTAGGATCAACCCTGTTTTTACTCTTCGGCGTAGCTCCGGCCGCGTTTGGCCTTGCGGCTGGTTTGCTTTTGCAAGGTCTGCTCTTTGCGCCNGCCGATCTACCGCNGTATTTCATAAATACCACCACTCTATTAGTGCCATTATTTGCTGTTTCTGCGCTTGCAAANCGCGTGATCGCCCCAAATACGGCCTATGNAGATTTGAACTATCTGCAAGCGCTCAAGCTGTCGACCATATACCAAGCCGGTGTTGTGGCTTGGGTCGCNTTNTGGGCCTTTTATGGCCAAGGGTTTGGCGCAGAAACNCTGGCCTCGGTGACCANCTTTGGACTTGCGTATNTGCTTGTGATCATCATCGAGCCTCTAGTTGATTTAGCCGTANTTGCNGGCNCAAAAACAATACGATCTTTGGAAAAAACAGGATTTGTGCAGGCACNNGTTTACTACTCGGCTTGAACTTTTCCTTGACGTAAAAACATGGCCTCTGCAGACTTCAGAGNNCGGATTTTTTAGGACCCTTGTTTATGATCGATCTTGTTCTTGTTGGCATTGGTATGGGCAACCCAGATCACCTGACCGGTCAGGCGATAAAAGCGTTGCAAAATGCCGATCTCATACTCATCCCAGAAAAGGGAAATGAAAAATCTGATCTTGCTGATCTTAGAGCAGTTATTTGCGAAAAATTGCTCTCTCCAATTCCACAAATTGCACTATTTAGGCTTCCGGTTCGTGACCCTAAGGAAAGTTCCTATTTAAAACGGGTAACAGACTGGCATGAGAAAATTGCCCTGCTGTGGCGAGATGAGATTTTCAAACACTGCCCAAACGGGGGACGCGTCGCATTGATGATTTGGGGTGATCCATCTCTTTATGACAGCAGCCTAAGAATTGCGAATCGCTTGATTGCCGAGGAGCAGAAAGTGAGTATCAATGTGGTGCCTGGTCTGACCTCGCTGCAGCTTTTGACGGCTGCACATAAGATACCACTGAACACATTGGCAGAGCCCGTTATGATTATGACTGGTCGAAACCTACGTGATGGCGGATGGCCAAACACGGTGAAAACAGTGGTTGTAATGCTGGATGGGGATTGCTCTTTTGATCAATTAGACGGCAAAGACTATACCATTTGGTGGGGCGCATTTTTGGGCATGCCAGAGCAAATTTTAGCATCAGGACCTTTGCATCAATGTTGCGAAGACATAAAAGTGCTTAGAGCGAATGCCCGCGCCGAACATGGTTGGATCATGGACAGTTACTTACTGCGAAAGAATCCAATTTAACCACAAGCGANNAGCTCTTTNGGTATTTTTAAGTATATCNTTTGGCCAAAGAGAACGGCGTAACAAAGCTAAGATTTTTCTGAAATTTCTTTNTTTATGAAATCNGCNGNCATTATATTTCCTACATTAGTTTCAACAGCCTGTGGGTTATAGTTAAACCAAAACTCTTCACAGCCAGTTAATCGGCGGCGCACGCCTTTGGGCATTTTAATGGTCGTAATCCCTGCTGTAATGCAGCAATGTTCAAAGAAGTTTAAAAAGCCCTCCTGATCCAGCCATGCTCCAAGATAAAGCAGGTTATTTTTTTGAACCGCAACCTTGTGTCCTTCTGTAGATGATAACACAACCTCGGCACTGCTTTCCAAATCCTCATGATAGCAAATGATTGCCCCACCCGTCGACAGAGGCATGGGTAAATCAGGCCGTAAGCTTTGCACCGCAGTTACTGTGACATCAAGACCCGGAAAATCAGGAGGAAGCGGTGTAGGGATTGTCATATGTATATCACGTGCACCGCTACGTGGCCCAAGAATAACTTGGCTTTCGCTCTCAGCAAGCGCTTGCTTCAAGTCATTTGGCATATGCATCATACCCGGTGCCAGCACGAGTTTATAGGCACTAAAATCACGTGTTTCTGCCGAAAGAAAATCAATCGAAAGACCCAGCTTGCGCAAAGCACAATAGCAATCAAACACCAGTCCAAAGTAACTTAGCCCTTGACCATGCGGCTGAATATCCCATGCGGCATCAGCGGCATAATCAAAGACAATAGCAACCGAAGCCTGACGCTGCGTAACCGTTGGGGCCGAGGCCAACTCTTGGGCGACCTTTTGTGCCTCTTTCAATCCAGTGGCTGCGACACTGTCGGGGCGCAGTAAACCTGAATGCAATTGTTCCTGTGCAAAGGGCGCCTGACGCCAGCGAAAATAACAAATCGCTTCTGCGCCATGGGCGAAAGCTTCCCATGTCCAAAGCCGCACCATGCCATCCAGCGGTGCGGGGTTGTATGGCGCCCAGTTTACCGGACCCGGCTGTTGCTCCATCACCCACCAGCGGCCCTTGCCAACAGCCCGGTAAAGATCATGATGAAAAGCCTGAAAATCAGGGTGGCCTTGGCGTGCATAATGTTTTTGATCTTCAACAGTGGCGCCAACACGGTCCTCTAAAAAGCCAAGCGGGTAGCTGTCCCAACTTGCAAAATCCATCTCAGAACCAACTTTAAAGTGGTCAAAATCAGTAATGCGGCCCATGTAGTTATGGGTTACAGGCGCCTGCGAATGGCGTTTAATAATCTCAAGCTGGGCTTGGTTAAAGCGAACAATTTGGTCTGAGGTATAGTGCCGAAACGCCAATACATGCGCTGGATTTGGCTCGGTCACGGTTAGATTAGGAAGATCAATATCTTCAAAATAGGCATAGTCCATTGACCAGAAAACATTTCCCCACGCCTTATTTAACGCTTCAATATCGCCATTATTATTCTGACTTGGAAACTTTGCTCTCAACCATTCTTGGAATCCCTTACGCGCTGCGTCGGAATAAGACAGCGAGGTGTTATGACAGCCATATTCATTGTCAATTTGCCATGCTTGCACATAAGGGTTACCGCCATATCGTTGAGCTAATCTAGTAACAATATCACGGCACTGCTCGATATAGCCTTGATGGCTAAAACAATAATGCCGGCGGGACCCAAATCGCCTTAGACGGCCCTCAATATCTACCGCCAGCATATCGGGATATTTATCCAAAACCCACTTTGGCGGCGTGGCTGTTGGCGTGCCCAAAACAACCTTTAGACCGGCTCTGCCCAATATATCGATGGCCTCATCAAGCCATTCAAACTCAAACTCACCCTCGCTGGGCTCTAACCTTTTCCATGCAAATTCGCCAATACGGATCCAAGTCAGCCCTGCGTCGGCCATACGCTTTGCATCATCCGCCCAAATCTCTTTGGGCCAATGTTCCGGATAATAACAGGTCCCTAAACTACGCTGCATGAAAAACTCATAAAATAACCTGATGTTCTGCCTGACCTAAGGCTTTGGTTGCTTGAAAAAATGTCTGCCCTGCCAATGGTTCACGAACACCAACGGCCGCAGAGGTGACAAATAATGTTGATAAGTCCGCACCACCAAAGGCCGGGCAGGATATTTGGCTGGCTGGAAAAGTGATTTGGTTAAGGAAGTTTCCCTCTGGGTCATAAACCGCCACCCGATGGGCACCCCACTGGGCATTCCAAATATTTCCGACTGCATCTACAACGGCCCCATCTGGGTTAAGGTTCTCTTGCCTCAGATCAATAAATTGCTCTGGTTCACCCACTGGCCACCCATCCACCTCGCTCAATTGCCATTTTTGGATGGCTTGACAGCGGGTGTCTGCAAAATAGGCAAAACTACCATCTGGCGCAAAGCAAATGGCGTTTGAAATCGACACATTTGGCAGAATTTGGCGCAACTCGCCGCGAAAATAGCGATAGATGGCACCAGCGTGTTTTTCATGATCCTTCGCCATGGTACCGATCCAAAAGCCGCCCCAGGGATCAGCTCGCCCATCGTTAGAGCGTGTTTTGGGATTGTCCGCTTCAAGCGCAACAATACGGTCCGTTCGCCCAGTCGATATATCGAATACTTCAAGCGCAGTTTCACTGGCTATCAGTAGGCTGTTTTGATCGATCCAGCCTGCCGCTGAAACATGTCCGGGAAAGTCCCAAACGGTGACTTCATCTTCATGCGCCATACGCAATTGCTTAGACAGAATATCAAACCAAAAAAGCCTGTTCAGAGTTGGATGCCACAACGGCCCCTCACCCAACTGGCAGGGGGTAGGATCAAAAACGGTCATTCTTGCTCACCCTCATCATAGGCTTTCACTATCATCTCAGCACGCTGTTTAAGAGTTTGGCTATCAATTCCGGGTCGGTAAAGATTTGTTCCAAGCCCAAACCCCGTAACGCCTGCGCGGCGCCAGTCGGCAAAATTATCGGGGCCGACGCCACCAACAGCATAAAGAGCAGATTTTGGAGGCAAAACGGCACGCAGAGCTGACAAGCCTTTCGGTCCCATTAGAGAGGCAGGAAAAATCTTTAGACCATCCGCGCCAAAGCGCAAAGCTGTGAAACATTCTGTGGCAGTGAAGCATCCCGGATAGGACAGCAGGCCTGCTGATTTAGATGCCGAGATAACCTCGGGATTGCAATCTGGAGACACCACCATTTTGGCTCCAATATCAGCCAGCCTAGTCACATCCTCGGCTGTGAGTACTGTCCCTGCCCCAATGACCGCATCATCACCAAATGTTTTCGACATCCGCAATATACTTTGAAATGGATCAGGTGAATTAAGAGGCACTTCAATTTTATGAATGCCTGCTGCGATCAACGCCTCGGTTATGGCAAGACACTCAGGCGGTGTTATTCCGCGAAGAATTGCAATAATTTCACGCATCGCTTGGCATACTCCGAAGTGCGAAATGCGCATGCTTCAAGCCTGCAAGCGTCATTTCTTCTGGCTGCGCCATAATCACCTCAAGCCCTTGAGCTTTAAGCGCCAGTTGGTAGGCATTTGCAATCTGATGCGATCCTAAAACTGCTAGATTTTGACCCAGCCAATACGGTCGGGCGGCGGCCAGTTCAATTCCAATCAAAATGCCAGATAACTGCGAGCGCGCCACATTTTCATATGGGTCATTCAGCAAGGCTTCGGCGCGCAGGGTAAAGAGATGTGCAGCAGCTGCGCTAGGGCGGCTAAAAGACCTATCAACAGCTTGCAGAAACGCGTGTTTATCCCAACCGTCTGATTGAACTGTGTGGCGTAAAACAGAGGCGTTGCTGAGTAAAGAAAACAACTCGCCAGTCATAAACGTTTGAAAGCTCACAATTTCGCCAGCGCTTACATGTACCCATTTCGTATGGGTGCCTGGCAGGCATATCACCCCATCAAAGTCTGGGTTTGTGGCCAAGAAGCCTCTGATTTGGGTTTCTTCGCCGCGCATCACATCTGCTGGTGAGTTTTGCTTTATTCCAGGCAAAATAAACACGTTTATCCGAGGGTCAACTGTTTCAACCTGCACGGAATTCGCAATCCCAGGAGGATAGCAAGGAACATCAACATAAGAGGCTTCTGCCCACCCCTGCCGCGAACCAGCCATGCCACAACAAATGACATCCAAAGTTGTATCATTGGACAGAAATGGGTCTGCAAGCTTAATAAATTCAGCCTCAAACTCGCTTTTCCCAAGTCGGGACATGCCGCAGTCACTGAATTGCCGACCGATCACATCCCCATTGGCGCGCATAGCCCATATCCTAAGACGGGATGTTCCCCAATCGGCTGCAAGCCAGTTTGGCTGAGATACACGCATATCCTTCATCAACCTGTCACCACAACGCCGCCATCAACAACCACTGCCTGCCCGGTCATCATCTGGCTGGCTTTTGATGCCAAAAACAATGTTGCATCCACGATATCCGAGGGCGACAAGAGGCTTTTCAAACACTGACGGGACAAATGTTGTTCAAGACCCTCTTCTGTCACCCAAAGATCCTTTTGCCGCTGTGTCATTACCCAGCCCGGCATTAGCGCATTGACACGAATATTGTCAGGTCCCAATTCACGCGCCAACGAGCGGGTGAGACCCGTGATGGCTGATTTTGAAGCTGCATAGGCGGGATAGCCTGCATTGCCCATCATATAGGAAATAGAGGAAAAATTAATTATTGATCCACCGCCCATTTGTTTCATTGCCGGTGCGGCTGTTTGCGCGGTGAAAAAATGCGGCCTTAGATTAACCGCCATAGATTGATCGAAAGCCTCAACTGAAAACCCATGTAACTCATGCCGAGTATCATTTGCAGCATTGTTTACTAAAACAGAAAAGGGACCATTGGCCTCAGCCCCCATTTCCATAGCCTTTTGCAAAGCCGCAACATCAGAAATATCACAAGGTAAAAATATAGGGGCATGGCCATATTTTTCACCCATTTTTTCCGCAAACTGGCTTGCATCCGACCGTTGGACAAAAGCCACCCGGCATCCTTGGGCAAGAAACCCTTCGGTTAATGCAGCGCCAATCCCGGCACCGCCACCCGTGATGAAAACCGATGCATCCTTTAGATCGTGAAATGTCGCAAATCCACTCATGCCGCCCTCGTATCCTGAAGCCATTTCGGTAACCAATTTGAATGTTCTATAAGCAGCTCATCTACAAGGCTGCGGATTTGATCAAGGTCTAATTCAGCCGCAGTATGCGGGTCCAACATTGCCGCGTGATAAATAAAATCCCGATTTTCCGTCAGCAAGGCCTGAACTGTTAGTTCTTGCACATTAATATTGGTGCGCATAAGCGCAATCAGTTGTGGCGGAATATCCCCTATACAAGTGGGTTGAATGCCCGAGGCATCAACCAAACAGGGCACCTCAACAGCGCATCCTTCTGGCAGTTGGGGAATATATCCCTGATTTGGAATATTGCCATAAATTACGGCCGGAGAGCCTGTCACAACCGCATTCATAATCTGGGCGGCATATTCATGGCTTTGGCCAACCTCTATTTTTGCTGCCGTGCGGAATTGTACGACTTGATCTTTCCAATCGGCCAGTTGCTCTTCACAACGTTTTGGATATTCATCAAGAGGAACTTTAAAACGGTCGATTAAATCGGGACGATGGGACTTGATGAACCACGGCACGTATTCGGCAAAATGCTCTGAGCTTTCAGTGACGAAGAGCCCAAAATGCTTCATCACCTCATAGCGAACTAAATTAGGACATCTCGGGTTTGCACCGGTCGCAACAGGTATCCGCTTTTGTGCATAGCCTTGTTGCAGCAAAGGATAAAGATCACGCCATTTGCCCGAGGTATCGCGGCCCTCTAATTCAAGATAAAACGCCATATGATTAATGCCGCCAGCACGGTAGCGCATATCCGACACATCAATCGCTAAATCACGCGCCAACTCTTCGGCTGTGCCTTGCACAGAATGGCATAAACCAACCTGCCGTATATCGGGGTAACGCGCACCAATGGCCCAGGTATTAATGGCCATCGGATTAACATATTGCAGCATAAGCGCATTAGGACATACAGCACGCATGTCCTCGCAGAGAAACCACAAATGCGGAACTGTTCGAAGGCCGCGCATAATACCGCCCACACCCAAAGTATCGGCAATGGTTTGGCGCAATCCGTATTTTTTCGGCACTTCAAAATCGGTGATTGTGCAGGGATCATAACCACCGATTTGAAAGCAAACGACAACAAAGTCTGCGCCATCAAGAGCTGCACGCTGTTGGGAATACGTATCAATCTTTGCGTCTGCGCCTAGTGTTTCCACCAGCTTATGCGCAACGAGTTCACTTTCATTGAGACGCGTTTGATCTATATCCATCAATGCAATTTTTGAGTTTTGAAGCGCTGGGTACTGCAAAATATCCCCAAGGATATTTTTCATAAATATGGTAGAGCCAGCTCCAATAAATGTAATTTTCTGTTCCACCAAGGGCACTCCACCTATTTTACTGCACCAAGCGTAAGCCCGGCGATGAAATGTCGTTGCATCAGGAAAAACATAACAACCGGAGGGACAGCGGCAAGTAGCGAGGCTGCTGAAACCAGATGCCAATTGCTAATAAATTGGCCATTTAGGGCGCGTACACCTGCCGTGATCGGTTTAACTTGTTCACCTTGGGTCAAAACGTTGGCCCAGAAGAAATCATTCCAGACAAATGTAAAAATCAACACCGCCAACGCGGCAATTGCAGGCCGAACAAGCGGCACGATAATATACCAAAATATACGCCACTCTGCGACGCCTTCCACGCGAGCACTCTCAATTAAATCAAACGGCAAGGCTTTTATAAAATTCCGCATAAACAAAGTGCAAAACCCTGTTTGAAACGCTGCATGAAACAGAAACTGACCGGCGATAGTGTCATAAAGGCCAGTTTGAACGGATAAATCTCGCACCGGTACCATCAGGATTTGGAACGGTACAAAATTACCAGCAACAAATAGGAAAAATAATGGCAGGGCCAAGCGAAACCGATAAACGGCAAGCGCGTAACCCGCCAAGCACGCCAAAGATACAGAAATAGCAACCGTGGGCAAGGTTATCATAAAACTGTTGATCAAATATTTGACGGCCTCTGTCTGAGCAAAAACAGTGTAATAGTTTTCGATCAGTTTGAACTCAGTTGGCCAGCCAAAAACATTCCCAGTATTGATATCTTTAGACCCGCGCATGGACGTAAGAAAAATCGCAAGAAGCGGCAACAGCCATAAAAATAAGGCTAACGGAAGAAATGACTGATAGGCAACACGAGTTGTTGTACTTGCCCGTTCTATAGGACGTGGAAACATCTAGGCACCTCGCCGTTCGTCTTGGTACATGCGCCACAAAAAATAGCTAATGAAAACCATCATTATGGCAAACAAAACGGTTGCGACAGATGAGCCGTATCCATAGCGCTCGCCGTATTCACTGATCGCAACCTCATACATATAGTGAGAAAGCGCATTGGTCATTCCATAAGGGCCGCCCTGGGTCATAATTGCGATCATATCAAAGGATCGCAAAGCCCCGATAACCGTAACCGCAACCGCAATAAAGGTTGCTGGGCGCAATTGCGGAAGCACTACATACCACAACATCCGCCAGCCTTTGGCGCCATCAAGCCGGCCGGCTTCTATTTGATCCGCGGCAACATTATTAAGACCTGTAAGATACAAGATGACGCAATAGGCAACCTGAGGCCACAAACCAGCAAAGATAATGCCGTAAGTGGCATAGTCAGCACTGGATAATATATCCGGCACAGGGCGCGCGCATCTGACTGTTTTATTACCAATAAAATTGATAGTTTCTTCACAAAAGAAAAATTGCCAGACTTTTGCGACAATGCCAAAATCGGGGTTGTAAAACCAACCAAATATCAAACCGACGACCACTTGGCTGATCACAAACGGAAAGAAAAAAAGCGACTTATAAATCCGAATACCCGTGACAGTTTGATTTAAAAAGATAGCGATCATCAATCCGACTGGAACAGCCAGCATATAAAGAAACAGCCATAAAAGGTTGTTTTTAATTGAAATCCAGAAATTTGGGTCAACCCAAAGATTACGGTAATTTTCCAAACCTATGAAAGTCGCAGTGGATTGGCCATTGCCATCATAAAGGCCATTCCATGCATAAAGCGACAGCTGCAATGATTGGAAAATTGGTATTACAACGTAAATTAAAAAGAAAAATAATGCTGGGATTAAGAAAATAAAGGGCGCTATATCCAACTTGTGGCGCGACATCCAAGTTGCTTGTGTATGTGAGATGCCGGTTTGCATTGCGCCCCTCAAAGTTGGTGAAACGGGCGCGACAGCTCGCGCCCGCCAATTGGTTTAGTATTACTTATAAACCTCTGCTTGGACTTGATCCAAACGCTCTAGGATTGCATCCAGTTTGCTTGGGTCTAGCATGAACTCTTGGAAACCCTTCATGCCTTCAGACGCCATAGCGGCCGGCGCATCGCGGTCATAGAACTGAGCAAGACCAGCAGCACCAGACACTACAGCAAATCCTTCTTGGATGAACTTGTCATCCCCGACGGTTGCTTTTGAGTTAGGTGGCAACTGACCAAGGATTGCGTTCCACTTGGATTGCGTGTCAGCCTGCGCAACAAATGCGAGGAATTTTTTAGCATCCTCTTTGTTCTTAGCACCCGATGGGATAAAGAACGCATCCGCTGGCGCTTCTTCTGCCATTGGAAGACCTGGTGTGATTTCAGGGAACTGGAAGTAATCGATTTGATCATTTGTCAAACCAGCATCTCGCATTGCACCTACTGCGAAGTTACCCATTACATACATTCCTGCATCACCATTTGCGAAGGCAGCAACACCGCCTTGCCAATCCATAGATGCATGGTTGTCAACAAATGAACAACGATCCAGCATTTCTTCCCAATTGGCAAATGTTGCACGGATCCGGTCGTCGGTATACTTGATCTTACCGTCTGTCAGAGCGTTGTGAACATCATAACCGTTGGTCCGCAGGTTCAAGTAATCAAACACGCCCGCTGCTGTCCAAAGGTATTTGGTTCCAATGGTAAAGGGTGTAACACCTACGCCTTTCAGAGCGTCACAGTTTGAAAGTAACTCGCTCCATGTTTTTGGCTCTGACAAACCCAGCTTGTCATAGATGTCTTTGCGGTAATAAACGCCCCACTGGTAGTATGAATACGGCACGCCCCAGGTTTTTCCGTTGCGTGACATGGTTGGTTTTACCGCAGCCATATCCTCATTTAGGTTGTTTTCAGCCCATAGGTCATCAATGGGTTCAAACAGCCCTGCATCAACAAAAGGGCCCATGCGGTTGCCCGGATACCAAGATGTTACATCCGGTGGGTTTGCTGACAGGAAGTTACGGATCGCAGATTTATGCGCTTCGCGGTCATTGTTGTTGATTGTTACATTGATGTCTGGGTTGGCGGCCTCAAATGCCGCAACCGCTTCTTCAAACGCTTGTTTTGGACCGGGGTTCAAGTCATCAAAATTGATAACCAGATCTCCGGCAAAGGCAGATGTAGCAAAAACTGTTGTTGCTGCAATCGTGCTCAGCTTGGTCGTAAGTGTGTTTGTCATGAGTTCCTCCCATTTATCCAGTTGACATTAGTCTCAAATAATGAAACCTTTTTCCAACTATTGAAACAATGAGACGAATCCCAGAGGTTGTCAACAACTTCGTGCCACCTAAAAACGGTCATAGGAAAGGCAAGGAAATGAGCAAACAGACCACTGTGGATGGTACGGTTGGTAAAGCTCTGGAAATTCTGGACTTAATTGCCAGTTTTGACCGCCCTGTTCGTTTTTCAGAAATCTTGGCAGATAGCCCTCATCCCAAAGCAACATTGTATCGTTTGGTTCAAACTCTAACCAACCAAGGAATGCTCAGCTTTGATGGTGACCGCGCAACCTACCAGCCGGGCATACGTTTGGTCCGACTTGCACATGCTGCATGGCGGCAAAGTGCATTGGCTCCTGTGGCACGCCCAATATTGGACAGACTGGCCAAAGAGCTGGGCGAAACACTCCATCTGGCCCAAATGGACGAGGGCCAAGTTCTGTATGTGGATAAAAGAAATGCTGCGCAACCAATCGAAATGTTCAGCTCGGCTGGTAAATCCGGCCCCGGCTATTGCACAGGTGTTGGAAAAGCTATCATGGCCTTTTTACCTGCCAAGCTACAAGAGCGGGCCATGGCAGAACAGTCATATTATGGATACACATCGACGACCATAACATCTGCAGATGCTCTGCGTGCTGAATTGGATAAGATTGCAGAAATCGGCATGGCCTTTGACCGCGAGGAACATGAGCCTGGGATTATTTGTATCGCTGTGCCAATCCTAAATTCAAAACGCAATGCACTTGGAGCGATCTCGCTCACTTCTAGCACCAAAAGACATTCTTTGGATAGCTTAGAGGCGCAGGCCACCAGACTTCAAATAGCTGCATCTGAAATATCCCAAGCAGCAGAAAATTGGCAATTCCCAACCTAAAGAGGCTAACAATGTCCGGCGTACAACTCAGAAATACATTCAAAAAATATGGTGAGGTACAGGTCATTCACGGGGTTGACCTTGATATAAAAGATGGTGAGTTTTGTGTTTTTGTTGGACCTTCTGGATGTGGGAAATCAACACTTCTTCGTATGATCGCAGGCTTGGAAGAAACCACCGAAGGCATGATACAAATCGGTAGTCGAGATGTTACTGAAGCAGATCCAGCTGACCGCGGCGTAGCGATGGTCTTTCAGACATATGCACTTTATCCACATATGTCCGTCGCTGAAAATATGGGATTTGGGTTAAAGATGACTGGACACCCAAAGTCAGAAATTCAGTCAAAAGTTGCAGAAGCAAGCCGCATATTGAAACTTGAAGACTACTTAGACCGCAAACCAAAAGCCTTGTCTGGCGGTCAACGGCAACGGGTTGCAATTGGACGCGCGATTGTTCGTGGCCCTGAAGTATTTTTGTTTGATGAGCCACTGTCAAACCTTGATGCGGAGCTTCGTGTTGACATGCGGGTGGAAATCGCTCGGCTGCATAAAGAAATTGGTGCCACGATGATCTATGTCACCCACGATCAAGTTGAGGCGATGACCTTGGCTGATAAAATTGTCGTATTGCGGGATGGACATGTGGAGCAAGTCGGAGCCCCAATGGAGCTTTACCATAATCCCGAGAATAAATTTGTGGCTGGGTTTATTGGCTCGCCTGCAATGAACTTTCTCGACGGTATTGTGCGTTCAAACCAAATTATTGTACCTGCACTCGATGAGCATCCCATTGAAACATCCATCCAATTGCCAGCTGACGGTACCAAGGTAACTGTTGGGGTTAGGCCAAAGGCTTTGCGCTTGGATATGTCAAAAAATGGTTTGAAAATTGGTATTCACGAACGTTTAGGCGGCGTCAGTTATGCTTATCTTGACAGCCAAACAGGCGAGCGGATTATTGTCGAAATTGACGATGATAACGAATTGTCAACTGGACAGGATATTGGGCTCGATTTTGACCACGGCTCTGCATTGTTCTTTGATAAAAACACGGAACAAAGGCTTCGTTAATGAATGAGCCCCTAACCGTTACTTATTTTTGCTAATAAATTATTTTTTTGTAACGCAATTATTGACGGATAAGAATGCTCCCTGTATATGGTGTTTAGAATGCAGGGAGCGGTAGACATGACTTCAGCCTATATTTGCGATGCCCAACGCACACCGATTGGAAAATTTGCTGGCGCGCTTTCAAACGTGCGTTGCGATGATCTCGCGGCCCTTCCAGTTTCCGCTTTAATAGAGCGCAATCCAACCGTTGATTGGTCGAACTTGGATGATGTGGTTTACGGCTGCGTCAATCAAGCCGGCGAAGATAACCGAAATGTGGCCCGCATGGCGGCGCTGCTAGCGGGCTTGCCNGANACNGTACCGGGCGTAACAGTCAATAGACTTTGTGCCTCTGGGCTAGAAGCCGTTGGCCAAGCCGCGCGGGCGATAAAGCTTGGTGAGTATGATCTTGCAATCGCTGGCGGTGTTGAAAGCATGAGCCGNGCACCCTTTGTCATGCCCAAGGCGAGAGCTGCCTTTGACCGCGCGGCAGAGATTTATGACACCACAATCGGTTGGCGTTTTATCAACCCTAAAATGCAACAGTCGTATGGCACCGATAGCATGCCCCAAACAGCAGATAATGTGGCCGAAGAGTTTTCGATCAGCCGCGAAGATCAAGATGCCTTTGCCGAACGCTCGCAAGAGCGCTGGGCGTCTGCGCAGGAACGCNGNCTATTCTCTGCAGAAATCACACCAGTCACTTTGCCCCAGCGNAAGGGCGATCCAATCATTGTTGACTGTGATGAACATCCTCGCCCGGGCACCGCACGTGAAAAACTGGCCAAGTTGCGCGGCATAAACGGGACNGACCTATCCGTGACCGCGGGCAATGCCTCGGGGGTCAACGATGGCGCAGCTGCAATATTAATGGCCTCAGAAGCCACCGCNATAAAACAAGGGCTATCGCCAAAGGGGCGGGTTATCGCCATGCAATCTGCCGGCGTTGCACCGCGCATTATGGGAATTGGGCCTGTTCCTGCAACGCAAAAGGTTCTTGCCAAAACCGGTCTGAAGATCACGGATATGGATGTGATTGAGTTGAACGAAGCCTTTGCCGCGCAGGCGCTGGCCACACTGCGGGCTTTGGGTGTTCCAGATGATGCAGATTTCGTTAATCCAAATGGTGGGGCCATTGCCATGGGCCACCCACTAGGGATGTCGGGNGCGCGTATGGTTGTCAGCGCTGTCAATCAACTTGAGCGCACCAAAGGACGCTATGCGCTTTGCACAATGTGTGTTGGCGTGGGTCAGGGCGTTGCNATGATAATAGAGCGCATTTAAGNGGGGAAATTCTAATGTATGCACAAATGGTCAAAAGCACGNGTAAAAATGTAAAGCCACTTTCTGAGATGAGCCTAGAAGAACGCCACTTTCAAGAGCGGATTGATCAAGGTGAAAAGATTGAACCCAAAGATTGGATGCCAGAGAGTTATCGCAAAACGCTCATCCGCCAAATTGGCCAACACGCGCATTCGGAAATTGTTGGACAATTGCCCGAAGGAAACTGGATAACACGCGCCCCTACCCTTGAGCGCAAAGCCATTCTTTTGGCCAAGGTACAGGATGAAGCAGGGCATGGTCTTTATCTTTACTGCGCGGCTGAAACTTTGGGGATTAGCCGTGATCAACTGACTAAAGATCTGCTTTCGGGCAAAATGAAATACAGCTCGATCTTTAATTACCCGACCTTAACCTGGGCAGATATGGGGGCNATCGGCTGGCTCGTTGATGGGGCTGCAATTATGAACCAAGTGCCCCTGCAGCGCACATCATTTGGACCATATGCACGCGCTATGGTGCGCATTTGCAAAGAAGAAAGCTTTCATCAGCGTCAGGGCTACGACATTATGATGAAAATGTCAGAAGGCACTGCCGCGCAAAAGCGAATGGCNCAAGATGCNCTAAACAGGTTCTGGTTTCCCTCTTTGATGATGTTCGGCCCCTCTGACAAAGAAAGCGTCCATTCAGAGCAATCCATGGCGTGGAAGATTAAAATGAATTCAAACGATGAACTACGGCAAAAATTCGTCGACCAAACCGTGCCGCAAGCCAACCTTCTTGGACTTAAAGTCCCTGATACAGAACTGTCTTGGAATGAAGAGCGCGGCCATTATGATTTCTCTCAACCTGATTGGGAAGAGTTTTTTAATGTGCTCAAGGGCAACGGCCCATGCAACAAAGAGCGCCTNGAAGCACGCCGCAAGGCTTGGGATGACGGCGCGTGGGTTCGTGATGCAATGCTGGCCCATGCCCGTAAAAAAGCCACTGCAAAAATGGCCGCAGAATAGGANCGATCAAATGTCAAACGAATGGCCTCTTTGGGAAATTTTCATCCGCGGTCAGCATGGGGTAAGCCATCGCCATGTGGGTAGCCTGCACGCTGCCGACGCCGAAGCCGCCATTCGAAACGCACGAGATGTTTATACTCGGCGCAATGAAGGCGTGAGCATCTGGGTGGTTAAAGCCGCGGATATCAGTGCCAGCAGCCCTGCCAATAAGGGGCCACTTTATGATCCAAGCAACTCTAAAGTATACCGGCATCCCAGCTTTTATGATATTCCAGANGACGCCGGAGCGATGTGATGGGNAGCCCCTTAAAACACTGCGCTTTAAGACTGGGGGACAATGCCTTGATCTTAGGTCAACGGCTTTCAGAATGGTGTGGACATGCACCAGCNTTGGAAGAAGATATCGCCTTGGCCAACATCGCACTTGATCTAATCGGTCAGACGCAACTTTGGCTGGGATTGGCCGGACAGCTAGAAGGTTGCAAACAAACGGCGGATGAATTGGCATTTCATCGCGAGGTTTATGACTTTCATAACCTGCTTTTGGTCGAACAACCGAACAGAGATTTTGGCCACACCATGATGCGGCAATATCTGTTTGACGCCTTTCATTTTCTGCACCTTAAGGCATTGCAAACATCAGGTGATCAACGTGTTGGCGACATTGCCACCAAGGCAATAAAAGAAGTCAGCTANCATCTGGAACGGTCCGGCGAAACAGTGATCACTTTAGGCGATGGCACCGAGGAAAGCCGATTTCGCATGCAAAGTGCTCTTGAGCGGTTGTGGCCATTTGTTGGCGAGATGTTGAGCGATGATGAGGTCGATCACGCCATAGCCGATGCCAATATTGGCCCGTTGCCCAGCCAATTGAAAAATGACTACCTTCAAACAATTGAGCCTGTTCTTAGGCAGGCTACGCTAAGCACCCCGGAAGGCAGCTTTGCCCAGAAAGGCGGTAAAAGCGGCNAGATGCACAGTGAACATCTCGGCCATTTATTAGCACAGATGCAATATTTGCAGCGTGCCTATCCAGATGCGCGTTGGTAGTATGGCAACTTGTACNAAGCATATTTGGAGCTTTTTGGATCAAGTTCCTGACCCGGAAATACCAGCAATTTCAATTGTGGACTTGGGCATTATTCGAGATGTAGCTTGGCAAAATGACCGCCTACAGATCACGATCACCCCGACCTATTCGGGATGCCCAGCCACCACAGTCATTAGATTTGAAATTGAAAAAGCAGCGCACTCGAACGGTATTGAGAACATTGATATAAAGCAGCAGATTAATCCGGCGTGGACAACTGATTGGATTTCAGAGCGCGGCAAAAAAAGACTGCAGTCCTATGGCATTGCACCGCCAAACCCCTCTGGTGGTCCGAAATGTTGCCCACAATGCGGCGCGGTGGATGTAGAAAGGATCAGTCAATTCGGCTCTACCCCCTGTAAAGCGCAATGGCGCTGCCAAGAGTGCCTTGAACCTTTTGATTACTTCAAGTGCCTTTAGAAAGTCTGATATGGCCCGTTTTTACCCTCTGACCGTCACTGATATTCAAAAGACAATTCGCGATGCGGTTGTTGTTAGCCTAAGCCCCGATCCCAAAACAAATTTTGATTTTATCCAAGGCCAATACCTAACGTTTAAAAAGGACTTCGATGGACAAGAAATCCGTAGATCCTATTCGATATGCAGCGGTCTTGATGAGACGGTACTGCAAGTGGGGATTAAACATGTTGCCAATGGGGCCTTTTCCACTTGGGCCAACAGTGAATTGGCTGTGGGTGATGTTTTACACGCCATGCCACCACAAGGTCGATTTTTCGCACCGCTCGATGCCGAAGCAGAAAACCACTATCTCGGATTTGCCGGCGGCTCAGGCATTACACCTTTGTTATCGATTATAAGAACNACGCTTGCACGTGAGCCGCACAGCCGCTTTACGCTGCTNTACGCCAATCGCCGTATAAGCTCGATTATGTTCCGCGAAGAGCTGGAAGATTTAAAAAATATCTACATGAACCGCCTGAGTGTTTTGCATATTTTGGAAGATGACCCTCAGGAAATCGACCTATTTTCCGGGCGTATTACCACCGATAAATTAGATGCAGTATTTGCAAGCTGGATTTCACTACCCCAGATCTCCTGTGCCTTTATTTGTGGCCCTGAACCGATGATGACATTAATTGCGTCGAGCCTTTCGCATCATGGGCTGCCCCAAGAAAAAATAAAGTACGAGCTATTTAAATCCAATCAACCGGGCCGCTTGGAGCTAAAAACAAAGACAAATGCCCATGATCAAAATCAAGCGACAACATCCGTTACTGTCACCATAGACGGCGCGTCATCCTCGTTTGAAATGCGCCGCGATCAAAGTATATTAGAGGCCGCCCTTGAAAACAATCTTGATGCGCCATTTTCCTGTCAGGCTGGGGTTTGTTCGACCTGTCGCTGCAAAGTAATTGAAGGCGATATCGAGATGATTGCCAATCATGCGCTAGAAGATGATGAAATCACCAAAGGCTATGCTTTGTCGTGTCAGTCCTATCCTCTCTCGGATCATCTGGTGATCCAATACGATCAATGATCGGATATTATACCGTCTAAAGTGAGATCAGTCACGACTTGTGCATAATTTTCACGGGCCTCTGTACCTTCTTGGCGGTTCCACATATAAAACCAATTCAGCATCGCGAACACCGACATGGTCACCGCGTGCAATTTGGACTTATCCTGCGCTGCAACAACAGGTGCTATTTCTGAAATTACATTGCGCAAAATGGAAATCATATCGCGTTGATAACTGCGAAGAATATCTTGCTGTGCTTTTGGCAAATGCTGCATTTCGTTTAATTGCACCTGATGCTGGTAATCCATACCTTGGTAGGCGAGCAAAATTTCGCGAACCAAAAGAAAGAATTTTTGCTTAGGCGGGGCCCCGTCTAACTTTAAAGATGTCAGCTTTTGGTGAAGGGTCTTAAGGTAGCTATCTAAAAGATCAAATAATAACGCGTCCTTGCCTGAATAATAATGATAGATATTGGCTTTAGAAATCTTGCATTCTTGGGCAAGCGCCGACATTGATGCTCCTGCGAAACCTTCTTTTGCAAAAAGCCGGGCAGCTGAATTTAAAATATGGTCCCGTTTGAACTCATAGTCTTTAGCGATTGGCCGCGCCATGGTTTTAGCTCCCTTGCCGGTTATCCACCACGCGTTTGGCTTTACCCTCTGAGCGTTGAACACTGCCGGGTTCGGCGACCTCAACCTCACAAGACACGCCAACAACATCTTTAATGCGTTGGGTAAGCTCTTGGGTTGCGGTAGTTCTTTGGTTTTGGCTGTTTGCATCCGGCAACACCTCGACATGCACCCGCATGCCATCCATCCGCCCCTTTTGCACTAGTTCTATTTGAAAATATGGCGACAGATTTTGTGTTGCGATCACCTGCTCTTCGATCTGAGTAGGAAACACATTCACACCGCGCAGGATAATCATATCATCACTGCGGCCCGTGACTTTTTCCATCCGCCGCATGCTGCGGGCCGTTCCAGGAAGCAGCTGCGTTAAATCCCGCGTACGATAGCGGATGAGCGGCATGCCCTCTTTGGTCAATGTGGTAAAAACTAACTCGCCTTTGGTGCCGTCTTTGACGACTTGACCTGTTTGCGGGTCAATAATCTCTGGATAAAAATGATCTTCCCAAATATGAAGCCCATCTTTAGTTTCAACGCATTCATTGGCAACGCCAGGGCCCATAATTTCTGATAAACCATAAATATCCACAGCATGCATATCAAAAGCCTGTTCAATTTCTTGCCTCATGGCGTTGGTCCACGGCTCTGCCCCAAAAATTGCTGTTTCAAGCGAACTTTGGCGCGGGTCTAAGCCCTGTCGGTGGTACTCTTCTAAGATATTAAGCATATAGGACGGTGTCACCATGATGGCCTTGGGTTTGAAATCCTCGATCAACATGACCTGACGTGCGGTCTGGCCACCCGAAACTGGCACCACCATTGCACCCAGTTTTTCAATTCCGTAATGCGCGCCCAAACCGCCAGTGAAAAGACCATAACCATAGGCATTGTGGACCATATCCCCTGCCCGCACACCCGATGCGCGCAGCGAGCGCGCCACCAAATCAGCCCAGATTGAGATATCGTTTTGAGTATATCCAACAACGGTCGGCTTGCCCGTGGTGCCCGATGAGGCATGCACCCGGACAATTTGCGACTTATCAACTGCGAAAAGCCCAAATGGGTAATGGTCACGCAGGTTGGCTTTTGTTGTAAAAGGAAACTTTGCCAAATCATCTAGAGATTTTAAATCATCGGGATGCACCCCAAGTTGGTCAAAACTATCGCGATAAAAGCCAACGTTGGCATAGGCGTGGGCCAATGACCATTTAAGCCGCTTTAATTGCAAGTCGCGGATTTCATCTATTGGCGCTATTTCAATTTGATCAAGCTCTGCCCTGTCAGGTGTTAGGTCTTTCATCCTCTTGCCTTTCTTAGTCTTGGAAAACTTGGCCTTTGATCGCCCGCGACATGCCGCGCATCTCGGCCACTACCTCATTGTGCTGGTTCATGACCCGCACATCATAAATACCGTTTTTGCCGTTTAGGCTGGTCTCTCTGGCCTCGGCAATCAAAATATCGCCCTCATGCGTAGGGTTTAGAAAGCTGATCATATTATGCATGGCAACAGTAATTTGATTACGGCTATTGCAGGCAAAAGCAAATGCACTGTCTGCCAGCAAAAAAGTTATGCCGCCATGCCCAATCCCATGGCCATTGCAATGATGCGCTTTGAGACAAAGGGTCAAACGAGCAAACCCCTCATCAATATCTTGAAGCTCAATTCCAACCCACTGCGAAGCCCGATCGCTTGCCCACATGGCATAAGCAGATTTTTCAGCGCGTTCTTTGGGGGTCACAGCACATCCTTTCCAAAGGTATTGTTTGACAAATATTCAAGTCAAAGCTTGCATAAACCGAACGGTTGGTCAATAAATTATTAATTGGATTTAAAGGACAGCAAAATGGTTATTCAACAGGTAGAAAGTTTTGTAGCAGGGCAATGGATCGCAGCGGATCAAAATGCGCATGAAATCTATTCGGCGATTGATGGATCAGTTATTGCGCGGGCTGGAAGCAGCAAAAACCATACGTCGGCCCTATTGGAATTTGCCAAAGGCAAAGGCGGGACTGCGCTAAGGAAAATGGGGTTTCATGATCGGGCAAAGCTTCTAAAAGCGCTTGCAACGAAACTAAACGAGCACAAAGAAGAGCTATATCAACTTTCTTTTTTGACAGGCGCGACGGCGAAAGATCACTTGGTTGATATCGATGGCGGGATTGCAACGGTTTTTGGCTACGCCTCGATTGGGCGCCGCGAATTGCCGGACAGCCAAGTTTACTGTGACGGCAAGGTTGAGCAATTGTCGCGCTCGGGCTCTTTTCTTGGCCAACATATAGCAGCACCGTGCCGCGGAGTTGCGGTTCAGATTAATGCTTTTAATTTTCCAGTTTGGGGCATGTTGGAAAAATTGGCGCCGGCAATATTGGCCGGCATGCCAGTAATCGTAAAACCAGCAACTGCCAGCTGCTATGTCACCGAGGCGGCAGTGCGCATCATTGAGGCAAGCAATATTTTGCCGCCGGGCAGTATTCAACTTATCACTGGACCAATCGGTAACTTACTTGATCATCTGGACTGCCAGGATGTGCTAAGTTTCACAGGGTCAGAGCAAACTGCGCATATCCTGCGAAAAACGCCCACACTGATCAAAAACTCAGTGCGTTTTATTGCCGAACAAGACAGTTTAAACGCGTCTATTCTAGCCCCAGATGTGCATCAGGGCAGTCTGGAATTTGACCTTTTCATCAAAGAAGTATGTCAAGAAATGACCGTCAAGGCAGGTCAAAAATGCACAGCGATCCGCCGGATACTGGTGCCGCAAGCGCGGGCAGAAGAGGTTGGCACTGCGCTCAAGCAGAAACTTGAAACGATCCGAATTGGCGACCCCCACGATCAAAACACACAGATGGGCGCTTTAATTTCTCAGCTGCAGAAAAAAGATGTCTTGATTAAATATGAACAGTTTAAAACCGAATGTGATGTCCTGTTGGATATGCAGGCACCCATGGATTTGGCCAAAGGCGCCTTTGTTGGGCCTAAATTGCTCTGCGCACGCGCGCCGGATGACGCAAAGTTGGTGCATCAGCATGAGGCTTTTGGTCCAGTATCCACTATTATACCCTACAAGGATCTGGATCACGCAGTTGCGCTGGCCAATCACGGGGGCGGCAGCTTGGTGGTTTCACTCTTTACCAACCAACCTGATCATGCAGCACACATAGCTCTTGGTGTGGGCGCCTATCATGGCCGCATTTATATAAATAATCGGCACAGCGCGCATGAGGCCACCGGACATGGTGCGCCGCTTCCGCATCTAATTCACGGCGGTCCCGGCCGAGCCGGCGGCGGTGAAGAAATGGGCGGGTTACGGGGCGTGATGCAGTATATGCAAAGGACCGCCGTACAAGGCACACCCGATATGCTAAGCGCCATAACAGGTAATTGGATAAAAGGCACAGCGCAAAATAGCAGGCCGCCGCATCCGTTCCGGCGCCGGTTCGATGATTTAACCCCCGGTGATACGCTGCACACAGAGGGACGTCAGATCAGCGCTGAAGATATCGAACATTTTGCCAATTTCACGGGCGATACATTTTATGCCCATATGGATGATGCGGCCGCCAAGCGAAACCCGTTTTTCCCCGGTAAAGTCGCTCATGGATATTTACTATTATCGTTTGCAGCGGGATTGTTTGTTGATCCAGACGAAGGGCCGGTTTTGGCCAATACCGGATTGGATCGGTTGAAATTCGCAAAACCCGTCGTCGCGGGCGATAGCATTCATGTGGCGCTGACCGTCAAACAAAAAACCCGCAGAACGGCAGAGTATGGCGAAGTAAGGTGGCATGTCCAAATTCATAATCAAGATACGGATTTAGTCGCAGAGTATGAACTTTTAACCATGAATGCCTATACAGCCGATCACCAATAACTGGTTGAATTTTAGCGGTAAAACCGTGTACGCTAACAGCAATGGAAAGCAGTGAAAAAACAGCCTTTGAACAGGCGTTAGATATTTTACTCTCTGGCAGGACACCGCGTGTTTGGTCTTTCATTGCGAGTATTTTTGGCGACCTCGCGCGCAACCCCGATGATGAGCTGAGCGCGCATTTAATTAATAAAATGACCGCTTTGATCGGCATAAAGCCTGAAGCAACACGCGTTGCTTTACACAGGCTGCGCAAGGAAGAGTGGATAACTGTACGAAAATTGGGACGTAATTCGATTTATTCATTGACCGCCAAAGGATTACTGCAATCGCAAATTGCCAGTCAGCGGATCTATGGGTTAGATGTTAAACGCGGCGATCACTGGCATCTTGTGCTTACGGAAAAAGCCAGAGCAAAAGGTCCATGGGCTGATCCGGCCAATGGGTATATTGCCCTTGGTCAAAACATTTTTTTTGCGCGTGGCAATGCGCCCAAGAACTGCGGAGATCACTTTGTCATTTCGGGCGAGATAAGCGCTGTTCCAAACTGGGTCAAAGATAAATTATTTAACGCGGAAAGAGACAAAAACTTACAAATTCTAACGCAGCAGTTCACAGCCCTTCAAAGCGCGATAGATGCAAAAAACCAATTTGATCCATTACAAGTCTCCATCCTCAGAAGTCTGCTGGTGCATTGCTGGCGGCGCGCTATTTTGCGTTACCCTGATGTTCCAGAATGGTTTTTTCCCGAAGGCTGGCCCGGGATGCACTGCCGCAGCGCGTTTGATAAGGCCTTAAGCAATCTGAGCAAACCAAGCCTAAGCGTACTTGATGCATTTATAAGTGATAGTAAAATCGAAACCCTACAAGATTGATTAGCCCCACCACATTAATTAACCCTCGTAATTATCTATAATTATTTAATTTTAACAAAATAAATGCAATTTTACGAGAAAAGGATTTTAAAATGCTCAGCCCCAGAAGAATTGTAAGAATGGCGAAATGGGCACGACGTCCGCCCAGTTTGAAAATGGTGATTATGGTCTTTTCAATTGTGGCCAGTGGCCTACTGATCGCAGGAATAGAACACTATGTTGGTTGGCCGGATGTGCTAACAGCAAACCCCAAAGGTCATGGAAAAGTCAAAATAACCCAACCTGGCAAGCCTTAATTACCCACTAGAAAGCTTTTTCAAACGCGCTTGCCGCAGTTGAGCGAAGTCATCCCCAGCATGATACGATGATCGTGTAAGCGGTGTTGCCGAGACCATCAAAAAGCCTTTACCATAAGCGGCTTTTTCATAGGATTTAAACTCATCTGGGTGCACAAACCGGTCCACTGCGTGGTGCTTTGGAGTGGGCTGCAGATACTGCCCGATGGTCAAAAAATCGACATCTGCGGCACGCATATCATCCATCACTTGCGTCACGGTCTGCCGATCCTCGCCTAAGCCCACCATGATCCCCGATTTGGTAAACATGCTTGGATCTAATTCTTTCACCCTCTGCAACAGACGAAGAGAATGGAAATAACGGGCGCCCGGGCGCACCTCGGGATAAAGACCGGGCACAGTTTCAAGGTTGTGGTTAAACACATCAGGGCGCGCCTCAACCACAGTTTCTAAAACTTTCGGGTCACATTTCAAAAAATCTGGCACAAGAATTTCTATGGTTGTAGAAGGGCTTCGGTGCCGCACCGCCCGAATTGTTTGGGCAAAGTGTTCGGCCCCACCATCGGCAATATCATCCCGATCGACAGAGGTGATGACCACATGATTCAATCCAAGTTTTGCGACCGCATCGGCCACCCTGCCCGGTTCGAACACGTCTAAAGCATTGGGTGGCTTTCCGGTCGCAATATTACAAAACGAACAGGCGCGGGTACAGACCTCGCCCATAATCATCATGGTGGCATGTCCCTGGCTCCAACATTCACCGACATTGGGACAGCCTGCCTCTTCGCAAACGGTGACCAGATTATTATCCCTAAGGATATTGCGCGTTGCCTTATAACCTGCGCTGGTGGGCGCTTTCACACGGATCCAGTCAGGTTTTTTTGGCTGAGCATTGTCCGGGCGGTGAGCTTTTTCCGGATGACGCTGCTTGGGCTGTTTAAGATCTGGCAAAGGTGATTTCCATTTTTGCCGATATAATAACACAGTTTGACCGCTTACCAAGCTTTATCCGCACATATCTGCTATGCAGATCAACTAAAACTGCCCACAGCTGTGCGCTTAAGGCAGTATGGAAGAAATCATCCAAGCCAGTAGTGTGCCCCCCGCACGTGTCGCCTGCACGGGGAGCATTTTTAAATTAAATTTGATCGAAGCGATCCGCATTCATTACCTTGGTCCAAGCGGCAATGAAATCCCTTACAAATTTACCTTTGTTATCATCTTGGGCATAAACCTCGGCAATGGCCCGAAGCTCTGAGTTTGAGCCGAAAACCAAATCCACCCTTGAGGCGCTGCGCGCATCCTCTCCGCTTGTCCGGTCTTTTGCCTGATAGCTATTCGAGCCTGTAGCAGACCAAGCAACACTCATATCCAGCAATGTGACAAACCAGTCGTTGCTAAGTGTTTGCCCATCGGTCCAAACCCCATCGCCGCTTGCGCTAATGCCTAAGGCGCGCAATCCTCCAACCAACACCGTCATTTCCGGTGCTGTCAGTCCCATAAGCTGGGCTTTATCCAAAAGCATTTCTTCCGGAGACCGCGAAAAATCAGATTTTTGATAATTGCGGAACCCATCAGCTACAGGCTCTAAGACGGCAAAGGACGCGGCATCTGTCTGCGCGGCACTGGCATCCCCGCGACCTGCCGTAAAGGGCACATCTGCGCCACTGGCGCGTTCGATCCCGACATTACCTGCCAGAACAATCACATCAGCAACACTTGCATTATGCTGATGTGCAATCCCTTCAAGCACGGCAAGCACGCGGCCAAGTTGGTCAGGTTTATTCACTGCCCAGTCCTTTTGTGGCGCAAGCCGAATACGCGCCCCGTTTGCACCGCCGCGCATATCTGATCCACGAAATGTTGCCGCAGAGGCCCAAGCTGTTTCGACCATTTCCTGCACAGAAAGACCGCTTGCTTTCAGCGCGTCTTTAACGGCTGCAACATCAAAATCACCATTGCCAGCCGGCACGGGGTCTTGCCAAATCAACTCTTCCTCAGGCACTTCTGGCCCAAGATAACGGACCTTGGGGCCCATATCCCGGTGGAGCAATTTAAACCATGCTCTGGCAAAGGCATCGGCCAACTGGTCAGGATTTTGATGAAAACGCTCAGAAATTTTCCGGTAGTCGGGATCTTTGATCAGGGCCATATCCGCTGTGGTCATCATTGGTGTAACCTTGCGGCTTGCATCATCAACTTCTGGCGCCATATCCTCTTCAACTACGTCAACAGGGTGCCAGATATTAGCCCCCGACGGGCTTTTGGTAAGCGCCCATTCATATTTGAAAAGTAGATCAAAATAGCCATTATCCCATTGGGTCGGGTTGGCTGTCCAAGGGCCTTCTACGCCGCTGGTTGTGGTATCACGGCCCTTGCCAGAGGCATGTTTGTTAATCCAGCCCAAACCCATTTCCTCGATCTCTGCACCTTCTGGCTCTGAGCCAACAAGGTCAGGATCGCCTGCCCCATGGGCTTTGCCAAAGGTGTGACCACCGGCAACCAGCGCCACAGTTTCTGCATCATCCATCGCCATTCTGCCGAATGTTTCGCGAATATCTTGCGCACTGAGAAGCGGATCAGGATTGCCGTTGGGGCCCTCGGGGTTCACATAAATCAATCCCATCTGAACCGCAGCAAGCGGATTTTCTAAAGACTGGCGCGTCTCGCCATAGCGTTTATCCCCAAGCCAGTCGGTTTCAGCACCCCAATAAATATCTTCTTCAGGATGCCAGATATCTTCACGTCCGCCGCCAAATCCAAAGGTTTTACCGCCCATGGACTCAATCGCCACATTACCAGTCAAAATTAGCAGGTCTGCCCAAGAAATTTTATTGCCATATTTTTGCTTGATCGGCCAAAGCAAACGGCGCGCCTTGTCCAGATTTCCGTTATCAGGCCAAGAGTTGAGCGGAGCAAAACGTTGCGCCCCTGTACCACCGCCGCCTCGCCCATCGCCGGTCCGATAGGTGCCAGCAGCATGCCAAGTCATACGAATAAAAAACCCGCCGTAATGACCGTAATCCGCTGGCCACCAATCTTGTGAGTTGGTCATAAGATCATGCAGATCAGACTTGAGCGCGTCATAATCTAAAGCACTAAATTCTGTGCGATAATCAAACCCAGCATCCATTGGATTTGATTTTTTGCCATGCTGGCGAAGAATATTTAAATTAAGCTGGTTTGGCCACCAGTCGCTGTTTAGTGTTCCGCTATTGGCTGATGTCACTGCTCCGTGCATTACTGGGCACTTGGCTGTACTTTCGCTCATGTAAATCTCCTAAGTTTTTACTTATACGCCCGGTGCATTATCAGTTTAGCCAATTCAATACCTAAAATGTAAAATTAGTACTTTTAGACATTTAAAAAGAAAATACATACTAAGGCTGAAGACAGGCTAGCACACAAAAAAAATTAGTTAAACTTGCATTTTCTGATAACTATTATAAGTTTTTCTTATGTCCAGCATCACCCTAAAACAACTTAGATATTTTGAAGCTCTGGCCCGGCATCGGCATTTTGGCCGGGCTGCGGAAGATTGTGCAATCTCGCAACCTGCCCTTTCTATGCAAATCAAAGAATTAGAGGAATTGCTCGGCTCACCCTTGGTTGAAAAAAGCGCTCGNCCCCTACGNCTAACTGCGTTTGGAGAGCAATTTTCNAACCAGTCTTCGGACATACTGCGCGCCGTAAAAGGCTTGGGNGAATTTGCACAGGCCGCGCGCGGCAGACCAATTGGAACCTTGAGGATCGGNGTGATTCCCACTGTGGCGCCCTATGTGCTTCCCACCATGATGAGNGANCTGACCACGCATTTTCCAGATCTTGAAATTAAGTTCAAAGAAACAGTCACCGCCAATTTGATACAGGATATNCTNGAAGGCNGNCTTGANACNGCCCTGGTTGCTNTGCCGNTGTCTGAACCNGGCTTGACCGAATACCCACTTTTTTCCGAAGACTTNNTCTTNGTGCGTCCAAAAAAAGATGCCGATAAGCCAGTTCCAAAACCTGAAATGTTGCGCGAAATGCGCCTTTTGTTGCTTGAAGAGGGTCATTGCTTTCGCGATCAGGCCTTGGCATTTTGCAAAACCAAATCTGCCTCGCCTCGTGATCTCATGAGCGGCAGTTCGCTATCCACATTGGTGCAAATGGTCAGCGCGGGAATTGGTGTGACACTGATCCCTGAAATGGCTCTGGCAGTTGAGCAACGTTCTGCATCCATTGCCGTCTCGCGTTTTGATCCACCGCAACCCTCGCGCATCATCGGGATGATCTGGCGAAAAAAGAACCCGCTTAAAGATCACTTTGAGCAAATTTCAAAATTTATCCACAAGCCCATCTAAGCACGATCTACCCCCTCAACAACCATAGCCAAGTCTAGTGAATTTGCCCACCACCCGGACCATAGGTTTGATCGTAATGCCGCTTTAATCTTTGCAACGCAATTCTAAGAACAATTTTTCCCGATCGGGCCGACCAGCCCAGTGATTGCTCAGTGACCTCTAAGCCTTCGAGATAACAACAACATTTCAATGCTACATCGCCCAAACCGGGCCCCAATTCACGTAGCGCTGCGGCGACATGCGCAATCGCTTCACGTTGCCTTGGATCTTTGGAAAGTGCCGCCTCTGGCGCAGCATCCAGCAGGCACTGGTCCCATGTGCCATGATCGCATGACGCAAGTTTGCCAATTTCTAAATCCTCACGTAATCTTTGACCCGCGGCCACAAGCGCACGCGATAAAAAGGCTTTACCAGATTTATCACGGCGCCGTGCCAAAATTGCAAGTGGGGTTTCTTGTGGTCCAACAGAACTTGATTTGGGTTTATCAACATCCGCAGCATTTACTGTCGCTACATATTTTGCGGCATGTTCTGACAGTCGATCTTGCCCCGAAGTTGCCACCGTGTTGGATGCCAAAATAAACCGTGATAACTTTCCCTTAGACACATATTTTAGTGTGCCCTGCATTGCCAGGGCCTGTGCCACTTCGGCCGAGACAGTACCAATTGGGATGGTTGATTGGGCTTGCTCTTCCGTTACGATAAGCGCTTTTTGCATGTTTTCAGCCAAAACCAAGACCGCCCCTTTTGTTCGCAACAAGCGCAAAATTCGTTTTTCTTCGGATTCGGCTTCGGGTTTGCTCGGCAGTTGCGGGCTTTGCAAGGATTGAACCTGCTTGAGCTTATTTAGGGTCGCCCTAACAGCGGGATCATCTCGCATCCGCTCGATGCGCTTTACCTGACGCGAAACTGTTGATGCATGACAGCCATGGTCGCGGGCAATAGTGCGAATGGGCTTACCTTGTTCTTTGTGCAGGTGATAATGCTGCGCGGCAATTGGCAGCCATTTAAAACGGTTTTCGGCTTTTGATTCTGAATCTGTGGGTATCATGCTGTGTCCCGTCACGCGTGAATTACAAATTATCAATTTTTAATTACAAATTTAGGTTGTTTTCTTTAATGAGTTGTTAACTGTCATCGAGTTGAAGCCACTTTGTTTCCAAATCGTAAACAAACCTAAATCGCAGCGAACGTTGCGCAAAACATCCAGAAAGCTCCGAGCGGGGAAGATGCCTCAACCAACCCCACATCCAAAGGAGTTTTGAAAGTGTCTAAATTTCAAAATAGATTATCCAACCTAAAGCGACCAAAAATCCTAATTAAAGCAGCGAAAATTGCCAGCCAGACTTATCGGCGCTCTCGGGATTTATCCCGGGTTTTGGGATACAGCCATCCGGCCTTGAACAGCTCTATTCACCAGCAGCTTTTTGATTTAGAGNACTCGATCAATCAAAAAAGGNGTCTTGGCGACGCCTCTTATGATCTNAAAACCCATGTTCAGGTTCTCAGCGNGNTTCTGGCCGAGGTNTCGGTGGACATGCAANCAGCCGATCACACAAAACTATCCGGAACCGAGGCCTTTTTCTGTACGACATAAGTTTCCAGCGCTTCGGCTATCGCCTGATCAAGCTCAGGCTTTTGATAATTGTCCATCAGTTTTTCTATGCGCTGAGCCGCCAGTAACATCGTATCGCGCGCGCCTTCTTCATCCCATGTCTCAAAGGGCTTGTAATCCAGCACATCGCTGCGCCAAAAGGCTTCTTTAAAATTTTTCTGTGTATGGGCGCAGCCAAGGTAATGACCTCCCGGGCCAACTTCTTCGATGGCATCCATGGCTTGAGCATTCTCATCAATGGCAACACCTTTAGCCAGTTGATGCAATGCGCCAAGTTGATCCGCGTCCATGACAAATTTTTCAAAGGACGACACCAGACCGCCTTCTAGCCAGCCACAGGAATGAAGCATGAAATTCACGCCCCCCAATAGTGCGGCATTATGGGTATGTGCTGTTTCATAGGCGGCTTGCGCATCGGGCAGTTTTGATCCGCACAAACTGCCACCAGATCTAAACGGTAGTCCCAAGCGGCGCGCCAACTGTCCAGCCCCATATAGGATTTGACTGGCCTCAGGGGTGCCAAATGTTGGCGCGCCTGAATTCATATCAATGGAGGAAACAAATGCGCCAAAAATCACTGGGGCGCCCGGGCGCACCAATTGTGAATAGGCTATACCCGCCAGAACCTCGGCAAGCACTTGGGTCAATGTGCCGGCAACAGACACCGGCGCCATGGCCCCACCGACAATAAACGGCGAAACAATGCAGGCTTGGTTATTTTTCGCATAGACCTCAAGCGCGCCCATCATCACATCATCAAAGGTCAATGGTGAGTTCACGTTGATCAATGAAGTCATCACGCTGTTGTTCTGCACAAACTCTTGTCCAAACAAAATTTCGCACATATCGACACTGTCTTGCGCGCGGCTGGGGTCTGTTACCGATCCCATAAACGGCTTGTCCGTGAGCGTCATATGCGCCAAAAGCATATCGAGGTGCCGTTTGTTGACCGCAATATCTGTAGGTTCACATACAGTGCCCCCTGAGTGGTGCAGCCATTTGGACATATGGCCAAGTTTTACAAATTTTTGGAAATCAGCGATGGTTGCATAGCGGCGGCCTCCGGCAATATCGCGCACAAACGGAGGTCCATAAACCGGTGCACAGACCAAAGTGTTTCCGCCTATTTCAACAGTGCGCTCTGGGTTGCGTGCATGCTGGGTATAGCGGGACGGCGCGGTGGCACATAGTTGGCGGGCCAACCCACGCGGGATACGGACACGCTCACCATTAATATCGGCGCCAGCTTGTCGCCATAAATCAAGCGCGCCAGGGTTATTAACAAAATTCACCCCGACCTCTTCCAAAACTTTTTCAGCGTTGGCTTCGATGATTTCCAGGGCTTCTTGGGATAAAATATCAAAAGTTGGGATATTCCGCTCGATAAATTTAGCCGCTTCCACTTTAACAGAAGTTCGCTCGGCCCGGCGCGCGGCTCCTCCGCCTCCGCGAGACCGCCTACGCGTTGCCACATCTGTCATATTTTACCCTTTCTTATCGCCGCATAAATCCCATTTGCATCTATGGTCTAATACATTCAAGACGGCCACCTCACCCCAATTGCGCCGTCTCAGACGGGAAAGCGACATCTGTCAATTTTCTGAGGCATTTCATGGTTTTTCGTTGGTGCAAACGGATGTAGACTTGCACAATTCTGCTTTGGGGCTTAGGACGCGCGCATGGAAAACAAAACCCAAGACCGCCTTTTAATCATCGACTTTGGCAGCCAAGTAACGCAATTGATTGCCCGCCGTCTGCGCGAATTGAATGTCTATTGTGAAATCCACCCTTTTCAGAGCGTCGATGAACAGTTTCTGAAACGCTTTGATCCCAAAGCGGTGATTTTATCGGGCGGTCCGTCGTCGGTTCTTGACCAAAATGCACCGCGCCCCCCGCGCAGTGTTTTTGATTTAAACATTCCCATTTTGGGAATTTGTTATGGCCAGCAGGTGATGATGGACATGCTGGGCGGTAAAGTTGAACGCGGCCATGGCACGGCTGAATTTGGTCGGGCCTACGTCAGTAAAGAAAAAAAATATTTAGGGCTTTTAAAGGGTTGGTTCGAAACCGACCGCGAGCAGGTCTGGATGTCGCATGGTGATCACGTCAGCGCCATTGCCCCCGGGTTTGAAGTTTATGGCACCTCGCCCAATGCGCCTTTCGCGATCACCGCCGATCCAAAGCGGCAGCTTTTTGCGGTGCAATTCCACCCCGAGGTTCATCACACTCCAAACGGGGCTAAGCTTTTTGAAAACTTTGTAAAGCTTGCTGGCTTTAAAGGTGATTGGACCATGGGTGCCTACCGCGAAAAAGCCATTGCGGCGATCCGCGCGCAAGTAGGTGATAAAAAAGTTATTTGCGGCCTTTCGGGCGGTGTGGACAGCTCGGTTGCCGCAGTATTGATCCATGAAGCCATTGGCGATCAACTCACCTGCGTGTTTGTCGACCACGGACTGCTGCGCAAAGACGAAGCCCCCGAAGTGGTTAAAATGTTCCGCGATCACTATAATATGCAGTTGATCCACGCGGATGAGCAAGAGCTTTTTTTGGGGGAATTGGACGGCCAATCCGATCCTGAAACCAAACGCAAAATCATTGGGCGGCTGTTTATTGACGTGTTCCAAAAACATGCAAATTCCATTGAGGGGGCTGAATTTTTGGCGCAGGGAACGCTGTATCCGGATGTGATCGAGTCCGTTTCCTTTAGCGGCGGCCCGTCGGTCACCATTAAATCGCACCACAATGTCGGCGGATTGCCGGCAAAAATGGGCCTTAAGCTGGTAGAGCCACTGCGCGAGCTGTTCAAAGACGAAGTGCGCGCTTTGGGCCGCGAATTGGGACTGCCCAAAAGTTTTATAGGACGCCACCCGTTTCCTGGCCCCGGCCTTGCGATCCGCTGCCCTGGTGAAATAACGCGCGCCAAGCTTGATATTTTGCGCGAGGCGGATGCAATTTATATCGATCAGATCCGCAAACACGGGCTGTATGATGAAATATGGCAAGCCTTTGTGGCCATATTGCCCGTACGCACCGTTGGGGTGATGGGCGATGGGCGCACCTATGATTACGCCTGCGCCCTGCGTGCAGTGACGTCCGTGGATGGAATGACGGCCGATTATTACCCTTTTAGCCACGAGTTTCTGGGCGAAACAGCCACCCGGATTATAAATGAGGTCGAAGGCATTAATCGGGTAACCTATGACATCACCTCAAAACCT
>PBSX01000074.1 GCA_002726375.1 Marinovum sp.
TGCACATCGTTTATTGTTTGATCCCGGTCATGGGTTGGAAGAACGGCTGATCCGCGAGCAGTTTGTTTAGCGACGCTGACCTTTTATTTCTGATCCATACGCGTCCAAAGCTCTGTCGCAAGCGTGCCCAGACGTGCTTCGATTGCGATCATGGCTTCAACAATTTTATCCTCGCGCCATCTTTGTCCGATAATTTGTACATTGATCGGCCTTGGCCCTCGCTCTGAGGGGGCCAGACGCGTGGGCAGGCAGCCTGCCGGTAGGCCGACATAATTCATCGAATAGGACCACAGCGCTGAACCGAGCGCTTCGCGTACCCCATCTGCGCCTTCGGTATCGCGGCCGGGGGTGAAAAACGGCTGCGGCAGAAATGGGCAGAGCACCAGAGGATATTCTTGCAAAAACAGCGCCCATTTACGCGCGTAATGGCTGCGCTGCGCCATCATTTTCAACAGTTCCACGCCCGCATAGGGGGAAAATTGTTCGTGATACTCGGCGAAAATCTGCTGCAGCGTGTCCGAGCCATAGGTTTCGATATCCGGCCCCATCATGGCTTTAACCTCGCCCAGAAGGGCGCGGTAGCCAGCCATAGCGGTTTCTTGTAACAGCGGCGGCGCGGTTTGCTCTACCTCATAGCCGACATCGCTTAGCGCATCTGCGGCGGCTTCAAGCGCGGCAAGAACGTCTGGGTGGGTATCAAAGCCTGGGGTGTCTTTGCACAGCGCGACCCGCTTGGGCGGGTCGGTCGCGCCATGGTAGCCAAGCGGTACATGAAATGGATCACGCACATCGGGCGCTATCAAGGCGGGCATCGCCAAATCCAGATCTTGCGCGCTGCGGGCCAGCAGGCCCTGCACTGACATGGACTGCGCCAAAAGCCCGCGCTCGGCGGTCTGGCTTGGGTTCCATGCTGGTACCCTGCCAAGGCCCGGTTTGACAGTCACAGCACCGTTCGCTGCAGCGGGAAAGCGTAGTGAGCCACCGATGTCATTGCCATGGCCCAAAGCGCCAATACCGGCCATCACCGCAGCGCCCGCGCCGCCCGAAGAGCCTCCGGGTGAGGTATGGTCCCCCCAAGGATTATGGGTGCGCCCATGCAGCTCATTATCGGTCTCAGCGCGAAAGGAAAACTCGGGCGTGTTGGTGCGCCCGATCACCACTGCCCCTGCGTTTAGCAGGTTTCGCACCACGGGGGCATCACTGACAGCGACTAAGTTTTCAAGCGCCTTGACGCCGTTTGTAGTGGCCCATCCGGCTTGATCAACATTCACCTTGATGGTGACAGGCACACCATGCAGTGGGCCTAGGTCGGCGCCGCTTTCACGGGCGCGGTCTAAATCGGCCGCGCGCTGCCGGGCCTGATCGGATAAATCCATCACCACCGCATTCAAGGCCGGATTGACCTGATCCATTCTGTCAATCGCCGCTTCAACGATGTCAGTCGCTGATCGTTCGCCTGACCGTGTTGCCGCAATAATGTCAGCAACGCCTAATTTCCATAAATCACTTTTTGTCATGCCAAAAACCTCACGGCTTAAACGCTACACCGCAGAGAAAATTTCGCAAGAAAAAATCAACCCTTGTCGTCAGTGCCCAAACTGGGAGTTTTCCTCAAAAAAGGCCGTAGGCATTATTATTGCGCGTATCCTAGGCTTTGCAGTGCCTCTTTGATTTCGTCTAAAATATCAGGATCATCAATGGTGGCCGGCATTTTAAACGTTTCGCTGTCTGCAATTTTCACCATCGTAGCACGCAGAATTTTGCCAGAGCGGGTTTTTGGCAAGCGTTTGATCACCACAGCCAGTTTAAAGGCGGCCACAGGGCCGATCACATCGCGCATCATTTGCACGCATTCGGCGACAATTTCGCTATGGGGGCGATTGACACCGTTGCTGAGGCATAAAAACCCCAGCGGTAATTGACCTTTGAGCTGATCACTGACCCCGATCACGGCGCATTCTGCCACATCAGGATGATTGGCCAGCACTTCTTCCATGGCACCGGTCGACAGGCGGTGACCGGCCACATTGATCACATCATCCGTGCGCGCCATGATGTAAAGATAACCGTCTTCGTCGATAATGCCTGCATCACCGGTTTCGTAGTATCCGGGAAAGGTGTTCAGGTAGGATGCGCGATATCGTTCGTCTGCGTTCCAAAGCGTTGGCAAGGTGCAGGGCGGCAGCGGTAGCTTAATGGCAATCGCTCCAAGTGTGTTTTCCGGTTGGCGGTTGCCTGCTTCATCAAGAATATGGACCTCGTAGCCGGGCATTGCCACCGAGGGACTGCCGACTTTAATGGGCAGGGCTTCAATGCCCAACGGATTGCCGGCAATGGTCCAGCCGGTTTCGGTTTGCCACCAGTGGTCAATCACGGGCACGCCCAGCAAATCCTGCGCCCAGTTTATCGTGTCGGGATCGGCGCGCTCGCCAGCTAGATAAAGCGCGCGCAATCCGCTTAGATCATATTTGGCTTTAAATTCGCCCTTGGGGTCTTCGCGTTTAATCGCCCGAAACGCTGTGGGCGCGGTAAAGAAACTGCGCACATTATGTTCGGACATAACGCGCCAGAATGTGCCGGCATCAGGCGTGCCCACCGGTTTGCCTTCGAACATAATCGTGGTGTTTCCATGGATCAGCGGCGCATAGCAAATATAACTGTGGCCGACGACCCAGCCCACGTCCGAGGCGGCCCAAAAGACATCACCGGGATCGACGTTATAGATATTTTTCATCGACCAGTGCAGCGCCACCAGATGGCCTGCGGTGGGGCGCACAACACCTTTGGGCGCGCCGGTGGTCCCCGATGTATAAAGAATATAGGCCGGATGCATGCCTTCAACTGGAACGCATTCGGCGGGCTCAACGCCCTTTTGCACCGCATCCCAATCGCAATCACGGCTGTGCTCTAATGCGGCGGTTTGCTGTTCACGCTGCAAGATAACCACGGTTTCTGGGCTATGTTCGGATTGCTCGATTGCCGCATCAATAAGCGGTTTATAGGCAATCACGCGTCCCGGCTCGATCCCACAGGATGTGGCTAAAATGGCTTTTGGCTTTGCGTCATCAATCCGTACGGCCAACTCATGGGCGGCAAAACCGCCAAAGACCACCGAATGAATGGCGCCAATGCGCGTGCAAGCCAGCATCGCAACAATCGCTTCGGGCACCATCGACATATAAATAATCACCCGATCACCTTTGGTGACGCCCTTGGCGCGCAGCGCACCGGCGAGGCGGGCAGTTTTATCGCGCAAATCGGCATAGCTGATGGTGTCTTTTTGTCCGGTGATGGGACTGTCGTAGATAATCGCGGCCTGCGCGCCTTTGCCCGCAATCACATGGCGGTCTACTGCATTATAGCAGGTGTTGACCATCGCATCCGGATACCATTCATAAAGCGGAGCCTTACGCGCATCCAATGCGAAACTGGGTGCGCGGTCCCAATCAATGTGATCTGCGGCTTTCATCCAAAATGCTTCGGGGTCGGTTTCCCAACTTTGATAAAGCTCGCGATAGGTCATCTGGCTATCTCCTGATCAGATGCGTGATATGCAATCCCCTGCGATACGTTTTTAATCGCCAATCGAACGGGGCATCAAGCAAATATCGGATTTGCATGATTTGGAAAGATTTTATTTTGGAAAGTTAGGCAGCTTGCGGGGTGAAATAGGATACCTGATCGCGGCCTTTGGATTTGGCGGCATAAAGCGCTTTATCGGCTTCGTGCAGCAAATGTTCAAAGTGAGGATTTGATCCAGTGCGCAGCCGATCTGGTCCGATCGCGCTTAGCCCAATACTGGCAGTGATTTGCCTTGGCGCCGCTTTTATACGCAAATTTCGGATCAATCCGCACAGCCTCTGAGCAAGCCCTTGCGCTTTGTCTGCAGGGGTGTCGGGCAATATTACCACAAATTCTTCGCCGCCCAGACGCGCCAGAAGATCCGAGGCACGGATTGCACCCTTTAGTGTATTTGCCACCGCGCAAAGCACGGCATCGCCTGCCGCATGACCGTATTGGTCATTTACTCGTTTGAAATGATCAAGGTCCACCATAATCAAAGATAATTCGGTACCTGATCGCAGCGATTTGTCAAACAAATGCGAAAGATGCGTTAAAGTATAGCGCCGATTGTACAGCCCGGTAAGAGAATCAGTAACGGCGGCATTTAAACCTGCTTGGAGCGTGGCCCGCAGCCGGTCATTGGTTTTTTTATGTTGAATTTGTGCGGAAATGCGAAATGAAATTTCTTCTGTGCCATAACTGTCAAACAGCACATCATTAGCCCCTAGGTCCAACGCATCCATCGCAGCATCCGCGCAGCTGTGCGGCGCCGCCACAATCACTGCTGCGTGACGGGTGGCCGAATGTGCGCGCATTTCAACTAATATATTGAGCGCCTGCCGTGCTGTCTTTTCTGTTAAACACAGGATGAAACAGGAATTGCTCTGCTGCTTTTGTGGTGGATCAAATAATTGCTTGTCCGATCGTAGCGAAAATGAAAGGTTTCGGATAGATTGCAGTTTTGCCAGCAAACCGGGGCAGGATTTGGGGTCATTGCACACAACGATAGCTGCACTTTTGGATTGAAACGGGGGTGCGGCTTCATGAAAGCCCAAAGCACGGTTTGTATCTTCACGCAGTTGCAATTCGGCAGATGCATTGCGGGCTCTTAGCAAACTGCGCAGCCCTGTCAAAAGCACTTTGCGTGCCGCAGGCGCGGTTAAAATATCGCTGGCCCCTGCGTGCAAAAGAGCAAGCCGCGCTACATCATCGGCTGCGTGCTGGCTGGCAATGACCGGCACATTGCTTAGGGCGGGCATGGCTTTTAATTTGACCAGATCAAGAGGTGAATTCAAAGAAATAATGACGGCGTCAAAAAGGGCGTCATCGAGCAAAGATGATACCTCACTAAGGCCCGAAACGGCATGTATTTGATAGTGTGCTGCCCTTAAAATCGAGCCCAGCGAAATCCTGTTGGTCGCTATTGGATCGATCAGCAGTACCTTTCCAGACATGATTTTATACTTCCGCGCACTTGTTCAAAGTTATGTTTAATTTTATTGATTTGAGTTAATAAAACCTTTCCCGTCGCAAAGGAATTTGATGTGACCCCAGAAGTTGCTGAAACATATGCTTTAAAGGTGCTTGGCTGGTTGGTCGGCGAAGAGGAAATTTTACCGATTTTTATGGGTTCGAGCGGCAGCAGTGCCGCTGATATCAAAGAGCGGGCGCAGGATGCGGATTTTTTGATCGCTGTTCTCGACTTTGTGATGATGGATGATGCCTGGGTTTTGGCCTGTTGTCAGGCCTGCGCGCTTGAACCTGAAGCAATGCAAATAGCGCGGCAGTCACTACCTGGGGGCGGCATGGTCAACTGGACCTGATATCCACTTGCATTTTATGCAGTAGCTGCGAAAACTAATACGCGGAGCTAATCGAGGATAGAGTATGAAAATCAAAGGGGTATTGTTCGACAAAGACGGCACTTTGTTTGATTTTCAAAAAACCTGGAACGCCTGGTCGACGCAAATGATCGAGCATTTTTCGGCAGGGGATGCGGGGCGCCGAAACGCCATAGCCGATGCCGTTGGCTTTGATCTTGCCCGCCAAGCGTTTGATCTTGATAGCATCGTAATCGCCGGCACCAACCGGCAGGTGGCCGAATGCGTTTCCGCTGTGCTGCCCGATCAAAATGTGGATGAGGTAGAAGATTTCCTCATGCAATCCAGCCTGACGGCCACGGTGAGCGAAGCCACCCCGCTTGTTCCGTTTTTTCAGCGTCTTAAAGGCAATGATTTGAAAATTGGGGTAATGACAAATGACACCGAAGCCGGCGCACGGGCGCATTTGGATACGGTTGGAGCGCTTGATCTGCTGGATTTTGTCGCGGGTTTTGACAGCGGGTTTGGCGCCAAACCGGCGCCGGGTCCGCTGCTTGCCTTTGCCAAAGCAATGGGGCTTTCGCAGGATCAGGTGGTGATGGCGGGTGACAGCACCCATGACCTGATCGCTGGACGCGCAGCCGGAATGCATACCATTGGGGTGTTGACCGGATTGGCCCCGCGAAGCGAGCTTGCGCCCTACGCCGATACTATATTGCCCGACATAAGTCACATTCCTGCCTATTTGGGTTTGTCCTAAAGGCGATTGTGCCAACAGCTTGAAGAAAGCGACGGTTTGTGTCGGTAACCGGCAGGATTTCTATTCACAGCGTGGTTTGCTAGGGACAGCATAATACAAGGAGGTCGAAGATGGCTGAACCAACGCCCAAACGCCGCAGAAGCGGGGGCCGCGCTGGCGGCGCGCTTCGCCGTGGCAGCGCAGCCATTGAACAAATGCCGTGGCGTTTGCCGGTCAACCCCGACCGGCCTACCGAACCGCTCAACGCAGAGGGCGTTGCAGCAATCCACGATGGCGCAATGCGCATCCTTGAGGACATCGGCATTGAGTTTCTCAATCCCGAAGCCTGCGCTATTTTACGGCAGGCAGGCTGCACCGTAACAGGGGAAAACGTGCGTATGGGCCGTGATTTCGTCATGGAAATGGTTGCCAAAGCCCCTAGCCAGTGGACGCTAACGCCGCGCAATTCCGACCGTGAATTGATCGTTGGTGGGCCCTATATGCTGTTTGGTGCGGTGTCATCGCCGCCCAGCTATTGGGATATGAAAACCGGCACAAAAGTCCCCGGAACGCGGGAAACCTGTGCAAACCTCATAAAGCTCAGCCAGTACTTCAATTGTATCCATTTCGTCGGTGGCTATCCCGTTGAACCCGTGGATCTGCATGCCAGTACGCGGCACTTGGATGTGCTTTATGACAAGCTGACCTTAAGCGATAAAGTTGCGCACGCCTATTCGCTGGGCAAAGAGCGTGTCGAAGATGTGATTGAAATGGTGCGGATTTCCGGCGGTTGGAGCGATGCTGAATTCGATGCGAGTCCAAAGATGTATACCAATATCAATTCGACCTCGCCGCTTAAACACGATTTTCCGATGCTGGATGGCTGGATGCGGCTAGCGCGGCGTAATCAAGGCCTGATCGTGACCCCTTTTACGCTCGCCGGTGCTATGGCACCGGTTACCATGGCGGGTGCCGTGGCACAATCCATCGCCGAGGCGCTTTGCGCCGTGGCCTTGGCGCAATACATCCGTCCCGGCGCCGCCTGCGCGATTGGTACCTTTACCTCAAACGTTGATATGAAATCTGGCGCNCCCGCGTTTGGCACCCCCGAATATATGCGCGCCACCCAGATGACCGGACAGCTGGCGCGGTTTTACGNTCTGCCNATGCGCTCATCCGGTGTCTGCGCGGCTAATGTGCCGGACGGGCAATCCATGTGGGAAACTTCAAACAGTCTTTGGGCAGCTGTGCAATCAGGCACCAATATTGTCTATCATGCTGCCGGTTGGCTAGAAGGTGGGTTAATCGCAAGCCCCGAAAAATTCATCATGGATTGCGAGGTTTTGCAGCAAATCCAACGCTATTTTGAACCACAGACCTATGCNACCACCGAAGACGACATTGCGCTTGATGCNATAAAATCAGTTGGCAATGATGGCCACTTTTTTGGAATTCAACACACGCAGGATCGCTATACAACGGCCTTTTACCAGCCCTTTGCGTCGGATTGGCGCAACTATGAAGCCTGGGAAGCCGCGGGCGGCGTGTGGACCCCAGAGCGGGCGCATCAGATTTACCAAAAAATTCTGGAAGATTTTGAAGCGCCGCCGTTAGATGTGGCTATTCNCGAGGAACTCGCCGATTTTGTGGATCGGCGCAAAGCCGAAGGCGGNGCTCCGACTGATTTCTAAGGCCTGTTTTGGGTTAAATTTTCGATCAATTTTAAGCTTCATAATTTACTAACCACAGATCGGGCAGGCTGGCGTAACGGCGGAGGGTGCACATGCTTGGTTTGGTCAATAAGGCAATTGAAAATTTCACTATAGACAGCTACGGCGATCAGTTTTGGCAAGATGTGGTGCAGCAAAACCCAGAGTTCGAGCTCTGTTTTGAGCTTATGCTCAAATATCCCGACCGCCTCACATTTGATCTGTGCGCCGCTCTGGCTGCGGCGCTGAAGAGGCCAAAGGTGGATGTTTTAGAAGACCTCGGGACATACCTTGTCTCGCATAAAAACGGCCAAACCTTGCGCCGCTTGCTGCGCTTTGGCGGTGAAAGCTATGAAGCTTTTCTGATCTCATTGGATGAGTTGAACGAGCGATCTGAAATAGCTCTTTCTGGCCTTGCTCTGCCGGCGCTGCGCATCGAGCGCCATAGCGGGGCACTCTATCATTTAGTCGTGGCCCCCGAATGGCCGGGATTTGAAGCCGTTATGATTGGCATTTTACGTGCACTGGCCGATGACTATGGCGCCCTGGTGTGGATTGAACCCATCGAACCTCTCCGCAGGATGTGCCGGATCGAAATTAAAATGCTTGATGCCNGTTTCAGCGCTGGGCGGCAATTTGTATTGGCGGCAGCGGATGCGGCAGGGGGTGATGATGTCGGTCTTTGATATTCTATGCCCCTGNCATGCAAAACTTTCGCCAACTGGGCATATTTTGCACCTTGGCCCCACCCTTGCCAAAGTGCTTGGGGATGTGCCGGCTCTCCCGGTCCGGTTTTTAGAAATGTTCGAGCTGCGCCGCCCTCACTNTGCCGCCTCTATGCGGGTGCTTTTTGCCTTGGCTGGACAAAAGTTAACCTTCCGGCTGCGCAGCGCAGCGCAGACAGAACTAAAGGCGGTTCTGGCGCTTTTNCCGGACGGGCAGGGCGCGGTGGTNAATTTTTCTTTTGGCATCGCCATTCAAANTGCCNTTCAGCGCCACAGCCTGACCCATAGCNATTTCGCGAGTACCGATTTGGCCATTGAAATGCTCTATCTAATNNAGGCTAAAAACGCTGCGATGGAGGCATCGCGCACCTTGAACCAACGGTTGCAAGGCGCAAAAATCGCCGCCGAAGAGCAGGCCCTTACCGATACGCTCACAGGCCTGAAAAACCGCCGCGCCCTGAATTTGGTTCTAGGGCGGCTGAGTGAGGCAAAAGTGCCCTTTACCGTGATGCAGCTTGACCTTGATTATTTCAAGGCGGTCAATGACACCTATGGCCATGCGGCCGGGGATCGTGTTCTGCAGGTTGTGGCGCGGATTTTGGTCGAAGAAACCCGTGCCGAGGATACCGTGGTGCGCCTTGGCGGCGATGAGTTTGCCTTGGTATTTTATAATGTGATCAATGCGACGCGTCTGGCCAAGCTGTCCCAGCGCATTATCAACCGGCTCGAGCAGCCGGTGCCGTTTCAAAACAACATCTGCCGCATATCGGGCAGCATTGGCATTGCGCTTTTTGATCGCAGATCCGAGGCCAGCCCCGAGGCGATGTTAGAGCAATCGGATCAGGCGCTTTACGCTTCCAAAAAGGCCGGTCGCGCGCAGCATAGTTTTTTTCATTGCGGAGCGGCGTAATTTTGGCTGAATATTTGAACCACCGCGATACTGCCGCGATACTGCCGCGATACCGACGTGATACAGATACGGTTTTTGGCGGATTCTTAAGCGTTTAACACCCCGGTAAAAAC
>PBSX01000075.1 GCA_002726375.1 Marinovum sp.
GCTATGATCACAGTTACTTCTTTGTCTCAAGCTTCATGGATGATCATATCGCCTTTCACGCCGAAGCGCTTTATAAAGACTAGGCTATGGCCCATTATGACCTCATCATCATTGGCTCCGGTCCCTCTGGCCGCGCAGCGGCTATTCAGGCGGGCAAATTAAAGCGCAAAGTGCTGGTGGTGGATCGCAATGACCGCTTGGGCGGGGTATCGGTCCATACGGGAACCATTCCGTCAAAAACCCTGCGCGAAACCGTGCTTAACCTTAGCGGATGGCGCGAGCGCAGCTTTTACGGGCGCTCTTACCGGGTCAAGGATGAAATCCGGGCCAATGATCTTAAATCACGGCTGCATAAAACGCTCGATTATCAGGTCGATGTGCTTGAGCATCAGTTTAACCGAAACCATGTGGATACATTGCTGGGTGCGGCGCGTTTTATGGGCGACAACCGGCTTGAAGTGGCCACCAAGGCGGGTAAGAAAACCAAAGTCACCGGCGATAAATTCCTTATAGCAACCGGCACCCGCACATTTCGCCCCGACTGGGTGCCGTTCAACAGGAGCAGCGTTGTTGACAGCGATGAGTTTTTGCAAATGGCGCAAATTCCGCGCAGCCTGATCGTGGTTGGCGCTGGTGTGATCGGGGTGGAATATGCCACCATGTTTTCCGCGCTGGATGTGCGGGTCACTCTGATTGAACCGCGCCAGACCTTTCTTGATTTTATCGACCGCCGTACCATCGACGAGTTTTCCCATCAGATCCGCGAAAATGGCGTTGAACTGTGGCTGGGATCGGAAATCGACAGTGTTGAGGCCTGTCCGGACCATGTGGAGGTCGCCTTGAAAAACCGCCGCCATGTGCGCGCGGAAATGCTGCTTTTTGCAGCCGGTCGTTTGGGTGCGACCTCGCATCTCAATCTCAAAGCGGTGGGGCTTGAAACCGACCACCGTGGCCGGATCGAAGTTGACCGCAAAACCTACCAAACCGCAGTGCCGTACATCTATGCCACCGGCGATGTGATCGGTCATCCGTCGCTGGCCTCGACATCGCTGCAGCAGGGCCGGATTGCCGCCTGCCATGCGCTGGACACGCCCACCTTGAAGGAAAGCCCATGGTTTCCCTACGGGATTTATTCAGTGCCGGAAATATCCACCTGCGGCATGTCGGAAGAGGAAATCCAGCGCCGCGGCATTCCCTATGAAGTGGGTGTAGGCCGGTTTCGCGAAACCTCACGCGGGCATATTATGGGGCTTGAACATGGCATGGTGAAAATGCTGGTCAGCCTTAAAACCCGCCGCCTGCTGGGGGTGCAGATTGTGGGCGAAGGCGCCACCGAGCTTATTCATATCGCCCAGGCGGTGCTGAACCTCAAAGGCACTGTGGATTATTTCGTCGAAAACACCTTTAATTATCCCACTTTGGCCGAAGCCTATAAAATTGCCGGACTGGATGCCTTTAACCGCATGCCAATTCCCGACGCGTTCAAAGTGCAAAAGCCGCAAAGCTAACACCGCGCCCGAGTTATTGACAAGCCTTTGGGCAAGCCTGATGAAAAGAGGACTGTGAGATAAATGGGGGTTAAAATGGTCCGGACTAACTTGTATCATGCATCCAAAAAGAGTTTTCCACCTGTACCAAAATCCGCTTGCGCAGATTTGTACTTTTTTGGCCAGCGTCATAGCCTGTGCAGGACCCCGATCGCATGACGGCGCTTTATATCGATGCGGATGCCTGTCCGGTGAAATCCGAAGCCGAGCGTGTGGCCAGCCGGCATCAGGTCAAAATGTATGTTGTCAGCAACGGCGGCTTGCGGCCTTCGCAAAATCCACTGGTGGAAACCATTATTGTTCCCGATGGGCCCGATGTGGCCGACATGTGGATTGCCGAGCGCGCAGGGGTTGGCGATGTGGTGATCACCGGTGATATCCCACTGGCGGCCAAATGTATCGAAGGCGGCGCCATGGTGCTTAAGCACAACGGCGAAACGCTGACGGCGGCCAATATCGGCAATGTTCTGGCAACCCGCGATTTGATGACGGATTTAAGGGCTGCGGATCCGTTTCGCCAAGGCGGCGGAAAAAGCTTTACAAAATCCGATCGTTCGCGTTTTCTGAACGCATTAGAAACCACCCTGCGCAAAGCCAAAGCAGGACCCTAATAGTTTTAAAGACCCCATAATTTATCGGAGACCGCATGCAGGCCAATAGTGCCAGAACGAACCTTATAGGTGCGCTATGCGCCATCGGTGCGATGTTTTGCTTTTCGCTCAACGATGTGGCGATCAAATTGCTAAGCGATGCCTATCCGCTGCATGAGGTGGTCTTGGTGCGCACTTTGATCGGTATGGCGGTGTTTTTCGCGCTTATCATGCCCTTTAGCGGTGGTCTGCGCTGCTTGCGCACCAAACGCTTAAAAATGCATTTGGTGCGCGGCTTCTGCGTGGTTTTGGCCAATACGTTTTTCTTTATGGGACTGGCTGCCATGCCCATCGCCGATGCGGTGGCGATATTTTTCATCAGCCCCTTGGTCATCACGGTATTTTCAGTGATCTTTTTGGGCGAAACTGTTGGCCCAAGACGCTGGAGCGCGGTGGCGCTCGGCCTGATCGGGGTGATGTTTATCGTGCGGCCCGGCACCAGCACCTTTCAACTGGTATCCTTGCTGCCGATGCTTGCAGCGGTGTGCTATGCCACGCTTAATGTGCTGACCCGCAGGCTCGGAGTGACTGAAAGCGCCGCTACGTTGACATTTTACATTCAAGTGACCTTCCTATTCGTTTCCGCAATGGTCGGGTTGGGGTTGGGCGACGGCCGGTTTGACACTGGAAGCAATGTTTCGCTAACCTTTTTGCTACGCGAGTGGCAAAGCCCGGCCGTGGCTGACTATTGGCTTTTAATCGTGATCGGGGTTGCAAGTGCTTTTGGCGGTCTGCTGATTTCTCAAGCATATCGGCAAAATGAGGCCGGCTTTGTTGCCCCGTTTGAATATGTAGCCATGTTGATGGCGGTGTTTTGGGGGGTGGTGATATTTGCTCAATGGCCTGACGGATTTACCTGGCTCGGTATTGCGATGATCCTTGGCTCTGGCTTGTTTACCGTCTGGCGTGATACGGTTACTGGTGCCGCTCCAAGAGCGCGGGCTGCAAAATACCGTCAGTAATGGATTTGATTTAAAAAGGAGCTTTTTCATATGGCAGAGATTTCAGCAGTGGTTTTTGACATTGGCAATGTATTGATCGAATGGGTGCCAGAGCGATATTTTGATGAGGCTTTGGGGGCTGAGCGCCGTCAGGAATTTTTTGAACAAGTGCCTATAATCGATGCCAATGCTGCGATAGATAGCGGCGCTGATTTTATCGGAACCCTTCAGCAGCTTGCACTGGACTATCCACAATGGAAAACCGAGATTACGCTTTGGCGGGATAACTGGCTTGCCATTGCTGGCCCTGAAATACCAAGGTCTGTGCGATTGCTGCGGGCGCTTAGGGCGAATGGTATCCCGATTTTGGCGCTAAGCAATTTCGGGGTACAGCCGTTTGAGCAAGCAGAAAGGCACTATGGTTTTCTGAGTGAGTTTGACCAGCGATACATTTCAGGACATATGCAGATTATAAAACCGGATCCGGCAATTTATGCAGCGCTGGAAGAGGGCAGCGGATATGCACCGAAAAGCTTGCTTTTTGCCGATGATTTGCCGCAGAATATCGCGGCGGCAGCAGCGCGCGGCTGGCAGACCCACCTGTTTCAAAATGCGGATGGTTGGGCCGACTGTCTGGTGTCGCACGGGCTTTTGAGTGCTGCGGAGGCACAATGAAATTTGCATATATTCCCTTTGACGAAGGCGAGAAACACCTTGACTGGATCGGGCTGACCGAAGCCTTTGCTGCCGGTCATGCGCGCCCGAAGGCGGAAATTGCCGATACGTTTCTATACCGCGACCCTGATACACTTTTATCGCGGTCTGCATGGATTGATGGGCTGGGACTTGCGGTAAAATCAGCCACTGTTTTCCCGCAAAACCCAAGCCGTGGTATGCCGATGGTCAATGGCGCGGTTAGCCTTTTTTCCGACCGCAGCGGCGAGCTTGAGGCCTTGGTTGATTTTCATCTGGTCACCAAATGGAAAACCGCCGGTGACAGCCTTTGGGCGGCCAAGCGGCTGGCCCGTCCCGACAGCCGCAACATCCTAATTATCGGTGCAGGCACCGTGGCCCGGTCCCTACGCGCGGCCTATGTCGCCGGATTTCCCGAGGCGCAGTTTACCGTCTGGAACCGCACCCGCACCACGGCCGAAGCTTTGGCCGAGGGCGATGAGCGGATGCAGGTGGCCGATGATTTGCAAACGGCGGTCGCCTACGCGGATATTATTGCTGCGGCCACCATGTCCACAACGCCTCTTATCTGTGGTGCGTGGTTGAAGGCCGGCCAACATATTGATCTTATTGGCGCTTATCGCCCCGATATGCGCGAAGCGGATAATGAGGCCCTGCGCCGNTCGCGTATTTTNGTGGACAGTTATGACACCACTCTTGGGCATATTGGCGAGCTAAAGAGTGCCGCTCGAAAGCGGTGNTATTCAACGCTCGGATATTTTGGGTGATTATTACGATGCGGCTCACTTTGCCCGTCAATCANATGATGAAATCACCCTGTTTAAAAACGGCGGCGGTGCGCATCTCGATCTTATGACAGCTCGGTATGTGCTTGACCGCTGGGCATCTTCCCAATGATCTGGGTGCTGATATGCCTGCTGGTTTTAGGGGTGGCCTTTGCCCCTTATATTGCCGAGCGCAGACGGCTGGTGATGGATGATGATGCCCGCGCGGATGCGCCGGGGGCGTTTGTTGAACTGCAAAACGGTGTCACCCATTACCGCTATTACGGGCCTGAAAAAGCGCNGCTGGCCGTCTGTGTGCACGGTCTAACAACGCCGTCTTTTGTGTTCGAGGCACTGGCCCATGGGCTGGTCGCCAAAGGCTATAGGGTGCTGGTCTATGATCATTACGGGCGCGGATTTTCCGACCGGCCNACTGCGGCGCAGGATCGGACATTTTTTGTGAGCCATCTGGATGAATTGCTTCAGGCGCTGGGCGAAACCGAAAAGTTTCTGCTGATCGGGTATTCGATGGGCGGCGCAGTTGCCACGGCGTATACAGCTGCTTTTGAACAGCGGGTTCNAAACTTGGTGCTNTTGGCGCCCGCNGGCATGGGGCATCAGCTTGGACCGCTTGCAAAAATTATACGTTTGGTCCCCGGANTTGGGGACTGGCTTTTCATGGCGAGCTATGGGCGTAGCCATCGCAAAGCGACGGAAAAAGAACGCGTTTTAGCCTCTGCGGTGCCGTTTGTTGTCGATCGGCAGCAGCGTGAATTGCAATATCGCGGGTTTCTGCCGTCGGTGCTGTCCTCTTTGCGTAACGGGCTGCGGGTGCAGGCAAAAACCGACCATCAAAAGATCCACGCTGCCGGCACAAAGGTGACCGCCATATGGGGTGCAGAAGATGATGTTATCCCACTTTATTGCAAGGATAAGNTGGCANNNTGGAACCCGGATGCCGCCCAAGTGGTGGTGCCAGATGTCGGTCATAGCCTGCCCTATACCCAGTCACAGTCAGTGCTTGACGTGGTGCCACCACCTGCCTCAAACGGCGGTTAAACCGGCCAAACCAGGCTGCAGTATCGCGTCTGTATTGCGGCTGTATCGCGTGGGTGGGTCTACGCCGGTGAATAATTACTTTTGAACGGGCTACGCAGCGGCGGCAACTGGCCGCCCCTCACGCACGGGAAGGTGCACCAAAGCGCTAAAGGCGCCCACCCCGATGCCGACCCACCAGACAGCCGTATAGCTGCCGTAGATGTCATACATCCGCCCGCCAAGCCACACCCCTAGAAAACTGCCCAGCTGATGCGAGAAAAATACAATGCCGTATAGCGTTCCCATATACCTCAACCCGTACAGATGCGCGATTAGCCCGCTGGTCAGCGGTACGGTGGCCAGCCAAAGCGTTCCCATGGTGGCAGAAAATACAACCACGCTCAGCGGCGTGATAGGCAGCATGATAAACACGGCGGCTATCACCGTGCGGCCAAAATAAATACCGGATAAAAGATATTTTTTGGCAATCTTATTACCCAGATGGCCGGCCAAAAGGGTCCCGGCCACATTGGCAATGCCGATCAAAGAGAGGGCAAAGGCGCCCAAGGCAGAGGTTGTGGTAATTCCAAGGCTGTTCAGCGGACTGCTGGGGGCCAGCGGGCCGCACATTTCAGTAATCATCGCTGGGAAATGTGCCGAGATAAATCCGAGTTGATAGCCGCAGCTGAAAAACCCGAAAAAGATCATGGCAAAGCTGGGATCGCGCATCGCGTGGCGCAACACCTCACCCATCGATTGTTCTATCTCGTCTTTATCTGCTAGTGCAGGCGCGCGCATCAACGGCAGGATTAGCAAGCTGCCAAGAATTGCGGCGGCAAAAAGCAGAAAAACGGATGGCCAGCTCATCAGCCCCAAAAGCCATTCGGCCAAAGGTGGCCCGATCACTTGACCGCCGCTGCCTGCCGCCGTTGCAATGGCTAAAGACATAGAGCGGTGCTCTGGGCGGCTGGCACGGCCGACTACCGCTAGAATAACGCCAAAGCCTGTGCCTGCGACCCCAAAGCCAATCAGCAGAGCGTAAAATTGATGCGCCTCTGGCGACACCGCAAAAGAAGAAAGCACCAAGCCTGCCGCATAAAACAAACCGCCGGCAAAGATTGCGCGCCGATCGCCAATTTTTTCCGCTAAAGCGCCAAATATGGGCTGGCCGATACCCCATGCAAGGTTCTGGATGGCGATGGCCAGTGAAAATTCAACCCGCAGCCAGCCAAAATCCTCGGCAATGGGAATTTGAAACACGCCGAATGATGCGCGCACTAAAAAGCTGATCAAAATNATCATACAGCCGGCGATTAGCACGGGTGTGAACATGGTCGATGATTTTGACATTGCGCCCTAACTTTTTGGCTGCTGATGTTTGAAACGCTACAGGTCTTTTTGATGCGGGGTCAATTTTGACGCTGGGGAAGTTTTGATCGCTGTGCTCTTTAATTCTGCTGCGTTGGGCTGTATTTGGCAGTTATGCGCAGCGTAACNGATAGATACACCGCTCTGATTGCCGAGCAAAAAATCACNGCTGATGCGGCACAAGAGGCGCTTCTGCCGCAGCTCGATCGGTTGCAACAGGCGGTTGTTGCTCCGGTGCGTCGCGGTCTTTTTCGCAAAGCGGCCCCGGCGCCCAAGGGGCTGTATATCTGGGGTGGAGTGGGTTGCGGAAAATCCTTTTTGATGGATTTATTTGTCGAGAGCCTGTCAGATGTTGTACGCCGCGTACATTTCCACAGTTTTATGCAAGAGGTTCAAAATGCCCTGCATGAGGCGCGTAAAACAGCCACCAAAGATGCTTTGGCGCAGGTCGCCAAAGACATCTCAAAAGGGCTCAAGGTTTTGGCGCTGGATGAAATGCAGATCAAAGACATCGCTGATGCGATGATCGTCGGCCGATTGTTTGAACTGCTGTTCGGACATGGGGTGGCAGTAATTACAACCTCAAACCGGCCGCCCAAGGATCTTTACAAAAACGGCCTGAACCGGCAGTTATTTTTGCCGTTCATAGCGTTTATCGAGCGTGATCTGGTGGTCCATCCAATGCAAAGCGATACAGATTACCGGCAAAACCGCATGGCAGGGGCGCAGGTGTATTTTGCGCCCTCTGGCGCCGCAGCAACAGATCAGATTGACCAGATCTGGCAGGATTTGACCGGCGGCGAAGAAGCGCGCTTTCATTTGTTTGTCAAAGGCCGCGACTTGCCGATCCCGCGCTATTTCAACGGGGTTGGGCGGTTTGCCTTTTATGATCTATGCGGTCAGCCACTTGGGCCGGCCGATTATCTGGCCATTGCCGAACATCTGCGGGTGCTGGTGATTGAGGATGTACCGCAGATGGGCCGCAGCAATTTTAATGAGGCCAAGCGGTTTGTCACCCTGATCGACACTTTATACGAGGCCCGCGTGCGGTTGATCTGTTCGGCTGCCGCTGCGCCGGAAATGCTGTATGTCGAAGGGGAAGGCACGTTTGAATTTGAACGCACCGCCAGTCGCCTGCGCGAAATGCAATCGGCGGATTGGGCGGGGTGACGGTATACGGCTTATGGGCAGCTCGGCACCGTTTTAGTGATGTTCACGCAGTACCGCGCCCGCCAGATAGAGCGAGCCGCAGATTAATATCCGCGCCGCTGGCTCTTGCACGACGATGTGGCGTACCGCTTCGATGGTGCTTTCAGCCGCCTGCGCTTGCAGGCCATACTCGGCGGTGAAGGCAGCGGCCAATGCGGCGGTTTCATCGGCTTTTAGCGTATTGAGCTCGCCGGGGATGGAAACGCCATAGAGCCCCTGCGCAACGCTGGCCAGTGGGCGCATATATCCTGCGACATCTTTGGTATTCAGCATTCCGCAAATCAAATAGGTCGGCTGCTTGGGCAGGCTGGCCAGATGCGCGGCAATTGCTTTGCTCGCCGCCGGATTGTGACCCCCATCCAGCCATAGCTCGGCCTGCGGTGCGGCTTCAACCAGCGGGCCGCCGCGCAGCCGCTGCATCCGCGCGGGCCATTGCGCCGTGCTGATGGCCTGTTTGCAAATCTCATTGGGCTGACCAAGATGGCGCAGCGCCGCTATGGCGGTGCCGGCATTTTGCAGCTGATGCGCCCCGGGCAGGTTGGGCAGCGGCAAATCCAGAAGACCACGCTCGTCTTGGTAAATCATCCGGCCGTATTCAGTGCTGACATGCCAGTGCTGGCCATGCACGATCAGAGGCGCGCCAAGCGCGTTTGCTTTGGCTTCGATCACCTCAAGCGCGGCATCAGATTGCGGGCCCAACACCAGCGGCACGCCGCGTTTTATGATGCCGGCCTTTTCACCGGCAATTTCCGGCAGGGTTTCGCCCAGAAACTGTTGGTGGTCTATCGACACCGGCGTAATGATGCTCAGCGCTGGCTTTGCGATCACATTGGTGGCATCCAGACGGCCGCCAAGTCCGACCTCAAGCAGGGTATAGTCGGCCGTACTGCGCGCCATGCCCAGTAGCGCGGCGCAGGTGGTGATTTCAAAATAGGTAATATCCGCGCCATCGTTGGCTTTATAACATTCGTCCAGCAGCGCTGTCAGATCAGGCTCTGAGATCAATGTGCCTGCCAGCCGGATACGTTCGTGAAACCTTGCCAGATGCGGCGAGGTATAGGCATGCACGCGCTTGTCTGCTGCCTCTAGCCCCGCTCGG
>PBSX01000011.1 GCA_002726375.1 Marinovum sp.
GCAGGCAGCGCACATATCGGATTGGTTGGCCAATTGTTCAGCCGCGTGGGCGCTTCCGATGATTTGGCGCGGGGGCGATCAACTTTTATGGTTGAAATGGTCGAAACCGCTGCAATTTTAAACCAAGCTGACAGCAAATCCTTGGTCATACTTGATGAAATTGGTCGGGGAACTGCCACATATGACGGCTTATCCATCGCATGGGCAACTTTGGAACATTTGCATGAGGTCAATCAAGCACGGGCGCTTTTTGCCACGCATTACCACGAACTGACCGCACTTTCCAAAAGTCTGGCCAATGTGGAAAACGCCACTGTTCGGGTCAAAGAATGGGAGGGCGAAGTTGTATTTCTACATGAGGTGCACAAAGGGTCAGCTGATCGATCTTATGGGGTGCAGGTTGCCAAATTGGCCGGTTTGCCAGAGGCGGTCATTGAACGCGCTCGGGTGGTTCTTGGAACATTAGAGAGCGGTGATCGTGCGGGGTCCGAGAAAAAGCAGAGCCTGATGGATGATCTGCCTTTGTTTTCCGCAACGCCGTCCCCGAAGTCAGCCCAAGGCCCATCACAACTGGAACAAGCAATGGAAGATATTCACCCAGATGACCTTTCGCCCAAAGAAGCGTTAAAAACGCTTTATGAGTTAAAAGAGCTTTTAGAGCGGTAAACCACCCACCCTGAGGTGAAAGTGGCAAGGCCTTTCCGCCGGTTTAAGAAGCGGGGGTCGAGGACACGCCGACCTGACTTGGGCGCAACAAGCGATCATGCAGCATAAAGCCTTCGGCAGATACCTGAATAATATCGCCAGCTTTTGTTCCCGGAACCGGTGCTTCGAACATGGCCTGGTGCAGTTGCGGATCGAATTTATCGCCAACTTCAGGCGATATGGACTCAATCCCGTGGCTGCGAAATACGTTCAGCAGTTCCCGCAGTGTCAGCTCGACACCTTCAATAAACGCGCCTGCAGTTTCTTTTTGCTCATCGCCGACCGCTTCAATCGCACGTTTTAGATTGTCATAAACCGGCAAAATATCACGAGCGAGTTTTGATCCGCCATAATTTTCTGCTTCACGGCGGTCTTTGTCGGCCCGCTTACGTGAATTTTCTGCATCAGCCAAAGCGCGCATAAAACGGTCACGAAAGTCGTCTCTTTCGACCTTTAAGGCTTCAATCTCATCTAGCTCTGTGGCTTCTTCATCAATATCTATTAGCTCGTCGCCAAGCTCTTCGATTTCTGCTTTTTCAATCTCATCCAAAAATTCTTCAGTTTTTGGTTCTGCCATATCACACCTCTAGCTTCGATCAGAAATTAGCTTTCCAATCAATTGCGCCGTGTAATCTACTATCGGCACAATTCTTCCATAGTTCAGGCGTGTCGGACCAATAACACCGATCGCGCCAATTATCTTCCGATCAGAGTTCATATAAGGAGAAACCACCAAAGATGAACCCGAAAGTGAAAAAAGTTTATTCTCAGAGCCAATAAAAATGCGAACACCGTCGCCCTGATCGGTTAATTGCAGAAAATCGGCTATATCACGCTTGCGCTCAAGGTCATCAAAAAGGGCTCGGATGCGTTCAAGATCAGCTTCTTCTGTCTCTGATTCTAACAGATTCGCTCTACCCCGAACAATCAAACGCTCATTCTGGTCGCCTTCATCGTGCCAAACCGCTAGCCCCTTTTCCACCAAATCCTGCGCAAGGTGGTCAATTTCCTGCCGGCGTTTTTGAACGTCTGTCTCAACCAGCTGTAAAACTTCGCTCAATGTAAGCCCGCGAATCATTGAATTTAGATAATTGGCAGCTTCTCGCATTGCGCTGGGGGTTTGGCCTTTTGGCGGCGTGAACAAGCGATTTTCAACTTGGCCATTGGCAAAAACCAATACCACCAAAGCGCGCTCGGGGGATAAAGACACAAATTCAATATGCTTGATGGGTTGCTCTTGTTTGGGTGTCAAAACAAGCGAAGCGCCCTGGGTTATCCCCGAAAGAGCAGAACCGACACGGTCCAACATACCGCCCATGTCATTACTGTTGCTTTCCACAGTTTTATCCAGTTTTTCGCGGTCTTCTTGGTCTAATGTGCTAACCTCTAAAAGACCGTCAACAAACATCCTTAGCCCCATTTCTGTTGGCACGCGTCCCGAGCTTATATGGGGGCTGTCCAAAAGCCCCAAATATTCCAGATCCTGCATTACATTGCGAACGGTAGCTGCGCTAACCTTTTCATTTAGCGTTCGGGTCAGCGTGCGCGAGCCAACGGGATCACCGTTTTCCAAATAGCCTTCAACAACGCGTCGAAACACCTCGCGTGAGCGATCGTTCATCTCTTCAAACATGCTGTTGTTTTCTGTCATCTTTTATCCACGGCTCTTTGTCATTAAAGGTTTTACAAAGAAAAGGTCAATCGGGCTTGCGCAACTATGCTAGCCCCTTATATCCATCTGGGGATCAGTGAAAGGATTTTCCATGCGGCCCTCTGGCAGAGAATTAAACCAAATGCGCGAAGTTTCAATCGAAACCAATGTAACTAAACATGCCGAAGGGTCTTGTTTGATAAAAATGGGCGACACTCATGTGTTGTGCACTGCCTCACTTGAGGATCGTGTTCCGCCCTTTATCCGCGGAACTGGACTTGGGTGGGTAACTGCCGAATATGGCATGCTACCACGTTCAACAAGTTCACGCATGCGCCGCGAAGCCGCGAGCGGAAAACAAGGTGGCCGAACAGTAGAAATTCAACGCTTAATTGGCCGGTCCCTTCGGGCCGGTGTTGACAGAGTTGCCCTGGACGAACGGCAAATCACCGTTGATTGTGATGTTCTGCAAGCCGATGGTGGCACCAGATGCGCATCAATTACTGGTGGATGGGTTGCTTTAAAGCTAGCGGTGAACCGGCTTTTAAAACAAGGCGCGATTAAAACTGATCCGCTTACCTCACCAGTTGCGGCGATCAGCTGCGGTATTTATGCCGGTCAACCGGTTCTTGATTTGGATTATCCAGAAGACAGCGAAGCGGGCGTCGATGGCAATTTTATCATGCTTGGCAATGGGCAAATGATAGAAGTGCAAATGAGTGCAGAAGGCGCAACCTATTCACGCGATCAGATGAACCATTTGATAGATCTGGCTGAATTGGGGGTTGGACAATTGGTTGCCAAGCAACTGGCGGCGGTGTCATGACCCGTAAGTTCACCGGCGATACGCTCGTGGTGGCCACCCATAACAATGGCAAACTAGAAGAAATTGCCAGCTTGATACGACCATTTTCCGTATCTGTGAAAGGCGCAGCCGAGCTAAACCTTGCTGAACCGGATGAAACGGAAACAACTTTTGTGGGGAATGCTAGGATCAAGGCCCATGCTGCGGCGCAAACCACGGGTCTTCCTTCCCTATCTGATGATAGTGGAATTGAAATTGATGCTCTAGAAGGTGCGCCTGGTGTTTATACAGCAGATTGGGCAGAAACGCCCAACGGACGTGATTTTATAATGGCAATGACCAAAACCAACGACATGCTTGATCAACGCAGCGCAGCGAATCCTAGAAAGGCGCGGTTTTGTTGTACCCTGGTCATGGCTTGGCCCGATGGCCATGATGAAATTTTTCCCGGCATTATGCCCGGGCAAGTGGTTTGGCCCATGCGCGGGGATCAGGGCCATGGTTATGATCCGATTTTTCAACCAGACGGATACGATATAACCTTTGGGGAAATGGATCGTTGGGAAAAAAATAAAATTAGCCATCGCGCGGATGCATTCCGCAAACTTGTTGCAGGCTGTTTTGAATGAAGACTGGCAAAATGGTGGCTTTGGCATTTATGTCCATTGGCCGTTTTGTGCTGCCAAGTGCCCCTATTGTGACTTTAACAGTCATGTCAGTGATAAAATAGAAGAAAAACAATGGATTACATCCTATTTGAAAGAATTGGACCGGCTATTCCAAACAATAGGCTCACGTCCGCTTAAGTCGGTTTTTTTTGGTGGCGGAACACCCAGCTTGATGAGCCCTGATTTAGTCGATCAAGTTCTATCTAAAGTCTTCGCACTTTGGCCAAGATCAAATAATCTTGAAGTCAGTTTGGAGGCCAATCCAACATCCGTTGAGGCTGGAAGGTTTAACGGCTATCAGCAAGCCGGTGTAAACCGCATATCCTTGGGTGTTCAGGCGCTGAATGATGCAGATTTAAAACGTTTAGGGCGCTTACACAGTGTAAAAGAAGCCCATCTGGCTTTTGATATTTCGCGAAACACTTTTGATCGTGTCAGTTTTGATCTGATTTATGCGCGGCAAAATCAAACCCTCTCAGATTGGCGGTCTGAGTTGCAGCAAGCTCTTTCCATGGCTGTTGATCATGTTTCGCTTTATCAACTGACCATTGAACAAGGAACTGCTTTTGGCGATCGCTATGCGATTGGAAAGCTTCCCGGTCTACCAAATGAAGATCTTGGAGCGGATCTTTTTGAGGCTACGCAGGATATATGTAGCAAATTTGGGTTTCCAGCCTATGAAATTTCCAATCATGCTAAAACTGGTGCTGAGTGCCAACATAACATGGTGTATTGGCAGTATGGGGATTATGCTGGCATTGGGCCCGGCGCACACGGCCGTTTAACGATCAATGGCCACCGGCATGCAACAGCTGCGTTTCGAAATCCATCCGATTGGCTTGAAGCTGTGCGCCAAGGATGCGGCGATAGCATTAACGAGCCGCTCTTGGCGAAAGATCAAGCGGCCGAATATTTGGTGATGGGCCTTCGCATCAATGATGGCATTGATCGGGCGCGATATAAGTCCCTTAGTGGCCGTGATCTTGATCCAGATAAAATAGCAGATTTGTTTGATCAGGGTCTAATATTAGACTCAAATAACATTATTTCGGCCAGCCAGAGGGGCCGTCCGGTTTTAAATCATATTATTCGCGAGCTTGCTGGTTAGAATAGGTCGGTGATGCTATTGCGCCTTCATCTGAGAGGCACAGCATTAGCTTGGCGCGCTTAAAATCCGGCACAGGTCATCTAATTGATCCAAAGACGTATACTGCAATGAAATCTGGCCTGCTTCGTCGCCGGGTTTATGGTCGATAACAACCCTGAGCCCCAATGCCGCAGATAGATCGCCTTCAAGAGCCTTTGTGTCGGCGTCTTTTTCACCCAATGAGGACCTGCTTTTTGGGGTGGCGCCTCGGTTTTCATCCGGTTTCGACGCTTTTTTCACCAGTTTTTCAGTTTCGCGGACAGAAAGCCCTTTGGAAATCACAATGCCAGCAAGCAAAGTGGGGTTTTCCGCAGTCACCAAAGCGCGCGCGTGCCCCGCGCTAAGACGCCCATCGCGCAAAAACTCTTGGACATCAGGCGGCAGACTCAAAAGACGCAAAAGATTGGCAATATGGCTTCTGCTTTTACCAAGTGCTTCGGCCATCTGTTCTTGGGTATGGTCAAATTTATCCATCAGCTGTCGGTAACCAAATGCCTCTTCGACCGGATTAAGATCGGCGCGCTGGATATTTTCAATAATTGCAACTTCAAGAACTTCGGTATCAGTAAAAGACCGAAGGATTACAGGCAGATCATGCTGCTGCGCCATTTGCGCCGCACGCCAGCGGCGTTCGCCCGCAACAATTTCATATTCTCCGAGGTGATCGGGACGGTCGCGCACAATCAATGGCTGGATAACACCCTTAGCCCGAATAGAATTGGCGAGATCTTTTAGCTGATCCGGTTCAAATGTCCGCCTGGGTTGATCAGGGTTGGCAAATATTTTTTCAATCGGCACAGATTGTTCAGTGGAAGGGTTACTAACCTCTTGTTTTTCTTTTATTTTTTCGGATTTTTGTACATTTGCATCAGCCATTAATGCCGATAATCCGCGGCCAAGACCTCGTGACTTTGTATTTTTTTCACTCATTATTGCTCCTTTAGGCCGCGGGTGTTGCCTGCGTATCGTGATTATTTTTTAAGAACTCTAAAGCCATATCGCGATAAGCCAAAGAGCCTTTTGACCCTGTATCATAGGCCAGAACCGGCATGGCATAGGACGGCGCTTCGCTTACACGGACGTTTCGGGGTATGATCACCTTATAAACAAGCTCGTTCAAATTATCTCGGGCATCTTTTTCAACCTGCTGCGACAGGTTGTTGCGCGCATCAAACATGGTAAGCACCACACCTTCGATCCGCAAATTGAGGTTCGCAGATTCGCGCACCTCACGGATTGTCAGCATCAGCTGCGATAAACCTTCCAGCGCGAAAAATTCGCTTTGAAGCGGGATAAGCACTGAATGCGATGCCACCAGCGCATTCACAGTTAACAAAGTCAGCGAAGGCGGACAATCAATGAGGATATAATCAAATGCAAACTGATCCATCGCCGGCTGCCGCAGCGCATCATGAAGTAGAAAAATTCGTTTTTCATTGGAGTAAAGTTCAATGTCCGCTGAGCTAAGATCAATGTTTGCTGGAATAATCGAAAGCCCGTTAATATCGGTTTTTGATATGACATCAGTAAGATTGGCATCTTCAAGTAATAGATCAAAGGTGGTNAATTNGCGATCCTCAAGGTCAATTCCCAATCCCGTTGAAGCATTGCCTTGGGGATCAAGATCCACAATTAGGACGTTTTTCCCCAGCTCAGCCAAAGCAGCGCCAAGGTTAATGGTTGTCGTGGTTTTACCCACGCCGCCTTTTTGNTTGGTAACCGATACAATTTTTGCANCTTTGCTGCGCGTTGGATCATGCACGGCTGACTTCTCCTAGTTTTAATATAATCGCTCCCGATTGGGTTTCACTATTAGTTATATCGCACTGAAAAGACCACGACTGTTGTGCCTTTGAGAGTTCTTTTTGCCAGTTTTCGCCTTTTTGAAACAAACAAACTGTGGTTTTTGTCAAATGCGGTTCGGCCAAAGCTANTAAAACATCCAATTCGGCCAATGCCCGGGCTGAGATGACATCCNCTTTCATAGGCGCCAGCTTTTCAATACGTGCGTTCAGTACCGATGCATTAAGGCCCAGCTCTCGAACTGCAGTGCGTAAAAATACCGATTTCCGCTTGTCGCTTTCAACCAAGGTCATGGTCAGNGTTGGGATAAGTTCTTTGGCAAGGATTGCGACAACTACGCCTGGCAGACCNCCACCACTGCCCAAATCNAGCCAGTTTTGAATATTTCTTGGACAGATTTTTAACAATTGCGCTGAATCAAGGATATGCCTGACCCATAAGTCCGAACGTGACGCTTTGGAAATAAGGTTTATTTTCGCAGTCCATTTTTCAATCAGGGCAGCAAAATACTCAAGNGCTTCTATTGTTTCACGTGAAACATTTACCCCCGAGATTAAACTTTGGTGCATTATGCNGTCTTCTTGTGTTTGTTCTGCCGCAACCTTGCTAAAATCAACATAATCGCTGCAGGCGTCATNCCCTCGACCTTNTGCGCCTGACGCAAATTACGAGGCCGTGCTGCGATCAACTTTGATTTCAACTCAGCAGANANCCCCTCACAGCTNTTATANTCAAACGCCNCAGGTATTTGCTGGGCCTCATCGCGTTTTATCGCCTCGATGTCTTTCTGCTGTCGGGTAATGTAGTTGGANTACAATGCATCCCGCGCCACCTGCTCGGAAATCTCTTCCTCCGCGACCTCTAACCGCGCATCCAATGTGCATAAATCNTTGAANCTNACATCNGCGAAAGCCAATACCTGAAACANTGTGCGCCGAGATCCATCCTGGGTNACACGGATGCCNGCTTTGGACAGCTGTGTTGGTGTNTAGGTATCAGATTTTAAGTGGTTGGTCAGATCTTCCAGCTTTTTCTGTTTGTTTTCAAAGGATTTCTGCCTTTTTGGCGTAACGCACCCGACCTCAATCCCGCACGGCGTAAGACGTTGGTCCGCGTTATCAGCCCGTAAAGATAGACGAAACTCGGCGCGTGAGGTAAACATTCGATAGGGTTCAGTCACGCCCCGAGAAATCAAATCATCAACCATCACCCCGATATAACTGTCAGATCTGGAAAAGATAATCTCTGGCCGCTCTAACGCCAAAGCCGCTGCGTTCAGCCCGGCAACTAGCCCCTGCGCCGACGCCTCTTCATAGCCAGTTGTTCCGTTGATTTGCCCAGCTAAAAACAGCTGATCGACCCCTTTAACCGCCAATTTGGCATCCAAAGCCCGGGGATCAACAAAATCATATTCAATCGCATAGCCCGGTTGAAGGATTTTTGCGTTCTCAAGACCGACAATAGAATGCACATAATCTTCTTGCACTGCTTCGGGCAAAGANGTCGAAATCCCGTTGGGATATACCGTATTTGTNGTTAACCCCTCNGGTTCAAGAAAAATCTGATGNGAGTTTTTATCAGCGAAGCGGACAACTTTATCTTCGATTGAAGGGCAATAGCGCGGACCAATCCCATCGATATGCCCGCCATACATCGCTGATCGCTCAAGGTTTTGGCGAATTATTTCATGTGTTTTGTCATTTGTGTGGGTAATTGCACAGGGAACCTGATCTGCGCTTACACCCTTTGACATAAAAGAAAACAAAACCGGATCGCGATCACCGGGTTGTTGTTCCAAATTTTCCCAATTTATTGTTCGACCATCAAGCCGTGGCGGCGTTCCAGTTTTTAGACGTGCCAGTTTTAGTCCAAACTCATCAATCCGCNCGGCCAATTTGACAGAGGGATCATCGCCCATACGCCCACCGGGCCGGGACACATCGCCAATATGTATTACCCCACGTAGAAATGTGCCCGTNGTCAACACCACAGAAGCGGCTGTGATTTCACTATCATCGCGCAGCCGCACCCCAGTTACCTTGGTGTCACTGCCGATAAGGTCAACCGCTTCGCCCAAAATAACCTGTAAGTTCTCTTGCGAAGAAATTAACTTTTGAATGGAACTNCGATATAAATCGCGATCCGTTTGCGCCCGNGGGCCCTGAACAGCTGGGCCTTTTTTGCGGTTGAGAAGCCTAAATTGAATGCCCGCCTGATCTGCGGCTGTGCCCATAATACCATCAAGGGCGTCAACTTCACGCACCAGATGGCCTTTTCCAAGCCCGCCGATGGCAGGATTACAGGACATGGTGCCCAAATCTGCTTGGCGCAATGTAATTAAAGCGGTTTTTGCGCCTAGCCGAGCGGCCGCCGCCGCCGCTTCACATCCCGCGTGTCCACCACCGACAACTATCACATCAAAATGTTTCACGTGAAACACTCCTTATTTTCCCAGACAGAAGCTGGAAAATATCTCATCTAAAACCATTTCTACATCAACCCGGCCGATTAAGCTATCCAGCGCGCTNATGGCNCTCCTAAGCTCTTCGGCCACCAATTCGTAATAATCTGGCCCCCGTTCAAGAATGCCAATTGCAGTACTCAGGTGGTTCGATGACTTGAGCAGTGCGATCTGGTGCCGTTCGCGTGTTGCAGCGTTATCTTTCATCATCCGGCCAGCAAGCACGTCAGTGATTTTACTAACCAATTCATCTATCCCCGCACCTGTCAAACCAGAAATACCTTCGGATCCAGGATCAAGATCGCATTTTGATTTCATAACAATGTCATCAGTGCGCAGCGCAGCGCCGGAGGGCACAGTTCCATCTTGGGACAAAAGAACAATCATATCTGCCGATTCTGCCCGCGCCAGCGCCCGATCAATGCCGATCTTTTCGATTGCATCCGCCGTGTCCCGTAGGCCTGCCGTATCCAGAAAGGTCACCGGAAAGCCNGATAAATCCATCCGCACTTCAATCACNTCACGTGTTGTTCCAGCAATATCGGATGTAATCGCGGCCTCNCGGCCTGCCAATGCGTTNAGAAGTGTTGATTTCCCAACGTTTGGNGCGCCTAATATAGCCACTTCAAACCCTTCNCGCANGCGTTCGGCCGAAGTCACACCAGCAGCTTCGCGATCAAGCTCATGGCCCGTTTTCGACAGCAGCNACCGCACTTCGGGCGTAACATCAACCGGAACATCCTCATCTGCGAAATCCAGTGTCGCCTCTAACAAGGCACTGGCCCGGATCAACCAAGACCGCCATCGCTCGGCGCGCTTTCCCAATTCACCGGATAAAACCCGCTGTGCCTGTATTCGCTGAGCTTCAGTTTCTGCATCAATTAAGTCCGCAAGACCTTCGACCTGTGAAAGATCCATTTTCCCATTTTCCATGGCCCTGCGGGTAAATTCCCCAGGGTCAGCAATCCGGGTAAACTCTATTTTACTTATTTTTTTCAATAACTTGTTGACAATCGCAGTACTTCCATGAACATGAAATTCAACAACGTCTTCACCGGTAAAACTATGCGGCGCATTAAAACAAACGACAATAGCCTGATCAATGATTTGTTTATCTTCGCCAGTTAACTCAGCAAGCGTTGCAACCCGGGGTTTGGGAATAAAACCAACCATTCGCTCTGCGCAAGCAAACGCATGCGGACCAGAGAGCCGGATTAACGACACCCCTGCTTTTCCCTGTGCTGACGCACGTGCAAAAATGGTTTCCATTCTTACTTACACCTCACTTAACAGGTAACCCCTGCCCCTAGGTGTTCATTGAATCAAAGAACTCTGCATTCGATTTTGTCTGTTTAAGTTTTGATATCAGGAACTCAACCGCATCTGTTGTGCCCATTGGATTCAAAATCCGCCGCAGAACAAAGGTTTTCTGAAGATCAATCTTATCGACNAGCAGCTCTTCTTTTCGGGTTCCGGATTTCAGAATATCAAGCGCTGGGAATACGCGTTTATCAGCTACTTTGCGATCAAGCACGATTTCCGAGTTACCGGTACCTTTAAACTCTTCAAAGATAACCTCATCCATCCGGCTTCCTGTATCAATCAACGCAGTGGAAATAATTGTTAGTGACCCACCCTCTTCAATATTACGCGCTGCGCCAAAGAACCGCTTTGGTCTTTGCAGCGCATTAGCGTCAACACCGCCGGTTAGAACTTTTCCNGAAGATGGAATAACNGTGTTGAAGGCGCGGCCTAAGCGAGTGATCGANTCGAGCAAGATCACAACATCCCGTTTATGTTCAACCAGCCTTTTGGCTTTTTCGATCACCATTTCAGATACGGCAACGTGGCGGGTCGCTGGCTCGTCAAACGTTGATGATATCACCTCGCCTTTAACCGACCTTTGCATATCGGTCACCTCTTCTGGTCGCTCATCGATCAACAAGACGATCAAATAGCACTCAGGGTGATTTTGCTCAATGCTGGTGGCAATGTTTTGAAGTAGAACAGTTTTACCCGTTCTTGGAGGTGCAACAATCAATGACCGCTGCCCCTTTCCTATAGGTGAAACCAAATCGATAATCCGAGCTGAACGATCTTTGATNGTTGGATCCTGAATTTCCATGGTCATCCGCTCATCTGGATAAAGCGGAGTCAGGTTATCGAACGCGATTTTATGACGCGCTTTTTCAGGNTCTTCAAAGTTAATTTTGAAAACACTCGTCAAAGCAAAATATCGCTCTTGCTCTTCCGGAGCTTTAATCACACCNTCAATGGTATCACCTGTTCGCAGGGAAAATTTACGGATCATATCTGGCGATACATAAATATCGTCGGGGCCAGGAAGGTAATTAGCCTCGGGCGACCGNAGAAAACCAAANCCNTCTTGTAAAACTTCTAAAACGCCATCGCCNGAAATTTCCCATCCTTCATCCGCGCGCTCGCGCAGAANTTGGAACATTATTTCACCCTTACGCATGGTTGATGCGTTTTCAATTTCTAGGTCTTCNGCCATCCNCAAAAGGTCTTTGGGNCTTTTCACTTTTAAATCGGCAAGATTCAAACTCTTGTCAGACATCATTCGTCCTTTNTACTGCNGGCGGGCTGCNATAATGTAATTTGGAAACGTTTTACCCGGACGGGCAAAACCNNTTTAAATGACAAAGCGACTTTAGTCAAACCTGCTTAGAATTTAATAACGACCGACACCACGATAATCACNAANAAAACTGTNGGTACTTCATTCATTATTCTATAATGCCGCCCNCTAAGTGTATTTNCACCTNCAACAAATTCTTTGCGCCGNCGGGAAAGCCAATGATGAAACCATGTCATTGCAAGCACAGCAAAGCCTTTTGACCAAACCCAATAATCAGAAAAATCAACAACACCGGGAGTAAACGCTAGCAAAAGACCAAAGACCCAGGTTGCGATCATTGCAGGTGCCATAATTATTCGCAGCAGCTTGTATTCCATACTTTGGAATGTCTGATCCAAAATATCCCCCGGGACAGATCGTTCCGCATGATTGACAAACAACCGTGGAAGATAAAACAAACCTGCCATCCACGATATCACAGCTAGAATATGAAAAACCTTTGACCAAGGGTAAAGAAAAATCAGAATATCATTCATGATGGGCAACCTTCTTTGAATTCTTACTATAAAAATATAAAGAATTAAGAAAGATGATTATTTTGTAGACCCGACAAAATCTGTGGATCAAATTTTATCCCTTATCTTATCCACAGCAATTCGCGATTAAAGTAAAACGTGTAGGAATAATTTAAACATTTAAATACAGAGAGTTGAACCGCAAAAAAGCTCACAATTTNTAGCATGATTGAAACCATCGCAAGTTACNCCTTGATCGAATTTATCCTTGTCCACAGCGTACAACTAAGTGCAAACTAAATTGACACACCACAAACAACCACGCATGCAGTAAAAAATTGCTTTACCCACAAAAAGGCAATCCCGCTATGCAGACCTTTTCCACGGATTTATCCCCATGACACATAAACTCATTTTAGCGTCACGATCGCCTATAAGAGCAAAGTTGCTTCAACAATCCGGTATCGAGTTTGAAAGNGTATCAGCTTTGGTAGATGAAGAAATGATGAAAGCAGCGATGCTTGCAGAGCAAGCTCCCCATCGAGATATTGCAGACAAGTTGGCCGAGATCAAAGCCCTAAAGGTTAGTCAAAAAAATTTAGGAAGCTTTGTTTTGGGATGTGATCAGATCCTGAGTTTTGATGGTAAGGTTTTTTCAAAGCCAAAAGACCAAAGTGATCTTCGAAAACAGTTATCTGTGTTAAAATCTGGAACGCACGAGTTATTTTCAGCAGCAGTGATCTGTCAAGATGCCAAGCCAATTTGGCGATTTATAGGTAAAGCGCGGCTGACAATGCGTGACTTTTCCGAGACATTTTTAGACAATTATATCGAACAGAACTGGAAGTTAGTTGAGAATTGCGTCGGAGGCTATCAAATAGAGGGTGAAGGAATACGCCTATTTCAGCGATTAGACGGCGACTATTTNAGCGTTCTTGGTATGCCCCTTCTGGANATAATGAATTTTTTAACTGTGCGGGGGGTGATTAANAGGTGACGATAGAAAAAATTCCACTCGTTGCAGTNTTGGGATCACCAGTTGCGCATTCAAAATCACCGCTTTTACATGGATTTTGGTTAAAACAATTTGGCATCTCGGGGCACTATATTCCTATTGATGTCAAAGCNACCNATCTTGAGCANGTTTTGCAAACCTTGCCAAAGATGGGATTTGTTGGGGCGAATGTAACGCTGCCACACAAAGAAAAAATACTCTTTATTGCTGACCAAATCTCAGATCGTGCTGCTTTAATCGGGGCCGCAAATACGCTCGTTTTNCAACCAGACGGAAAATTATACGCTGATAANACTGATGGATATGGATTTATAGAAAATATCCGGCAACATGCGCCCGANTGGCAGGCAANAGACGGACCGGCATTGGTTTTGGGTGCTGGCGGTGCGGCGCGGGCGATTGTTTCAGCCTTGCTCGAAGCGGGCACTCCTGAGGTTTATATTTCAAATCGAACAAGATCCCGCGCTGATCAAATAAAATCGGACTTTGGCAACCGGGTCAATGTGGTCGAATGGGTCAAAGCATCCACTGAAATTGAACATACGCATACATTGGTCAACACAACNTCTTTGGGGATGACCGGAAAGCCAGCGCTTAACATCTCTCTCAAAGGCTTAAGACCTGAAACACTAGTGACAGATATTGTTTACACCCCACTGGAGACAGAGTTNTTGCAAGCGGCCCGCTCCAAAGGATCAACCGTCGTTGACGGTCTGGGAATGTTGATCCATCAAGCGGTTCCAGGCTTTGAACGTTGGTTTGGACAAAAACCAGTTGTTGATCAGGAAATTCGCGATATTTTAATTCCATGAGTTTTCGGTTGGGGCTAACAGGGTCCATCGGCATGGGCAAAAGCACAACAGCAGGTTTTTTTAAAAAAGCTGGCTGTGCGGTTTGGGATGCAGATGCGGCGGTTCATCGGGTTTATGCAAAGGGCGGTGAGGCGGTTAACCCAATTCGCTCTGTGTTCCCAAATGCAATCATTGAAGAAGCGGTTTCACGAAGCGCCTTAAAAGCAGAGCTTGCAAAAGCTTCATCAGGATTTGAGCAGCTTGAGAGAATTGTTCATCCTCTTGTCGCAAAAGATCGAGCTGCGTTTATAAATAAAGCCGCAGCAGATATTTTGGTCTTTGATGTTCCATTGTTATTTGAAACTGGTGGCCACAGACAAATGGATGCTGTTGTTTGTGTTTCNATCGATGCAGCAGAACAAAAACAAAGGGTGCTTGATCGCAANACGATGACGGCGGATCAGTTTGAACAAATTTTAGCACGGCAAATGCCTATCAAAGACAAATTGCAAAAGGCGGATTATGTTGTGATCACAGACACACTGGACCATGCTGAGCAGCANGTGCATAANGTTATTCATGATATTCGGGAAAACCGGCTAAATGCGTGAAGTTGTATTAGATACNGAAACCACGGGTCTTGATCCTGAAAAAGGTGATCGAATTGTCGAAATCGGAGCAGTCGAGTTAAATAACCATCTACCGACAGGAAAAACCTATCATAAATATATAAACCCAAAGCGCGCTATGCCGGCAGAGGCTTTTGCCGTGCATGGGCTGGGGGATGACTTTTTANAGGACAAACCCGATTTTTCTGAGATCGTAGATGGGTTTTTGAACTTTGTCGCTGATGCTAAATTGATTATTCATAACGCCTCTTTTGATATGAAATTTATCAATGCTGAACTGCGCTGGGCAGGCCGTNCTATTTTGCCTGACGATCAGGCTCTGGANACGTTGGCCATCGCGCGGCGTAAATTTCCCGGATCTCCNGCATCGCTTGATGCGCTGTGCAGACGCTTTGGAATTGATAGTTTTGATCGCACACTCCATGGCGCGCTGCTCGATTCGGAAATTCTAGCGCAGGTTTATCTTGAACTGATCGGTGGCCGTCAGCCAGATTTTGGATTATCACAAAGCTCTACTGAAGTTAAAAAAGCGTTGCATGACCCTTTGAACACAAGACCTGTTTTGCAAAGGCAGACGGCTTTGAACAGCCNTATCACGGACCAAGAAAAGTCACGCCACTCTGATTTTGTCGATGCTTTGGGACCAGATGCGCTTTGGCGAAAAGGTATCAAGCCCTAAGCCTATGGGCGCTGGCTTAATTCACCGGCTTGCCATCTTTATCTTTTTCCGCTTGCGCGCGTCGCCGTTCTATTTCGTTTTTGTATAGCGATAGAAAATCTATAGTTTCCAAATTCAAGGGTGGGAAACCACCATCACGGGTGATGTCACTGACAATACGGCGCAAAAACGGAAAGAGCATGCGTGGACATTCGATGAGCAAATAAGGGTGCAGTTGATCTTCTGGCACGCCAGACACTTGAAAAATTCCACCGTATTCGATTTCAAGCAAAAATAGCTGATCTTTGCTTTCTTTGGATTTAGAATCAATCCGCAGTTTAATAACCAACTCATACTGGTCTTCGGAACCGCGTTTTTTTGCATCAAGATTAACCTGAACCTGCACATCTGGTGCCACTTGGCCGCCCACGCCCTTTTGGGCAAGGATATTTTCGAACGACATATCCCGGATATATTGTGCTAAAACATTCATTGTTGGTTGCGTCGGCTGAGCGGTCTCTTCGGCCATTTCAGGCTCCTTAGATTATACGGTTTTGGGCTCTCTATCAGGTTGTCTAAAAATGCTCAATCCTTGCTCTCGCCGTCTTCATAAAACTCACCTTCGATGATCACATCAGAAGTGTCTTTCTTTTGGTAGTTTGTGTTTCGGGATTGAGTAAAGCCGGATTGAGCGGTTGATCCCACTTTTATACGAGNCCTTANATAATCAAATGCAAAGTCTCTAAANCGTGGGATNAAAAGTAAAAAACCAANNCCATCTGTAAAAAACCCNGGTGTAANCAATAAGGCCCCNGCAAATAATATCATCGCGCCATGGGCCAACTGCTGGGTAGGGTTTTGAAAACTGTCCACNTGATTTTTGAGCNAAGAAAGAGTTGCGAGACCTTGGTTGCGTACAAGCCAGGTCCCCAGCGCCGCTGTTAGTACAACAATCAATAAGGTTGGTAAAATACCGATTGAACCCCCAATTTGGATAAAGAGAGCAATCTCAATTATTGGTACTGATACAAATAAAATGAATAACCACATAAGAAAACGCTCCTAAGACCAGAGGGGTTGTGGACTTGTTGTCTTGTGTCCCCTACATAAGGGGCAACTCTGTGAATTTCCATAGGTGGGCAAGAGGTCTAAATGAATCCTATGACAATTGAAATATTAGTTTTGGCAGGCATCGCAGTTTTTCTGGTTCTGCGTTTGAGAAATGTTTTGGGAACTCGGGAAGGGTTTGAAAAGCCGCGGGCCAACGATTCTCCGCCAGATAANGCACCAGAATTAACGGTGATTGAAGGCGGGCCTGATGCCGATATCATCGATAATGTGCCAGCTGGTTCTCATTTGGCTGACAAGCTGGTTGAGATCAAAAATGTAGATCCCGATTTNTCGGTCACTGAATTTTTAACCGGTGCACGCGGCGCATATGAAATGATATTGATGGCATTTGAGCGCGGTGAGATGGAAGACATCCGAGCGCTCTTATCGCCTGAAGTAGCAGAAACGTTTGACGATGTGATCAAAAACCGTAAAGCGCAAGGGCTCACAATTGAAGCTGAGTTTGTTGGCATTCGAGAACTGAAGCTTAGCAATGTTTTCTTTGATAAGGCGACAGATGTTGCAGATATTTCTGTTTCCCTGACATCTGAGCTAATTTCAGTCGTTAAAAACGCTGAGGGCGAGGTTATCGAAGGGGACGCTAAACAANTCAAGCGGCAAAAAGATATTTGGACGTTCTCAAAGGATATGGGACTTCAGAATCCAAACTGGCAACTGGTGGCAACAGGCGAATAGTTCCAAGCGCTAAAATCTGCAGAATTTACCAATTTGCGTTATTTCCATACTTGCGACAGTCCTAAACGTGGCTAGAAAAACGATTTTTTTGCTGCGAAGATAAAGAAAAGCAAATGTCTATAGGTTTGGGCAAAAGCGATGAGCAAACGAAAGCTAAAACCTGAAGAAAAAGAACTTTGGCAGCAGGTTGCGCAAACTGCTACGCCGCTTTTTGGTGCAAAAATCCGGCCATTGCTAGCTGATAAGAAACCCAAGCAAAAACCACTAAAAACACCGCAATTACAGCAAATTACACAATTTGAAATTGGGGCCCAATCCACCGATACACGGCCAACTTTTGATTTAAAGCCAGACCTACACAGATCACTTGAAATGTCACGGGTTCAAATGGACAAGCGCGCCTTTGGAAAGCTTAAACGCGGCAAGATGACCCCTGAGGGAACAATAGATTTGCANGGTTTGACTCTGGGTCAGGCACAGCCTGCACTGGTTCAGTTTATTCTTGCGGCATCTGCGTCTGGCAAACGATTGGTATTGGTGATTACTGGAAAGGGAAAATCTTCTGATGATTATGGCCCGATCCCAAGTCAAAAGGGTGTTTTGCGCCACCATGTTCCCCGTTGGCTTGGCATGGCCCCNTTGGCACCGGTGGTGCTTCAGGTCTCAGTTGCCCACATCAAACATGGCGGCGGCGGGGCCTATTATGTTTATTTAAAGCGCAAGAAAACAAAGTAGATCGGTAATAATTTCAGCCGCCACATTTTTCAAATGAGAATAAATTAATCTAAACGCCCAAAACTTCGTCATTGATTCAACAAAAAACTACGCCTAAGGTTTAAAGGAACGACCCCAAAGACTATTCCAAAAACCCGAAAGTTTGTGGAGTATTAAAATGAAAATGACTGGTAGCAAGCAGATTACCGCTAGCGACGAAAAGGTTTGGCAAGCCATCCTTTCGGCTGAGGTTCTGCAGCNCTGCGTCCCTGGTTGTCAAGAAATGTCAGGGTCGCCATCAGAGGGGTTTGAAGCGACAGTTGTTCAAAAAGTCGGACCTGTCAAAGCCACCTTTAAGGGTCAGGTCACCTTGTCTGAGATGGTGGAAAGAGAAAGCCTAAAACTGTCGGGCCAAGGCAAGGGCGGTGCGGCCGGCTTTGCCAAAGGCGCGGCAACAGTGACATTGCAAAGCACCGAAGGNATCACGGTCCTAAACTATGATGTAGAGGCCAAAGTTGGTGGAAAACTGGCCCAATTGGGAAGCCGGATTATTGATGGGTTTGCCAAAAAAATGGCGGATCAGTTCTTTGAACGGTTTCGTGATGCAATCGAAAACCCAGAAGACCAGTCCACCAACGGAACTAAAGAAGACGAAAAAAAAGGCTGGTTCACCAAATTGACNGGCTAATAATATAAGTAATGGGAGTAATTTAATGANTAAAGTATCGATGACGGTGAATGGCAAGCCNGTCTCGGGAGATGTCGAAGGGCGAACCCTTTTGGTCAATTTNCTAAGACAGGANTTGCATCTAACCGGCACTCATGTGGGCTGTGATACCAGCCAATGCGGCGCTTGCACCGTGCACGTTAATGGCGTTGCCGTGAAATCCTGCACTATGTTCGCAGCCGAAGCAGACGGAGCAGATGTTGCAACAATTGAAGGTCAGGCAAACGCAGATGGATCGTTGAACGTGATCCAACAAGCCTTTCAAGACCACCATGGGCTTCAATGCGGATTTTGCACCCCCGGAATGGTTATGGCGACAGCGGATTTGTTGAAAAACAATCCCAAGCCAAACGAGGCCGATGTGCGCCACCATTTAGATGGAAACATTTGTCGCTGCACCGGATACCACAACATCGTCAAAGCAGTACTGGCCGCCTCGGGGCAAGACGCAGACGCGATCGCAGCTGAATAAAAACAACTAATTTTTACCCAGCTTTNAAAGCAAGGAGGAATCAATATGCCTAAAGATAGTGGCATCGGCGCCAGCACTAAGCGGCGCGAAGACATCCGGTTTCTAACTGGATTAGGTCAATATACAGACGACATCTCTCTTACTGGTGAAACCCACGCGGTTTTCGCCCGCAGTGAAGTGGCAAATGGGATTATAAAATCCATTGACACAAGCGCTGCTGAAAACATGCCGGGTGTACTGGCTATTTTCACAGGGGATGATTTTGTGGATGTAGGGGGAAATCCGGCAGGATGGCTCATCAATAGCCGGGATGGCGAACCGATGAAGGAACCCAAGCGGCCGGTTTTGGCTCATGGAAAAGTGCGCCATGTCGGGGATGCCTATGCAGCGGTGATAGCCGAAACAGCAGAGCAAGCGCGTGATGCAGCAGAAGCCATTGAGGCTGATATCGATGAACAGCCTGCTGTGGTTAATATGAAAGCTGCGCTCGAAGGCGGCGCATTGGTACATGATGAAATTGGCACCAATCAGTGTTTTGACTGGGGTTGGATCGAAGACAACCGTGCTGCCACAGACGAAGCGATTAAAAACGCTCCGCATGTGACCACATTGGAATTGGTTAACAACCGCTTAGTTCCAAATGCGATGGAGCCGCGCGCCTCAACCGGCGTTTTTGATCCGGGCACAGGAGAGTACACGCTTTATACAACATCGCAAAACCCGCATCTGACGCGGCTTTTGATCTGTGCGTTTGTGCTGGGGATACCAGAAAACAAACTGCGCGTGGTTGCACCTGATGTGGGCGGTGGATTTGGATCTAAAATCTATCATTACGGGGAAGAGGCGCTAGTTTTGGCAGCAGCNAAAAAGCTTGGCCGGCCGGTGCGCTGGACAGCATCGCGCAGTGAAAGCTTTTTGACCGATGCACATGGCCGTGACCATGTTACCAAAATCGAAATCGCTTGTGAAAAAGATGGAACGTTTTTGGCATTCCGGACAGAAACCATGGCCAATGTTGGCGCCTATCTATCCAACTTCTCAACTGCGACACCGACCTTTTTGCATGGCACATTGATGGCCGGGAACTATACGGTTCCAACGCTTTATGTGAATGTTAAAGCCGTGTTTACCAACACTGCGCCGGTGGATGCATACCGCGGTGCGGGCCGCCCAGAAGCGACCTATTCGCTAGAGCGGGCGATTGATAAATGCGCCCAGGAACTGGGAATGAACCCGCTTGAATTGCGCCGAAAGAACTTCATCAAGCCGGATCAATTTCCCTATGCAGCTGCGGCGGGGCTTGAATATGACACGGGCAACTATCATGCGCTGGTCGATAAGCTTGAAGAGCTTGCAGATCTAAGCGGATTTGATGCGCGCCGCAAAGCCACAGAAGCAAATGGCAAAATGCGCGGGCTNGGNGTGAATACNTATATCGAAGCCTGNGGTATTGCGCCCTCTAACNTNGTGGGTGTNTTGGGCAGCCGTGTNGGTCTTTATGATGCGGCCACCGTGCGNGTGAACGCCACTGGAAATATCGCGGTTATGGTGGGGGCGCACAGCCACGGCCAAGGCCATGAAACCGCGTTTCCACAGGTTGTTGCCGAGATGCTTGGCATTGACGAGGGATCAGTTGATATTGTCCATGGCGACACTTCAAAAATTCCCTTTGGGATGGGCACATATGGATCAAGAAGCCTTGCGGTCTGCGGCTCTGCTGTTGTTCGGGCCACTGAAAAGATCATCAACAAGGCGAAAAAGATCGCTGCCCATATGCTGGAAGCATCTGAGCAGGATGTCGAATTTTCCGATGGTCAGTTTAGTGTTGCTGGTACTAACAAATCGGTTGGTTTTGGTGATGTGGCTCTCAAGGCTTATATTCCCCACGATTTTCCCATCGAGGATATTGAGCCAGGTCTTGAAGAAACGGCGTTTTATGATCCATCAAACTTCACCTATCCAGCCGGCGCTTATGCCTGCGAGGTCGAAGTTGATCCGGACACCGGCAAAGTCACGGTAGAGCGGTTCACTGCGGTTGATGATTTTGGCAATGTGATCAACCCGATGATTGTTACTGGCCAGGTCCATGGCGGATTGGCACAGGGCATTGGNCAAGCGCTGCTCGAAAACTGTACTTATGATGAAGATGGCCAAATTCTAAGCGCATCCTTTATGGATTATGCGATGCCTAGGGCCTCTGACCTTCCGCTTTATACGGTTGACCATTCTTGCCAAACGCCATGCACCCACAATCCACTTGGGGTGAAAGGATGCGGTGAAGCTGGCGCCATTGGATCGCCCCCGGCGGTGGTCAATGCGGTGGTGAATGCGCTGCATTCTGGCGGCCACACTGATGTAACCCATATCGATATGCCCGTGTCGCCTTCGCGCGTCTGGGCTGCGATGAACAGCTGATCGGAGGATATAGTATGTATGATTTTAGTTTCGTAAAACCGGGAACGGTTGCCGATGCGGTCACCGCGCTTGCCTCTGAGGATGCTCAGGCACTGGGCGGGGGGCAGACATTAATCCCNACCATGAAGCAGCGTTTGGCCAGCCCAACAAAACTGGTGAGCCTAGGCGGTATTNCCGATATGAAAGGCGTTAGCCACAGCGGNGGCACATTAACCATTGGCGGAGCAACAACGCACGCCAATGTTGCTGCGCAAGCAGGTGATTTTGCCGGTCTGGCGATTTTGGCGGGCGGCATTGGCGATCCGGCGGTGCGCAACCGCGGAACGATTGGTGGATCACTTGCCAATAATGATCCGGCGGCTTGCTATCCGTCGGCCGCATTGGCCACTGGCGCAACAATCGTCACCAACACGCGTGAAATTGCAGCAGATGATTATTTCCAAGGCATGTTTGAAACGGCTCTGGATGAAGGCGAGATTATCACTGCAGTGCGCATGCCTATCCCCGAGGTCTCAAACTATCAAAAGTTTGAACAGCCCGCATCTCGGTTTGCTTTGGTGGGCGTATTTGTGGCCAAATATGCCAGCGGTGTTCGCGTTGCCGTCACCGGCGCTTCTGAAGGTGGAGTATTTCGTTGGTCAGAGGCAGAAGCTGTTCTTGGAGCTAACTTTTCCGCTGATGCCCTATCTGGCCTAAGTGTTGCGGCCGATGATATGATCGAAGACCTGCATGGATCAAAAGCTTACCGCGCGCATATGGTGAAAGTTATGACTGGCCGCGCG
>PBSX01000076.1 GCA_002726375.1 Marinovum sp.
ACAAAGCAAGTAGCCCGCTTTGGGTGTTTGTCATCCCCGGTTGATACCCAAATCGCTCAAGCGCAGGCAAGACAATGATTGCGGCCAAAGCCAAAGAGAGTTTTGAGGCGAAATTCCAAAACCCAAACCCAACCGCCGCCTGAGCTTTGGTCACCGCAAGCCGCTTGGCAAAAACAGCAGGCAAAATCGACAGGTCCGCCCCCAGTGTTGCCCCGCTGGCGATGCAGATCAACATAAAGGCATTGACCTGACCCGATTGCAGGAAAAATGCATAGAAAAAGCTGACAATCGCGGCAATCATCGCCACCAGCAAAACCGGCCTTGGCCCAAACCTACCGGCCAGAAAGGTCCAGAGCGGCGCCGATATAGCCGCCGAGATAAAAAAGAGGATCAACAACAGTCCGGCCATATCCGGCGCTTGCAGCCGACTTTCAACAAAGAATAAAAACAGCGTTGAGCTGACCGCCACCGGCGCCGTGTTCAGCACCGCAAGGATCAAAAGCTGACGCACCACCGGGTCTGCCAGAGCCGTAGAAAAGCCGCCACCGCTACGTCTTTCTTGCGTGGTGGGCGACCAGTGCTTTGACATAACAAAGCCGGCAATTATGGCCAGTCCGGCAAAACCCACCGCAAAAGTCGCAAACGGCCGGTCCGTCATGGCGAACAGCAAACTCGGTGCCATCGCAGCACAGCACACCCCCAAAAGACTACCGGTTTCGCGCCAGCGTGCCAAAGCAAGCTGACGCTCAGCGCCAAAGCTGGTAACGCCCTGCGCATAAAGCCGGATGGTTAGAAAGCTAAATCCGCTAAAGACACACAGCAGCGTGAGCGAAAACCACAGCACCGGTGCAATGGGCGGAGTGATGGCAAACAGCCCCACCATGCCCAATGCCATAACCGCAATGGCCGCCCAAACCGGCCGTGCCCGGGCCACACTGGTTTTTTCAGCAAGTGTTCCAAGCAGCGGGTCTTGGACAAAATCCAAAAGCCGTAGAACAAAAAGCGCCGCCCCAAGTGCCCCAAGGCTCACACCGTACTGGTCGACAAAAAACTTCGGCGCATGGATATAGATCGGAAGCCCCGCTGCACCGAGCATTATGGCAAAGATAGCGTAGGGCAGCCGCGCATTAGGCTGCTGGGGCTGCACTTAAGAAACCTCAGCTTTGGGCGGCTCGGGTCGGGCGCGGTATTTGGCCCCTTTCCACCAGAGCTTTAGCGCCTGCCAGTGGATCAGTCCAAGCACCCGGCGCGATCCGAACGGCCGGCGCAATAGCGCGGCAAGTATGGTGCGGTTGCGCAAAGGTTTACAATTGCCAATCAAATTGGCCATCACCCCACCATGGGGCATTTGCAGATCAATCCAGATACCCACCTTTTGATCGCGAAAATCAAAGCGGAACTCATAGGTTCCCGCGATGGGTTGAAACGGCGAGACATGGAAAATTTTTGTCGCTGTAAGCCGGTCGGTCGGTGCGATCGGTCGTAGATCAGGGTGGTTGCATAGATATGAATGGCGGTCGCCAAATGTATTTGACACTTCGGCAATGACCGCACACAGCGCATCTTGCCGATCATAACAAAGCCAAAAGCTGACCGGATTGAACACATGGCCAAAAATCCGAGGCTGCGCCAAGAGCAACACTTTACCGTCTAATGAAATGTTATGATCATCCAGTACATCGCGCACCCATTCCATGCCACGGCCATTTTTCGGCGCGCCGCCATGATCGCGGTCGTATAGACTAAACAGCCAGCCCCGGTTGCGGCCAAACAGCATTGGGGCTTTTTGCGCCTGATCCAAGTCAAGCATTAGATAATCGACCGTGTAGCGAAATGAATTGTCCAAATCGCCCTTGCGGCCATGCCAGGTGGTGCCGCAAATATGCGACACCTCGCTCATTCGGCCGCCACCCGCAGCGCGGTTTGCTCTTCTATTGCGGTTGCGACATCCAAAGCACTTGAAAGCCCGTCTTCGTGAAAACCGTTTTTCATCCAAGCGCCGCAGAACCACGTGTGGTTTTTGCCGTTCTGCGCTGCAATATTCTGTTGCGCCTGCAGTGCCGCAAGATCATAGACCGGATGGCGAAACGTTGCCTGATCATAAATCAGCTCTTGTTTAATTGTCCGAGTGGTATTGAGCGTGACAAAATGCGGATCATCTTTGGGGATAGGCTGTAGGGAGTTCATCCAATAGGTTAGATCAATCCGATCTGATGTTTTATCCGCCGCTTCGCTGTAAACCCAACTTGACCAGCACTGTTTGTTATGTGGCATCACACTGGGATCAGCGTGAAGGATCATTTCGTTTGGTTGGTATTGAACGGCAGACAACTGTTCCTGCTCGAAGTCTGTTGCATCCTCAAGAAGCCGCAAGCTGTCGTCTGAATGGGTTGCAAAAACAACCTCATCATAAAAGGCGGGTGGTGCTTCAGCGGTTTGGACCGATACGCCGACCGGATTACGGCTAACGCCCTTCACTGCCGTTTTTAGGCGTATATCAACCCCACGCCGCTCAAGTGCCGTTTGCAACCGACGGACATATTCGACCGATCCACCACTAACCGTGTACCATTGGTGCTGACCTGTATGGCTNAGCAAAGCGTGGTTTTCGAAAAAGTTNATCATTGCATAGGCTGGAAAGTCGAGAATTTGTTCNACCGGCGTTGACCAAATGGCCCCAGAGAGCGGCANCAGGTAATAATCCCGAAACCAATCGCCNGTGCCCAATTTCANCAAAAGNTCACGCACAGTCATTGATGTATCCCTTGACGCTTTTAGGCCGCGCGCNTTGAAACGCAAAATATCGGCAATCATGNGCAGAAATTTTGGATTTAGCAGATTTTTTTTCTGTGCAAACATGGCTCCGAAATTGGCCAGCGCATACTCTATCTTTCCGCCCTGCAAGGATGCACCAAAACTCATATTGCTTTCACAAACCGGCACATCCAATGTTTCGAACAGACGGGTGAGGTTTGGATAGTTTGCGTAGTTGAAAACGATGAACCCCGTGTCCACTGGTTGGTCACCATTACGCCCTGCTATTTTTGTCCGTGCATGGCCACCGAGGGTGGCGCCGCTCTCATAAAGTGTCACGTTATGATGTTGCGCTAGGGCAAAGGCTGCGCCCATTCCTGATATCCCTGCACCTATGATAGCAATATTGCGGGTGCTGGGCGGGTGGGCGGATATGTTCATCTATTTCTCCAGTCCTTTTAGTAGTCTACGCAATGCACCAAGGATTGGATGAAAACAAATAAAATAATTTTTGATCTGATTTGAAAATCGCGGCGTAATAACGGTATGACTACTTTGAATGTATATGACGCGACTTTATNGCAGTCGCCTTTGTCGACGGAGCATGTTAAAGCTGCCGCGAAGGGTGCGGTTAGGCAAAAGGCGCGTCAATTGCAAAAAACTAAAGGTGACCGTTCGGTATTAGAGTGGTCAAGAGATCTCGAGCTGATCAAAACAAACAAAAGCGAAGCTGCTTTTGCCCGTTTGTTTTATCATTTCGCTCCACGGGTCAAAGCTTTCTTAATAAAATCCGGAGCTGATGTAGGGCTGGCNGAAGAGTGCGCTCAAGAGGTCATGGTGACCGTTTGGCGCAAATCCCACCTGTTTGATCCAACCCGCGCAAGCGCGGCGACCTGGATTTTCACCATCGCGCGGAACAAGAAAATTGACGCGCTACGAAAACAGCTCCGCCCGACTCCAGATGATTTGGGNTGGGGCCCCGAGCATGAGCCGGACCAAGAAGAAATGGTCGGCCTTCAACAGGAATCTGAGAAACTGGGNCAGGCGATTGCAGAGCTCCCCGAAAAACAACGTGTTCTCGTTGAGCGCGCCTATTTCAAAGAAATGTCCCATAACGAAATCGCCGAAGCTACGGGCTTACCCCTTGGCACGATCAAATCGCGCATTAGATTAGCGCTTGAGCGGCTTCGGCATGCAATGAATTGATGATGAGATGACAGTGCGTACTATACAACACCACCTAACGGATAGCCTCTTGATGGCATATTCCTCAGGCAATCTGCCAGAAGCCTTAAGTTTGGCTGTGGCAACACACATTTCCATGTGCGACAAATGCCGAGCGGCATTGGAAAGTTTTGACGCCGTAGGCGGAGCCCTTTTAGAGGACAGCTCACAGGCATCAGTAGAAGCGGATGCTTTGTCCAGAACATTGTCGATGATCCGTTCTGACCCACANGCTACTGAACCGCAGCAAGCTGATCAGCAGCCACTGGACAAAACCCGTGAAATTCCTNCACCACTGGCCGACTATATTGGCGACCGGTTTGAGGATATNACNTGGAAATCTATTGGAATGGGCGTCAAACAGTCCATCCTTGAGACTTCTGATGATGCCACGGCGCGTCTGCTTTACATTCCGCCCGGAACAGCTGTACCGGATCATAGTCATAGCGGAACAGAGCTGACTTTGGTATTGCAAGGTGCGTTTGCAGATGAGGATGACTACTTTGCGGCCGGTGATATCGAAGTTGCCGATGGGGATGTNGAACANGCACCCGTGGCCGCTGANGGTGAGCCNTGCATCTGTTTGGCAGTGACCGAAGCGCCGTTAAAATTTAGCAAATTTTTCCACAAAGCTGTGCAGCCGTTTTTAAATATTTAACCGGCTGAAAATCTCGTCATGCACTGTCTGCGTTGCGGCANCGATCCCTTTGGTCATGGCTGAAGCACCATTAAACTTTAGCCGCGCGTCCCCGCAGTCACTGACCACCGCGCCGGCTTCTGCTGCGATTAACGCGCCGGCGCAAATATCCCATTCCCACGTGTCGCGAAANGTAATCATGCCATCAAATGATCCTTCGGCCACCAAGGCCATGCGATACGCCAGCGAAGGCCGGTGATGCCGCCGAAACCTTGGCACTTTGCCGCCGGACCACTGCGACGGCTCAAGCGCAGGTCTGGCTGCCAAAATATCAGCCGTTGCCAGTTCCCGACCCTTGCGCACTTCTATCTTTTCGCCATTTAGCATCGCTCCGCCGCCCAAAGTGGCCGTGTACATCCGCTTCAAGATTGGCAGGTAAATCACCGCTGCGGTCACCTGTCCATTTTGAACAGTGGCAAACGAATGGGCCCAGCTGGGCTCACCAGCGATAAAGCTGCGGGTTCCATCAATGGGATCGAGTATGAAACAGGCCGGTTTTAGCAACCTCTTGGGATCATCTTCGGTTTCTTCCGACAGCCAGCCATAATCGGGCCGCGCTGCTTTCAANCGCGCCTCCAGCATGGCGTTGACTGCAAGATCGGCTTCGGTCACTGGCCCCGCGCCCCCAGATTTTTCCCACATATCCGCGCGGCCATTGGCCAGCGGCACCGCAATTTGCGCGGCCGCTTCTGCAACCGAGATCAGCAGCTCTAGATCAGGCACCTGCAATGGTCATCCCTTCGACCAGCAGCGAGGGGACAACTCGGCTTAGATAACCGCGCGCATCATTGGCCGGCGTCAGGCTGCGCAGCATGTCGCGCAGATTACCGGCAATTGTGCATTCACTTACCGGATGGCTAATGGCGCCGTTTTCAACCCATAAACCCGATGCACCGCGCGAATAATCGCCAGTTGTCGGATTGATTGTTGACCCGATGAGGGATGTCACCAAAAGGCCTGTTCCCATGTCCTTAATCAACGCTTCGCGGGTTTGATGCCCGGAGCTGAGCTCGATATTCCATGAACTTGGGCTGGGCGGTGCGGAAATACCGCGAGCGGCATTTGCAGTTGATTGAAGCCCCAAACGCCGTGCCGAGGCCAAATCAAGCGTCCATCCGGTCAAAACGCCCTGATCCACAATCGCACGGCGGTGCGTGGCCAGACCTTCGCCGTCAAACAGCCGCGAGCCGCCGACACGGGCGCGATGCGGGTCTTCGATAATGGAAAGACCGACAGGCAGCACTTGCGTATTCAAGCCATCGCGCAACCAAGACGATCCGCGCGCAATCGAAGCGCCATTGACCNCCGCCAGAAGATGGCCAACAAGCGATGAAGAAACNCGCTCATCAAACAAAACTGGAAAACGGCCCGTGGCGGGTTTGCGTGGCCCAAGACGGGCCATTGTCCGGGTTGCAGCAGTTTTCCCGATATCCTCTGGATGGCGCACATCGCTTTGGAAAATCCGCGAGTCGCCGTCGTAATCACGCTCCATATCAGTGCCNGTCCCTGCGATACTAACACAAGACAGCGACCGCCATGAGCGGCAGTATCCACCAGAAAATCCATTGCTTGANTGCATCCAAATCTGACTGCGACCATAGCCTGCCGAGGCCGCCTCGATCTGCGTAATACCCTCAACCGATTGCGCGGCGTCTTCTGCCGCCAGGGCANCGTTCTGCAATGCCGCCGCCTCTGGCTCAACCGTTGGATCATGTAGCTCAAGTGCTGTGTGGTCGGTATCTTTGGCCAGCTGTTCGGGGCCTGCCAGACCGCAATAAGCGTCTTCTGGCGCCGCTTTGGCCATAGCAACTGCGCGCTCTGCCATNGTCGACAGCGTTTCCGCGCGCAAATCAGAGCCGGAAACGATCGCTTGGCGGTGGTCAAGCAAGACCCTAAGACCAATTTCCGTGGCTTCTGAACGCTCGGCCTGTTCCAATCCGCCCTTGCGCACATCAATACCTATTGCACTGCCGGAAACGGCAATTGCGTCTGCTGCCTCGGCCCCCGCTTGGCGCGCTGCTGCCAGCATTTGTTCGGTTAGCTCAATCAGCAATGAAGTCTCTTCAGTCATGAAATCCTCTTTGGGTGGTTCACAAGAGGTAGTCAACCAAACCCNCCAAGGCAAGCCAGCATTGGCATTAAGGGGCGGTTTTGTTTAAGGAAAAGACACCGGATCAATCATCCNCAAGAAATTGAAAGGCTTCTGATGCAGAAAATAGCGCTCATTACCGGTGCCGCCCGAGGGATTGGACTGGCTACCGCAGAAATATTTCAGGCCAACGGATACCATGTGGNGATCCTGGACCGCGATGCAGAAGCGTTAAGCGCTGCAGCCGCGCAATTGCCCCAGGCCGAGCCTATGCTGTTTGATCTTGCCGTGCCGGAAACCGCCACGCAGGTGGCCGCGCAGATAAAGGAAAAATTCGGCGCGCTGGCGGCTTTGGTCAACAATGCAGGCGTGGCTGATTTNGGACCGATTGAAGAGTGTGATCCCGCAATGTGGCGCAAAGTGATGGACACCAATTTGGACGGGATGTTTTACCTCACGCAAGCNCTGACACCACAGCTAAAGGCCGGCGCCGGTAGCGTGGTCAATATTGCCTCGATTTCTGGACTGCGCGCCTCAACCTTGCGGGTCGCTTATGGCACCTCAAAGGCGGCGGTGATGCAGCTGAGCAAACAGCAGGCGGTCGAGCTTGGCGAATATGGCATCCGGGTCAACTGTGTGGCGCCCGGCCCGGTGCGCACCAAACTGGCAATGGCTGTTCATACGCAGGAAATCATCGACGCCTACCATGATGCCATCCCGCTAAACCGATATGGACAAGAGCATGAAATTGGCGAAGTTATTTATTTTCTCTGCTCGCAAAAAGCATCATTTGTCACCGGTCAGGTGATTGCCGTGGATGGCGGATTTGAGGCCACTGGGGTGGGATTGCCAGCGCTAAGGAACTAGCCCTTTTGGTCAGGCTAAAGCCGCCAAAAAGCTAGCGGAACCTTTGCTGATTGACATATACCCCGCCCTCGGCATCAATTTCCACCTCGGTTTCAAACTTATCTCTGCCCACGGGAAGCGCAAACATCCCCATGAACATCCGCGCGCCCATTACCTGCTCACCGGCAATAAGACCCATCTGGGACAGGGTATCAAGCAGAGCGTTCGCGCCGCTTAGGGTCGCCGTGGCCTTGCCCTGCGGCGNTGGAAATCCGTCAAAGGTACTCAGGNTTTCGTTATTGATATCAAAGGCGCCTTGGACCGANAGCTCGGCGCCAAGTGCGCTGACATCAATCGCGTTCAGAGTGATCTGGGACACTTCGCCAGGCACTTCCATGCTATCAAGTGATGCTTCCAGCTGATCAGGATCCAGATAATCCAACAAAAGTTTGACCATGCCGCCAACATCAATGCGCAAGCTGACTGGATCACGTGGCAGTTGCCCAATTGGGTCAAACATTGCCCAAAGACCGTCTGCCANCGCCAAGTCATTTATTTCAAAGCGGAGGCCAAAGCCCTGATCTTCGCTGTGCGGCAGAACGGGCATGGTAAGCCCATACANAAAAGATCCCAGCTCGCCGTTAATAGGCACTGGAAAAACACTTGCAAAGGCTTCGAAANTAACCCCGCTGACATCCATGAGCACCAACAGACCGTCTTTGGATATCGAGGTATTACTACTGGCCCCGGTTGAACTTGTTGAGCCCGAAAAATCACCATCAGGCGTGCGAACCATAATTTTNGTCTCGCCNGATTGATAGCTGATCACGCTCGAACTATTNAGACCCGCCTTCAATGCCTTGCTCAACTGTTGAACCGAGACGNTTTCAGGCGTCTGGCCGCTATTGGCAAAGCGAAGCTGGTGAATTTTGCTCACCCAACTGGCGTTGAAATCCTCGCCTTGGGGCGCCAACATGCCCGACACCTCAAGATCTTCTATATTGCTGCGTCCAATCATTTCGCGCAGGCTAGANATAAATGTTGTTGCGGTGCTCGAGACCTGATTTGCAATCATTGAAAATTGCACCTGATCGGGCCCAATGCGCTTGCCTTCGCCGATCAAAGATTGCAATCTAAGCGCCATTTGGTCCGCGCTGTAATCATAGGTGATCTGGCTGCTGTCTCCCGAGGCAAGCCCCCGCATATTTGACATTTCCAATAGGGCAGAGATCGATGTCACTTGGCTATAATTATCNCTGAACTCCATGGTTATTGGAATTTGTTGGGGCAGATTGATCGACACACTGCCATCNCCGTTCTCAACAAAGGCCACTTGCCCGATATCCATTTCAAGGCGCATTCCAATATCGCGGTCTTGATAGAGCACAAGAAAGTCATCTAGGGCGACCTGACCGGCCGAGCGATCTTGTATCANGGAAACGTCGCTACCGCTTGACTTGATNCCTTCAAGAAAATCTTCCCACACCTGAACCGCGCTGACATCTGCCAACACAGATGAGCCAGCGCTTATAAAACATGCCACAGCAGCAAAAGACCTAAACGTCATACCCTACACCCCATTTTATTAGGTTAATTGAAAACCAATATGGATAACTTGCGGCGTGTATGCACCAAGGTCAAGGGGCTCAGCAACAGCGNTGCATGGACGCGGCGATAAATANCCGTTAAACCAATTTCTGAACAATTGGGAGTTTTTGAAATGACCNATCTGACGGGTCAAACCGCTCTTATCACNGGTGCCAGCCGGGGTATCGGGGCCGAAACCGCGCGGGCCTTTGCCGCCGCAGGGGCCACGCTTTGCCTGATTGCGCGCAGCGCGNACGAGCTGAANGCAGTTGCCGCCGAACTTGGCACCCAAACACTGGTACAAACCTGTGATATTTCTGACTATACATCCGTGAGCGCGGCAGTGGACGCCACGATTAAAACCTTTGGCCAGCTGGATATTGTCATAAACAATGCTGGCGCAATCGAACCCATATCGCATTTAAGCAGCGTTGATCCAGACGGATGGGACAAGGTGATCGACGTCAATCTGAAAGGTGTTTTCTATGCCATGCGCGCGGCGCTTCCGCATATGCTGGGCCGCGGCAGTGGCACCATCATCACGGTAAGCTCGGGCGCAGCGCATAATCCGGTTGAAGCCTGGAGCCATTATTGCGCCTCAAAAGCCGGCGCCGCGATGTTGACAGAATGTCTGCATCTGGAAAACGGCGCCAGCGGCATTCGTGCCATGGGGATGTCGCCGGGTACTGTGGCCACCCANATGCAGCGCGATATAAAGGCCAGCGGGATCAATCCAGTAAGCCAGCTCAATTGGTCCGATCATATCCCTGCGGACTGGCCCGCCAAAGCGCTGCTNTGGATGTGCAGCGCTGCGGCCGACGGCTATCTGGGCCGCGAAATATCCCTGCGCGACGACGACATTCGCAAAGCCGTGGGCCTTATATGATTGATCTAGACATCTCGGGCGGGGTTTGGACGCTTACTTTGAACCGCGCTGATAAAGCCAATGCGCTCAGCTTTGAGATGCTTGAGCGGATTGCTGAAATTGCCGGCGAAGCCAAAGAAGCACGGGCTGTGATCATCACCGGCGCAGGCACAGTTTTTAGCGCAGGCGCCGATCTAAACGCAGTCAAAGCGGGGCTCGCCACATCCGATGTCTGGGAACGGGCGTCGGGCGCGATTGCGGCTTTGCCCGGTCTGACCATCGCGGCGCTCAATGGCACTTTGGCCGGCGGCGCATTTGGTATGGCGCTGGCCTGTGATATCCGCCTTGCAGTGCCGNNNGCAAAATTCTTTTATCCGGTGATGAAGCTCGGCTATCTACCGCAGCCGAGCGATCCGGCCCGTATGGCCGCCCTTATCGGGCCGGCGCGGACAAAAATGCTGCTGATGGCGGGTCAGAAAATCACGGCGGATGAAGCGCTAAACTATGGCCTTATTGACCGCATCTGCGCGCCAGACGCGCTAATGAGTACCGCGCAAGCGCTGTGCGGGGACATCTGCGCCGCACCGCNGGGCCATGGCGCCGCGATCAAAACCATGTGCAACGGGCCTGCTTTGAATTGAACGGATCAATTGCGCACTTGGTCTGTTTCAAACGAAANTGNACCAGAGCCTCGGTCAACAAAGCGCTGCGCAATTCCCAAAAACCTAACAAAGAACAAAGGCGGCAGGCGCCCTAAAGCGCCTACCAAAGGCAATCACTTAGAAGCTAAAGCCAACTTTTAAGCNAAACGCGGTGACNGTGTTNTCCTTATATGACGCCGTGAATANNGGGGCAACGGCAAGCTCAACATCGCCTGTCTTCGTATAGCTGAGGCCCGCACTAAGGGTCATATTATCCATAGTATAGCGGCCACCTATGTTTATTGTCTGATGTCCGTTTCGCAAGGTAAAGGCATCTGTTGTGGTGCTCCCGCCCCCAGCTTCAGTTGCGTAAGATATCGAACCGGAAAACTCATCTGTAAATTTGCGGCCAAGCCCGAAAGAATAAGATGTTTTATTAGAAAAGCTGCTTGCAACGTCGCTAACACTGCCATTCTGGGGGATATCAATCTGGGCGTTTTTCCAGCTGGCCTGTCGCACGGAGCCGAACACAAGAGTATCTTCTGCAATGCCACTTTGGAAATTAAGCGTCATGGTTTGCGGAATTTTCATGCTTTCGCCGGAAACTGCTGTGGTTGCAATCGAGCTTGCAAGTGAAGATTTAGCCGTGAAATTCGAAATGTTTGTTTGCGGCTGTGCGATTAATTCAATGCGCAATGCAATATCGCTCATCTCATACGCGGCGCCGTACGTTGGTACGATTTGGTCGCCCGATACTTCGTAATAGCCAGTGAGTGTCGTAACACTTGCACCGCTACCAATAGAATATCTATTCGCCCCTGCCATCACCGAGAGCGCGTCGCTAAACTTATATCTACCTAAGACAGCCAGTGAATTCATTTTGACATCAGCGCTTGGAACAGCTGAGCAAAGCGCAATCGCAGCTGTAGCAGGATTACATCCCGCCGCATGCGCCGATTGGCCATCCAATTGGATTGCCCCTGACATGTATGACACTAAGCCAAAGTCAAAATCACCATATTCCATTTTTATAGCAAAAGAGCTTCGTGTTTGATCCTTTGCCATTTTGTGCTTGGCCGTTTGGCCTTGTATGTTTGCCTCAACATTTGAGGTTATTGGCGCTGTGCTTAGCTCGACATACCCCCTTCATTATACATAAAAGACGTATCCAACGTGCCAGCATCCCAGCCACCAGCATTAGAAGCTTGTGCAAAAGACGCAAATCCAATTGCGACCATGCCAATTCTTGCAAAATTTATCATATTTTTTTCTCCCTAGGGCTGTCAGATTACAGGAATATTATCAATCTGATATTATTTTTCTGTAGGGGACGAAAATAATCACAAATGTGTTGCGCGGTTGCGCAGTATACTATCCTTTGTCTGCCCCCACGCTATCCTTTAGCGCCTCACGCACTATCCTTTGGCTCTACGCTGCGGGCACAAAACATCTAAAATAAGGGATATTGATCCCAAAGATTAATTCCACTTTGTCATGGGGCATGCGTTCAATCAGCGACCCAATTTCCCTATGCCTACGTCAAGGCCGATGGACTTATTTTAGGCGAAACTGGTTGCGCAGGCCGAGGCCGAGGAAAAACAAAAGGATAAATCCAAGGATGGTTTCAAGGCCGGTAAAGGCAATCAGCCAGTTGGAGTCCCCTGACCATTTCATATCAAACCGTTTATGAAAGCCAAAAAAGACAAAGATATTGGCAAAGGACAGGCCGGCGGCGTCAAAAACAGCGTCCCAGTCACTCCATAAAACGCTGAAATCCTCTGTCAGCTTGGAAAACCCGCCTTTAGAGTGGTGAAACACCAAATAGCCCAAAGTCCAAACCAGCCAAAGCTGAATGAGCCACCACAAAGGTCGCTCATAGCTATAGCCATAATCCGAAAACTTTCGATAAAACCAAAGGGGTAGCTTTTTAACCCCGCCAGCCATGGCCAATTTACAGCCCATTTCACGGCGAAAGAAAAAATGCGCGTCATCGGGCAGCCCCTGCGCGGTCATATTATGGCGCAGATGGGCACAGCTAGCGGCAGCTTTTTCCAAGGTCTGAGTATAAGTGCCCTCATATTGGGAATGATCCGTCGCCTTGGGCCAATATTTGGGCTGTGCGGTTAGTGTGGTTTTGCCATGTAAATTTGTGCCTTCAAGAATAGGGTAGTATTTTTCGAAACGCGCTTGCCTAAAATTAACAGGCCGGGCAAAACTGGCGTCTGTGAAATCTAAGGCTTCGCTGAATATTGCACCTTGAAAATAGCTGTGGGCTTCAAAACGGCTGCTTGTGAAACAGGCCTTCTCTTTGAATCGGGCATAACTGAAACTGGCCCCCTGCGTGAATTGGGCATACCTGAAATGGGCCCGGTTCGTGAATCGGGCATGCATTAAAGAGGCCGCGTTTGTGAATTGGGCATTAATGAAATTGGCCCCCTCCGTGAATTGGGCATGAGTGAAAATGGCCGCCTTCGTGAATTCGGCACCAATGAAATTGGCATGCTTCGTGAATGTAGCAAAACGGAAATCGGCCGCCTTCGTGAATTGGGCATTCATGAAAACGGCATCCTTAAGAAAAAGAAAACCCACAAAACCAACAGGTTGTTTAAAATCTGTGCCCCGAAAGTTAATATCGCTGCTATGATCCGGGATGGGTCCACCGGGCAATCGTTTGGCAAAGGCGTCATTCACCGTTTTTTTCAAATCCTCTGTCCAGTCTGGAATTATAAGCCTTGGATAGGTCTTTGTGATTTCGTCTTTTTCATCATCGGACAGCCCCTGACAGGCCCAAGCATTCCACACACCCCGGTTTTGTTCATTGAGGTCAAAGTCAATTTCAACGGTGTGTTCCCCATAGATCGTGGCCAAAATATAAAAGGGATTTTCACTGGCCCTTCGTCTCTTTTTGGTCTCACTCATCTAAAATAGCCTATGCGATTAAATCTTTTGCCCCATCTGTCGGGGCGGTATGCATTTGGTCAAAATAACGTTTGT
>PBSX01000077.1 GCA_002726375.1 Marinovum sp.
GGCCTAATTTTTGGTCAGGCCTGTGGATCATCAGTCGAGGATTTTGGACACGACGCCTGATCCGACGGTGCGGCCGCCTTCGCGGATCGCAAAGCGCAGCTTTTCTTCCATCGCAATCGGCGCGATGAGCTCAACTTCGAACTTCAGGTTATCGCCCGGCATCACCATTTCTGTGCCTGATGGCAGGTTCACTGTTCCGGTCACATCCGTGGTGCGGAAATAAAACTGCGGACGGTAGTTGGCGAAAAACGGGGTGTGACGTCCGCCTTCATCCTTGGTCAGGATATAGGCTTCGGCTTCAAACTTGGTGTGCGGGGTGACTGAACCCGGCTTACACAAAACCTGACCACGCTCAACCGCTTCACGGTCAACACCGCGCAGCAATGCGCCAATGTTGTCGCCCGCTTCACCGCGATCCAGCAGTTTGCGGAACATCTCAACACCTGTACAGATGGTTTTCTGGGTGTCTTTGATGCCAACGATTTCAATTTCATCGCCCACATTGATCACACCGCGCTCAACCCGGCCGGTCACAACTGTGCCGCGGCCTGAGATCGAAAACACATCTTCGATCGGCATCAGGAACGGCTGGTCAACCGCACGCTCAGGCTGTGGAATATACGCGTCAACCGCTTCCATCAGCTCTGCAATTTTTCCTTTGCCAATCGCATCATCACGATCTTCCAGTGCTGCCAGCGCAGAGCCCGCAACGATCGGAATGTCATCACCAGGATAATCATATTCGCTCAGAAGCTCGCGTACTTCCATTTCCACCAGCTCAAGAAGCTCGTCGTCGTCTACCTGATCAACTTTGTTCAGGAACACAACCATCGCCGGGATACCAACCTGACGGCCAAGCAAAATATGCTCGCGGGTTTGCGGCATCGGGCCGTCCGCTGCATTCACAACCAAAATCGCGCCATCCATCTGCGCCGCGCCGGTGATCATGTTCTTCACATAGTCGGCGTGGCCAGGGCAGTCCACATGCGCATAGTGGCGCGCATCCGTCTCATACTCAACATGCGCTGTCGAAATGGTGATGCCGCGGGCTTTTTCCTCAGGCGCCGCGTCAATCTGGTCATAGTCCTGAAACTCGCCAAACTGCTTCGTGATCGCCGCCGTCAGCGTCGTCTTGCCGTGGTCAACGTGACCAATCGTGCCAATGTTACAATGCGGTTTATTACGCTCAAACTTTTCCTTCGCCATGGTGGCCTCCTTTTATCTTGCACGTGATGGGCACGCCCATCGTCAAATCTGTGGGAACGGCAGGGATTACCCTGCCCGCCCGTTAAGCAAATTTTGCCTGAATCTCATCAGAGATATTCTGCGGTACCGGTTCATAATGATCAAACGCCATCGAGAAATTCGCGCGGCCCGAAGACATCGAACGCAAATTGTTAATGTAGCCGAACATATTGGCAAGCGGCACAAAGACATCGACCGCAATCGCATTTCCGCGCTGTTCTTGCCCAGTTACCTGACCCCGACGTGATGTAAGATCGCCGATAATGCCACCGGTATATTCCTCTGGTGTTATCACTTCGACTTTCATGATTGGCTCAAGTAATTTCGCACCAGCTTTGCGCATTCCTTCGCGCATTGCCATCCGGGCAGCGATTTCAAAGGCCAGAACCGAGCTGTCCACGTCGTGGAACTTACCGTCGATCAACGCGACTTTAAAATCAATCACAGGAAAGCCTGCCAAAGGACCGCTGTCCATCACCGACTTAATGCCTTTTTCAACGCCCGGAATGTACTCTTTCGGGATCGACCCACCAACGATGCGGCTTTCGAAAGAATAGCCTTCGCCAGGCTCTGTTGGCGCGATTATCATCTTGACCTCGGCAAATTGACCGGACCCACCTGATTGCTTTTTGTGCGTGTAGGTGTGCTCGACATCATGGCCAATAGTTTCACGGTAGGCCACTTGTGGTGCACCGATATTGGCTTCCACCTTAAACTCACGCTTAAGACGGTCGACCAAAATATCCAAGTGCAACTCGCCCATACCTTTCATGATGGTCTGACCGCTTTCAAGATCGGTCTCGACACGGAAAGAGGGATCTTCAGCCGCAAGACGGGCCAGACCTTGGGACATTTTTTCCTGGTCGTTTTTGGTTTTTGGCTCTACGGCAATCTCAATCACCGGATCAGGGAATGTCATTGTTTCCAATACCACCGGATCTTTGAGGTCACTCAGCGTATCCCCAGTGGTGGTATCTTTCAAACCAGCCAAGGCGATAATATCGCCGGCAAATGCCTCTTCGATTTCCTCGCGATTGTTCGAATGCATCATCATCATCCGGCCAATACGCTCTTTTTTGTCTTTGGTCGCGTTCAGAATACTGTCGCCTTTGTTCATTGTTCCCGAATAAATACGAGTGAACGTCAGCGTGCCCACGAATGGGTCATTCATGATTTTAAACGCCAATCCAGAAAACGGCATATTGTCGTCGGCGCGGCGGGCAATGTCACGGGTCTCTGTTTCATCGCCGGGCTTGAAGCCCATGTAATCAACCACATCCAAGGGGCTTGGCAAATAATCAATAACTGCGTTCAACAAAGGCTGAACACCTTTGTTCTTAAACGCTGATCCACATAGTACCGGAATGAATTTAATCGCCAAAGTCCCAAGCCGGATCAAACGGCGCAGAGTATCTACATCAGGCTCTTCGCCTTCCAGATACGCCATCATCGCGTCATCATCCATTTCAACAGCAGTTTCGATCAGTTTTGCACGCCATTCATCAGCGACATCCTTTAGGCTGTCCCGAATTGGTCGGCGCTCCCACGTGGCGCCAAGGTCTTCGCCGGCCCATACCCACTCTTCCATAGTGACAAGGTCCACTAGACCTTCCAATTCGTTTTCAGCACCAATTGGGATCTGGATCGGCGCTGGGATTGCACCAGTACGATCTTGGATCATATGCACGCAGTTAAAGAAGTCCGCACCAATTTTGTCCATCTTGTTCACGAAAACAATGCGCGGCACCTTATACCGATCGGCCTGACGCCAAACAGTTTCAGTTTGCGGCTCAACACCGGCGTTCGCATCAAGCACTGCAATCGCTCCATCTAGAACCGCCAAAGAACGCTCAACTTCAATGGTGAAGTCAACGTGGCCGGGCGTGTCGATGATGTTCATCCGATGCTTAGGAGTTTGGGCGTTTTCCCCATCATCCGTGCGCTCCCAGAAGGTCGTCGTCGCCGCAGAAGTAATGGTTATACCGCGCTCTTGCTCTTGCTCCATCCAATCCATCGTCGCAGCGCCATCATGCACTTCGCCGATATTATGGGATTTACCAGTGTAGTACAAAATACGCTCTGAACAGGTCGTTTTACCCGCATCAATATGCGCCATGATACCAAAGTTACGGTATTCATTTAAGGAATAGTCGCGTGCCATGTCTCTGCAGCCTCTAAAAAATTACCAACGATAATGGCTGAATGCTTTATTCGCATCTGCCATTTTATGCGTGTCTTCACGTTTCTTAACCGCGGAACCGCGGGAATTTACGGCATCTAGCAATTCACCAGCCAAGCGCTCTTCCATGGTGTTTTCATTGCGGCCGCGCGATGCGGTGATCAGCCAACGGATGGCCAGAGCTTCACGGCGCTCTGGACGCACTTCGACAGGCACCTGATATGTCGCACCGCCAACCCGACGAGAGCGCACTTCAACCGCTGGCTTGATATTTTCCAGAGCTTCGTGGAACACTTCCACAGGCGCGCGTTTAATTTTCGTTTCAACCCGGTCAAGCGCGTTGTAAACAATTGTCTCTGCGATCGACTTTTTACCGTCGATCATCAGGTTATTCATAAATTTTGACAAAACACGATCGCCAAACTTGGCATCGGGTAGAATTTCGCGCTTCTCAGCTGCGTGACGACGAGACATATCTTAAACCTCTTATTTCGGACGCTTTGCGCCATATTTTGAACGGCGCTGTTTGCGATCTTTGACACCTTGCGTATCCAAAACACCGCGCAGGATGTGATAGCGAACACCAGGAAGGTCTTTGACCCGGCCACCGCGGATCAATACCACTGAGTGTTCTTGCAGATTGTGCTTTTCACCCGGGATATAGCTAATCACCTCGAAACCATTGGTGAGCCGCACTTTGGCAACCTTCCGCATCGCAGAGTTTGGTTTTTTTGGTGTCGTTGTATAAACCCTTGTGCAGACGCCACGCTTTTGTGGGCACTCCTGCAGGTGCATTGACTTGGACCGTTTCACTTTAGGCTGCCGCGGCTTGCGGATCAGCTGCTGTATTGTTGGCATTCCGGTTCTTCCCGTTTCGCTCTTACATATCAATCGCGCACAAGCCATTGCCCATGCAGTTCACTTTGCCGTGCTCCGCGCGTCCGCAAAACACAAAAACCGCATGCGTCCCCTCGTTCGCGGGAACGACGCGGTGGGTTTCCAGAGGATCGAGGCCTAAGCCCGGATCTTGACCACTTCAAACCTGAAGTCAGCTATGGGGCGACCCCCGAAGCCGAGATAGCGTGCGTATAGGGGGAGTCGATCATGTTGTCAACACACGGTTCAGTGGTAAAATCCAACTGGGAATGTTAAACATTCTTTATCGGTGCTTACGCTTTAATTACATTGGTGTTCGTTGCCGTATCGTTTTTTAATTGGCTGTATTAATTCATGCAAATACTCGGAGTCTGTCGATTTTCCTATCCTGCAGTGGGTGGTTTTCAAAATGAGCACAACACCGTAGAAGCGCGTTGTAACTACCTTTATTCNCAGGAGCGGCTCAACATGCGTTTCAGCGCTTTTGAAACGTTCACCCTGCCCTCNATCCGCTCTCAAAGCGATCCAAATTTCACCTTTGCGATTCTAATTGGAGATAGCCTGCCCCGCCATGCCAAAGACCGACTTTACGAGGTTACGGCCAATGTTCCCCAAATCAAAATTGTTGAGCGGCCCAGCGGCCCCTACCGGCAAGTTGCTCAAGAGGTGGTTAATTCAGTGCGGAACTGGGAGGCGCCAATTTGTGCCCAATTTAGATTAGATGATGATGATGCTGTTCATCTCGATTTTATTGCTGAGCTGAGGCAAGTCATTACTCATAATCAAGAGCTATTTAGATATGGCCGCCGCTTTGCAATTGATTTTTGCAGTGGCTATGCTGTTATTCCGGGGCGCAAAGGTATCAAGGCAGCGGTCGTGAAACAAAAGCTCTGGACGCCCGCTCTTGCAATCGTTTTAAGACCTAAGGTCGAACGCAGTATTCTTAATTATGGCCATCATCGATTGCATGAATTTATGCCTGTTTTGTCGCTTTCACATCTGAACATGTTTGTACGCAGTTTTCATGGTGACAATGATTCTCTTGTAAACCGACGACAGCCTAGTTTTGAGTATGCCGCTTTGGATGAAGGGTCGCGAAACTATTTTAAGCAAAACTTCAATATCGACGAAACAGCAGTTAAAGCGGCTTGGTCCGCGCTTTGATCTGGGTTTCACGCCACATGGTAAACAGACCCGACATCACAATCACGCCAGCGCCAATTAATGTAAGCGTATCTGGCCAATGATCGAAAAATATAAACCCTAACACCAGAGCCCAGATCAAACCTGTATAGCGAAAAGGTGCGATAAAGGATACCTCACCCTGCCGCATCACCAAAACGCTTAAGAGATAGGCGGCGCTCACTAAAAAAGCTGCTGTGACCAGATATACAATATTGGTCGAACCAACTGGAACCCAGTCAACCCAGAGCATCGCAATTGTTGAATAAAGGCAAATGGAAAGCGCGTTGAAAAATGTCACCATTAATGACGGCACTTCGCGCCCTATTTTACGCGTTACCAAATCGCGCAGGGTCACAAACCCAACCGCAATGAGCGCATAAAAGGAATAATGGTTGAAACCCTCGATTCCTGGGCGCACAATCAAAAACATTCCCCCAAATCCAATAGCAATTGCCAGAGCGCGCCGCCAACCGATGACCTCTTGAAAAAAAAGTATGCCCCCCAGCGCCACTGTGAGCGGCAACAGTTGCAGGATCGAAGTAGCGTTTGCCAATGGCATATTAAAAAGAGCTGTTAGAAAAAAGTAGGATGCGCCAATATCCCCCAAGGATCTAAGGCCAATAAGCCGCCAATCTCTTGGTGCAATATTAAACGTCCACGCCTTGAAATATATGCACAGTATAAAAATGCACAAGGAAGTGAGCATACCGCGCAGCATCAAGATCTGAAACAAGGGGAGCTCCGCCCCCAAAAGTTTAATAAATACGTCATTGAACGTAAAAGCTGCCATACTGGCAACCATCAACAGCGCACCTCTTACATTTTCTGAATAGTTCGCCATTTGCCCACTCATTTGAAGAATTTTTGGGCACTATGGCCATCGAATATATATGATATAATCGGGCTTTTGCGCAAATGTATAGAACAAAGTACCGCTGTCGTTGGCAAGTCACTCATGCACTGAATTTAACTGCGAAATTATATAGTCAAAAAATAAAGCCCGACGCATAGCGCCGGACTCTATCAAATTTCCTAGTCCATTTCTGGCATATCAGCAAGATTGCTGTCGCCGTCATCAGTAGACTTGAAAATATCATCTTGCGGTGCCGCCAATGCAGCGGCCGCCTGCGCCTCTTCTTGGCGCGCCTGAAGCACTACATTATCGCGCTCAGAAGCAATCCGCCGAACGCGCTGCGTCGCCCCGCCGGTGCCCGCCGGGATCAACCGGCCAACGATGACATTTTCTTTCAAGCCAACCAGCTTGTCCCTTTTACCCTGAACAGAGGCTTCTGTCAGAACACGCGTGGTTTCCTGGAATGAGGCTGCAGAAATGAACGAGCGTGTTTGCAAGGATGCTTTGGTAATGCCCAACAGGATTGGCTCACCTTGCGCTGGGCGGCCGCCCTTGGCCAATGCCTTATCATTGGCAGCATCGAACTCTGCCTTATCGACATGTTCACCTTTCAGCAAAGTGGTATCACCACTGTCAGAGATTTCCCACTTTTGAAGCATTTGGCGCACGATCACTTCGATGTGCTTGTCGTTGATTTTAACGCCCTGCAAACGATACACATCCTGCACTTCGTCGATCATATAGTTGGCCAGCGCCTCGATTCCCATAATTGCAAGGATATCATGCGGTGCAGGGTTACCATCCATGATAAAGTCACCCTTTTGCACAAAGTCACCTTCGACAACAGGGATGTGTTTACCTTTTGGCACCATATATTCGACCAGATCAAGACTTTCATCGGTCGGCTCAATGCTGATCCGCCGTTTATTTTTGTAGTCCCGACCAAAGCGCACATAGCCGTCTGTTTCGGCAATAATGGCGTGATCTTTCGGGCGGCGCGCTTCAAACAGTTCGGCAACCCGTGGCAGACCACCGGTAATATCCTTGGTTTTAGCGCCTTCGCGCGGAATACGCGCGACCACATCACCGGCTGCAATCTGCTGCCCATCTTCGACGGACAGAATCGCGTCAACAGACATTGGATAGGTGATCGGGTTGCCCGCATCATTGCGCACTGGCTCGCCACTTTCATCACTTAAAATTATCTCTGGCTTAAGCTCATTGCCCTTTGGCGCGGCCCTCCAATCTGTTACGATTTTTTGGGTCATGCCAGTGGCATCATCGGTTACTTCGCGCACAGCAACACCGTTGACCAGATCCACATGTTTGGCCATACCAGCCTTTTCGGCAATGATCGGTAAGGTATAAGGATCCCATTCAAAAAGCTTGTCACCACGGCTAATTTTAGCCTTGGCTTTGACAAACAATTTGCTGCCGTAGCCCAATTTATGGCTGGCACGTTCTTCGCCATGCTCATCAAGGATCAACAGTTTCATGTTGCGTCCCATCACCAATGTTTCACCATTGGCGTTTTTCAGCGTTTGCGCATTCTCAAAGGTAATAACCCCATCTTGGCTGGCCTCAAGGAACGATTGCTGACCACCTTGTGCCACCCCACCGATGTGGAATGTCCGCATAGTCAGCTGCGTACCAGGCTCGCCAATGGACTGCGCCGCGATAATACCAACCGCTTCACCGATATTGACAATCGTACCACGTGCCAGGTCCCGACCATAGCACATTGAACAAACGCCTTCTTCGGCTTCACAGGTTAGTGGGCTTCGGATACGTGCAGACTGCAACCCAGCCGCGTCAATCGCATCGGCGATCAGCTCGTCAATCAAGGTGCCTTTGGCTGCAATCACTTCGTCAGTTCCCGGTTTGAGAATATCCTCAGCCGCAACCCGGCCAAGCACGCGCTCTGCCAGTGAACTAACAACCTCACCATCGTTCACAGCGGTTTCTGCGGTGATCGAATTTTCAGTGCCGCAATCGCGCATTCTGACAATGCAATCCTGTGCCACATCCACCAACCTACGTGTCAAATACCCCGAGTTCGCGGTTTTGAGCGCCGTGTCGGACAGACCTTTACGAGCGCCGTGGGTCGAGTTGAAGTATTCAAGAACCGTTAAGCCTTCTTTAAAGTTGGACACAATCGGTGTTTCGATAATATCGCCGTTCGGTTTTGCCATCAGCCCGCGCATACCGCCAAGCTGCTTCATCTGGGTGACCGATCCACGCGCACCTGAGTGCGCCATCATATAGACGCTATTTGGCTCAATATCGGCGCCACTTTCATCCTGAGAAGAGGCCGAAATTGTGTTCATCATGGCATCGGTGACTTTGTCGTTACACTTTGACCAAGCATCGACCACCTTGTTGTACTTTTCACCTTGGGTGATCAAACCATCCATATATTGCTGTTCAAAATCTTTGACCTGACCGCGGGTTTCATCAACGATGGGCCATTTACTATCCGGGATAACCATGTCGTCCTTACCAAAGGAAATCCCGGCCTTGAAGGCCTCTTGGAAGCCCATGGTCATGATTTGATCACAGAAAATTACGGACTCCTTCTGGCCGCAATAGCGATAAACCGTATCAATCACACGCTGCACATCTTTTTTGCGCATTAAGTCGTTGACCAAATGAAAAGGCGCTTTGGCATTTTTTGGCAGCAAAGACCCTAACCGCACCCGACCTGGTGTGGTTTCAAAGCGTTTGCTGACCTCGATGCCATGCTCGTCGATCTGAGGAATACGGGCGGTAATTTTTGCGTGCAAATGCACCACATCCGTATCCAAAGCGTATTGCACTTCTTCGATCGAGGAAAAGACCATGCCTTCGCCTTTCATGCCTGCGCGCATGATCGTGGTGTAATACAGCCCAAGGATCATATCCTGAGAAGGCACGATGATCGGCGCGCCGTTGGCAGGCGACAAGACGTTGTTTGTCGACATCATAAGAACCCGAGCTTCCAGCTGTGCCTCAAGGCTTAGCGGTACGTGTACCGCCATCTGGTCACCATCGAAGTCGGCGTTGAACGCTGAACAAACAAGCGGATGCAACTGGATCGCCTTGCCTTCGATCAGAACAGGTTCAAACGCCTGAATGCCCAAGCGGTGCAAGGTTGGGGCGCGGTTCAACATCACCGGATGTTCGCGGATCACCTCATCAAGGATATCCCACACCTCAGGGCGTTCTTTTTCCACCAGCTTCTTGGCCTGTTTGACCGTGCTTGATAGACCTTTTGCCTCTAGCCGGCTGTAGATAAACGGCTTAAACAGCTCAAGCGCCATCTTCTTGGGCAGCCCGCATTGGTGCAGTTTTAATTCCGGGCCGGTCACAATCACCGAACGACCCGAGAAATCAACCCGCTTACCAAGCAGGTTCTGACGGAAACGACCCTGTTTGCCTTTTAGCATATCTGACAAAGACTTTAGAGGGCGCTTATTGGCACCGGTAATGACACGGCCGCGGCGACCATTGTCAAACAATGCATCAACAGATTCCTGCAACATCCGCTTTTCGTTGCGCACGATGATATCAGGTGCGCGCAATTCAATCAGACGCTTCAGGCGGTTGTTACGGTTGATCACACGGCGGTAAAGGTCGTTCAGATCCGAGGTCGCAAAGCGGCCACCATCCAGTGGCACCAAAGGGCGCAATTCTGGCGGGATCACAGGAACCACTGTAAGGATCATCCACTCTGGGCGGTTGCCAGATTCCAAAAAGCTTTCCACCACTTTAAGCCGTTTGATGATTTTCTTTGGCTTCAACTCGCCTGTTGCTTCTTTGAGATCGGCGCGCAATTGCTCGGCTTCGGTCTCAAGATCAATNGCCGCNAGCATTTCGCGAATGGCTTCCGCGCCAATATTGGCGGTAAANGCATCCATACCAAAGGTATCTTGCGCCTCCATATACTCTTCTTCGGTCATCATCNGNCCATAGGTCAGATCGGTCAGACCGGGCTCGATCACCACATANTTTTCAAAATAGAGCACCCGCTCAAGATCGCGCAGGGTCATATCAAGCATAAGACCAATGCGCGACGGCAGTGATTTTAAAAACCAGATATGGGCAACGGGTGAGGCCAGCTCAATGTGGCCCATCCGCTCACGGCGGACTTTTTGCAACGTTACTTCAACGCCGCATTTTTCGCAGACAACACCGCGATATTTCATCCGCTTATATTTGCCACAAAGACATTCGTAATCTTTGGTCGGGCCAAAAATCCGAGCACAGAACAGGCCGTCGCGTTCTGGCTTGAATGTGCGGTAGTTGATGGTTTCTGGTTTTTTAATTTCACCGAATGACCACGACAAAATCCGCTCGGGGCTGGCGAGTGATACTTTGATCTCGTCAAACACCTTAGGTGAGGCCAATGGGTTAAATGGGTTGTTTGTCAGTTCCTGGTTCATTTTGATTTCCTCAAATTAGGGACGAAGGGGGGAAGAATAAAGCGCGCGCCTTATTCTCCTTCCTCCGCGTCCAGGAGTTCCATATTTAGGCCAAGGCCGCGGACTTCTTTGACAAGCACATTAAAGCTTTCGGGCACGCCCGCTTCAAAGTTGTCTTCGCCTTTAACGATTGATTCATAGACCTTGGTCCGACCTGCAACATCGTCCGATTTGACCGTCAGCATTTCTTGCAGCGTGTAAGCTGCGCCATATGCTTCCAGTGCCCAGACCTCCATTTCACCGAAGCGCTGACCACCAAACTGTGCTTTACCGCCCAGTGGTTGCTGGGTGACAAGGCTGTAAGGACCGGTTGAACGGGCATGGATTTTATCGTCAACAAGGTGATGCAGTTTGAGCAGATATTTGATGCCAACAGTGACCGAACGGCTAAATTGTTCGCCGGTACGCCCGTCAAACAGGATCGACTGACCAGACTGGTCAAAGCCNGCCCGAACCAGCGAGTCGTTCACATCGCCCTCTTTGGCGCCGTCAAAAACTGGCGTCGCAATCGGGACACCTGTGCACACATTGCCAGCGGCTTCAATCAACTCATCTTCGTTCATGTTTCCAATGCCCTCGGCATAAACATCATCGCCATAGGCCAGTTTCATGGCTTCACGAACAGGCGTCAAATCGCCGGATCGGCGATAATCTTGCAAAGCATCATCAATCTTTAGACCAAGCGAGCGCGCGGCCCAGCCCATATGGGTTTCCAAAATCTGACCAACGTTCATCCGAGATGGCACGCCGAGCGGGTTCAGACAGAAATCAACAGGTGTTCCATCTGCCAAGAATGGCATATCTTCCATTGGAACCACTTTTGAAATCACACCNTTNTTGCCGTGACGTCCGGCCATTTTATCNCCAGGTTGCAGCTTACGCTTCACCGCGATGAAGACTTTGACCATTTTCATCACACCGGGCGGCAAATCATCNCCCCGACGGACTTTTTCAACTTTGTCTTCAAAGCGGGCATCTAAAGTGCGTTTTTGCACCTCATATTGCTCGTGAAGCGCTTCGACCTCTTGCGCGTCTTGCTCTTCGGAAAGCGCCAGTTGCCACCATTGACCACGGGTTAGGGTTTCAAGCAGCTCTTCGTCGATAACAGCGTTTGACTTGACCCCTTTGGGACCTTTTACCGCCACTTTGCCCATAATCCGGGCTTTCAGACGCGCATAGATATTACGATCGAGGATCGCAAGCTCGTCATCGCGGTCGCGCGCAAGGCTTTCAACCTCTTCGCGTTCAATTTGCAAAGCACGCTCGTCTTTTTCAACGCCGTGGCGGTTGAACACGCGGACTTCAACAACTGTACCAAAATCCCCNGGCTTAACNCGCAAAGATGTATCGCGCACATCTGAGGCTTTTTCGCCAAAAATCGCCCTGAGAAGTTTTTCTTCTGGGGTCATCGGGCTTTCACCTTTGGGCGTGATTTTACCTACCAGAATATCACCCGGCTCTACATCAGCNCCGATATANACAATTCCGGCTTCGTCGAGGTTGCGCAAGGCTTCCTCGCCAACATTTGGAATATCNCGAGTGATTTCTTCTGGTCCAAGCTTGGTATCACGGGCAGCAACTTCGAATTCCTCAATATGAACCGAGGTAAAGACGTCATCGCGTGCGACACGCTCTGAGATAAGGATCGAGTCCTCGTAGTTGTAGCCATTCCAAGGCATAAAGGCGACGACAACGTTTTTGCCAAGNGCCAATTCACCAAGGTCGGTTGACGGACCATCTGCGATCACCTCACCCTTGTTGACCGTCTGACCCACTNTGACCAATGGTCGTTGGTTGATACAGGTGTTTTGGTTGCTGCGCTGAAACTTACGCATCCGGTAGATGTCAACGCCAGCATCGCCCATTTCAAGATCTGCTGTCGCCCGGATCACAATCCGCTGCGCGTCGACCTGATCGACGACACCGGCGCGTTTGGCCATAATCGCAGCACCNGAATCCCGCGCAACGACTTCTTCGATACCTGTGCCAACAAGCGGCGCTTCTGCACGCAGCAATGGCACAGCCTGACGTTGCATGTTTGATCCCATCAGCGCACGGTTGGCATCGTCATTTTCCAAAAACGGAATAAGCGAGGCGGCAACCGATACCAACTGTTTCGGGCTTACATCAATCAAATCAACACTTTCGCGCGGTGCGAGTGTATAATCGCCAGCTTGGCGGGTGCTGACCAATTCGTTTTGGAAGCGGCCTTGTTCATCCAAGGTTGCGTTCGCCTGCGCCACAGTGTGCCGCATTTCTTCCGTGGCCGACATATAATGCACTTCGTCAGTGACCTGTGCATCTTTGACAACACGGTAAGGGGTTTCGATAAAACCGTATTTGTTCACCCGAGCAAAGGTTGCAAGCGAGTTAATCAGACCAATGTTTGGCCCTTCCGGGGTTTCAATCGGACACATGCGGCCATAATGGGTGGCATGTACGTCGCGCACCTCAAAGCCTGCCCGCTCACGGGTAAGCCCGCCTGGCCCTAGCGCCGAGAGGCGGCGTTTATGCGTCACCTCAGACAAGGGGTTTGTTTGGTCCATAAATTGTGAAAGCTGGCTTGAGCCAAAGAATTCACGCACAGCCGCTGCGGCAGGTTTCGCGTTGATCAAATCCTGCGGCATCACTGTGTCAATCTCNACCGATGACATGCGCTCTTTGATCGCGCGCTCCATGCGCAACAATCCAACACGATATTGGTTTTCCATCAACTCACCAACCGAGCGCACGCGGCGATTTCCAAGGTGATCAATGTCGTCCACATCGCCTTTGCCGTCNCGCAATTCAACAAGGGCCTTGATACAGGCAACAATGTCTTCTTTGCGCAACGTGCGTTGGGTGTCTTCTGCATCCAATGCCAGACGCATGTTCATTTTAACCCGGCCAACAGCTGATAAATCATAGCGTTCGCTATCAAAGAACAATGTATCAAACAGCGCAGAGGCGGCATCCACAGTTGGTGGCTCGCCGGGGCGCATGACGCGGTAAATATCCATAAGCGCGGTTTCGCGGCTCATGTTTTTATCTTGCGCCATAGTGTTGCGCATATATGGACCAACGTTGATATTATCGATGTCCAGAACCGGAATATCGGTAAAGCCGGCATCGATCAGCTCTTTGAGCGATCCACCNGAGATTTCNCCCCCTTTATCGTATTCCAGCGTCAATTCATCGCCAGCCTCGACATAGATTGCNCCATTCTCTTCGTTAATAATATCGCNCGCGACAAATTTTCCNACGATTTGCTCNAATGGCAACAGAAGCTCTGTCACCTTGCCAGCATCAATCAATTTTTTAACCGCCCGAGGGGTCATTTTTTTACCGGATTCGCCGATAACCTCACCCGAAGCCGCATCCACCAGATCANAGAGGGGGCGCGTACCACGCACGCGCTCAGGGAAGAATTTTGTAACCCACCCTTTACCCTCGGAAAGTTTGTAATCAACCGTATCATAATAGGCATCCATAATNCCTTCCTGATCCAAGCCTAGCGAGTAGAGAAGCGTGGTCACAGGCAATTTACGGCGCCGGTCAATACGAGCGAACACAATNTCTTTCGCATCAAATTCAAAGTCCAGCCACGAGCCGCGATAGGGAATTATNCGGCAGGCAAACAACAACTTACCCGAGCTGTGGGTTTTGCCTTTGTCATGGTCGAAAAATACCCCTGGCGAGCGGTGCATCTGGGAAACGATAACACGCTCTGTGCCNTTGACGACAAAGGTCCCGTTTGGCGTCATCAAAGGCATATCGCCCATAAAGACATCTTGCTCTTTGATATCTTTGACAGATTTGGCGCCTGTATCTTCGTCGACATCAAACACAATCAAGCGCAGCGTCACTTTAAGTGGCGCGCTATAGGTCATGTCACGTTGCTGACACTCTTCTACATCGTATTTGGGCTTTTCCAAATCATAGCTAACAAATTCCAAAACGGATGTTTCGTTAAAATCCTTAATCGGAAAAACGGACTGAAAAACGCCTTTTATGCCTTCACCGTCCAAAGGAACTGGCTGATCACCAGACTTTAGAAACAGATCATAAGAGGATTTTTGAACCTCAATCAGGTTCGGCATTTCAAGAACTTCACGGATTTTACCGTAATACTTACGAAGACGTTTTTGGCCAATGTAGCTTTGAGCCATGGTCGATATCACCTTTCAATTTTCTCACCGGATGCGCCAACCGTCGGGTCCCGGTGGCACGCCCATAAGAGACAGCTTGGTTCGATCAATTCCTGGCTTTCTTCCCAATGAAAGCCTCCCGATCTTTGAACCTCGCCTGAGAAAACTCCGTATGAACAACGGACCTTTCTAAGACAGGTAGGGCTGAGAGCAATTTTCACTGCTCTCAGCCGAATACATCCAGGTTGCCCTGGGTGTGGATTACTTCAGTTCGACCTCTGCGCCAGCTGCTTCCAGCTTNCCTTTGATCTCTTCTGCTTCTGCTTTGTCGACGCCTTCTTTGACGGCTTTGCCGCCCGCTTCGACCAGATCTTTGGCTTCTTTCAGGCCAAGACCTGTTATGCCGCGTACTTCTTTGATGACGTTAATCTTTGATGCGCCTGCTGATTTCAGGATCACGTCAAATTCAGTTTGCTCTTCACTAGCAGCGCCGCCAGCGTCACCGCCTGCAGGGCCTGCCATCATGACAGCGCCACCCGCAGCAGGCTCAATATCGTACTCGTCTTTCAGAATAGTTTTTAGTTCTTGTGCTTCAAGCAGGGTCAGACCAACGATCTCTTCTGCTAGTTTTTTCAGATCAGCCATTTTAGACTCTTTCCGTTTAAGTTTGTGTTCCAACGACAGGGCTTTGCACCCTACGCAGATCTTAAGTTGCTATGCAGCGGCTTTGTCTTCGATTGTCGACAAAACGCTCGCGATGTTTGATGCAGGTGCGCCAATTGCCCCAGCGATGTTCGAAGCAGGTGCGCCAACGCAGCCCACGATAGAAGCAATAAGCTCTTCGCGAGATGGCATTTTTGACACGGCTTCCACGCCAGCACGATCCAAAGACGTCTCGCCCATTGCACCACCGAGAATTTCAAACTTTTTATTCTCTTTGGCAAATTCCTCGGCCACCTTGGCAGCTGCCACGGGATCCTCGGAATAGGTCAAGACAGTCATCCCCGACAAAAGGTCTGCAATGCTTGCGCATGGCATTCCCTCAAGGGCGATTTTGGCGAGCCTGTTTTTGGCAACGCGAACTGCGCACTCACCCTCACGGGCGCGGGCGCGCAGATCTTGCATTTCTGCAACTGTAAGGCCTGCGTAGTGTGATACCACCACGACGCCAGAGCTTTCAAAGATCTGGCCGAGTTCCTCAACCACTTTCTCTTTTTGTGCTCTATCCACAGTTTCACTCCAAATTTGGGGATTTCTCCCCGGCTCAGTTTTGCCGCCCCGAAAGACGGCGTTCAGGTCCAACTTCAGGGTCCCAAGGCCAAAATCACCCGAAGGTCTATGCCCGCGGTATGAACTTTTATCTCGTTCCCCATCTCAGGAAGGAATTAGCAGGCCTAGGCCCAACCCTCCGTCTCGGACAGAACAAAGCCCGAGGGCTTTGTTAAATATATCCCGTCGGATAAAGACCCGACGGGATATAAATTTCTATTGCTCAGAGGCCTTACCAACGTCGATGGTCACACCAGCGCCCATGGTTGAGCTCAGAGCAATCTTTTTCATATAGGAACCTTTAGCCCCAGATGGCTTTGCCTTGGCCACCGCCTGCACAAAAGCGCGGACATTTTCTACCAGCATTGCCTCATTAAAAGAGGCTTTGCCAACACCAGCATGCACAACGCCGCCTTTTTCCGCTTTGAATTGAACCTCACCACCTTTGGCGGCTTTAACAGCTTCCGCCACATCCATGGTGACCGTGCCCACCTTTGGGTTTGGCATTAGGTTGCGCGGACCCAGGACTTTACCCAACCGACCTACGACCGGCATCATGTCTGGCGTTGCTATACAGCGGTCAAAATCGATCGTGCCGCCTTGCACAGTTTGCATCAGATCTTCTGCACCAACCACATCTGCACCGGCAGCTTTTGCTTCATCGGCTTTCGCATCGCGGGCAAACACAGCCACTCTAACAGTTTTACCAGTCCCATTCGGAAGACCGACAACACCGCGCACCATTTGATCTGCATGACGGGTATCGACACCAAGGTTCACCGCAATTTCAATGGTTTCATCAAATTTTGCCTGCGCATTGGATTTAACCAAGCTGACAGCATCTTCGATGGATAGATTTTCCTTACCGGCCGTAGCTGCGCGAATGGCTTTGGTTCTTTTTCCGAGTTTTGCCATGTTACTTCACCTCGATGCCCATTGAGCGGGCAGAGCCCAGAATAATCTGCATAGCGCCTTCGATATCATTTGCATTGAGGTCTTTCATTTTCGCTTCGGCGATCTCTTTGACCTGCGCAGGCGTCACACTACCAGCTGTTTCGCGGCCCGGTGTACTTGCGCCCGACTTTAGCTTGGCTGCCTTTCTTAAATAATAGGACGCAGGAGGCGTCTTAATATCCATCGTAAAGGACTTGTCCTGAAAATACTCGATCACGGTCGGGCAAGGTGCGCCCGGTTCCATATCGGCTGTTTTGGCGTTAAACGCTTTACAGAACTCCATGATATTGATCCCACGTTGACCCAACGCAGGCCCCACGGGTGGGGAGGGATTCGCTTGTCCCGCAGGCACTTGTAATTTTAGCGTGCCAACCAGTTTCTTGGCCATTTGGCCTCTCCTTTTTACCAACACCTCTCTGACGCGTCAGCGAGGTCTGATGTTGTCGTGGTCCGGCGTGATGGCCGCGGCCACCGTACCTCCCACGCTTGAACCTCAGGTCTGCTTGGTGACCTGAGTATACTCTAGCTCGACCGGGGTTTCCCGGCCAAATATAGACACCGTGACTTTAAGACGCTGATTGTCGTCATCAACCTCTTCCACCATGGCATCGAAATCTTCAAACGGTCCGTCGTTGACTTTGACCTTTTCGCCGACCTCGAAATGAATGAGTGTGCGCGGCGCGTCTTCGCCCTCTTGCACTCGGTTCAATATTACGTTGGCCTCGGCGTCGCGCATTGGCATTGGGCGCCCTTGCGGCCCCAAAAATCCGGTGACTCGATTGATCGAATTGATCAGGTGATAGCCCTGATCGCTCATCTCCATCCGCACAAGCACATAGCCCGGCATAAACCGGCGTTCGGTCGTGACTTTTTTACCACGGCGAACTTCAATTACTTCCTCTGTGGGAACCAGAACTTCTTCGATCTCAGCTTCGAGACCGGCGTCCGAAACGGAAGTTTTGATTTGTTCGGCAATTTTCTTTTCAAAATTGGAAAGAACACTGACCGAATACCACCGCTTTGCCATATGCCTCAGGACCCTTATTTCAGAGCGATTTATATCGCTAATTCAATTCGTTAGCGCCAGTTCAATCTGGCTTTCTATAACAAAAAAATCGGCGCGCAACACGAATCGCCGCACGCCATTTTGAATAGATGTGGCAACTGGTATAGTTTGCAGCCAATAAATTCAAGTCCGAATAATACGAAACTTTGCAGAATTACAATTAGCTAATGGCTGCCAAGAGCGCTTGAAGACCGCCGCGAATAGCCAAATCAACCAGAGCGAAAACTACGGCTGCCAAAGCTGCAAAAACAAAAACCATCACCGTTGTGAGCGCGACCTCACGCCGCGTCGGCCAGACGACTTTCGAGACTTCCGAGCGGACCTGCTGGATAAATTGGAGCGGATTTGTGGTTGCCATAGTGCTTTCGTCTTTCTAATTATTCAAACTGGCAGATACGCCACCTTTGGGTAAATTTCAAGGGTCGGTTTTGCGTCGGTATCGCGGTGGTATCACACAGGTCCTGATACAGGCGATTGATTGCACGGCCAGCAGGCTTAATTTGCGCCTTAATGTCATCTTTGTTAAGCTGTCCTGAGTTGCTTTTCTACCAGTGATTTTCACCAACCAAAACCAGTCTTTATGAGCTTAGATTTCCAATGATCGAAAACTTTGATTTTCACTGCTCCGGCTCCGGCGCACCGATTTTGTTTGTTCCCGGCTCCTACAGCACCCCTGCAGCCTGGCGGCCGGTGCAAAGCCACTTGCCCGAGGGGTTTGAATTTTTTGCCACCAGCCTGTCTGGCTATGGCCAGAGCCGCGAGCGGCGTAGCAACGCAGATATCTCGCTAAAACCCCAGATCGATCTGCTAAGTGAAGTCGTGAAAAAAATTGGTGCACCCGTGCATCTGGTGGCGCATTCTTTCGGCGGTCTCGTGTCCCTGGGCTTTTTGGAAACCGCGCCCGAGACGGTGTTAAGCGTGACGTTCTTTGAAGCCAATCCACTGGGGCTTTTAAAGCTTGAGGGTGAGAGCGATTTGGATGCAGAACTGCAAGCCATGATTGCCGGGTTCCAAGCGCAGGTGAACGCCCATGACCCCGATGCTGCTAAAACCATTATCGATTATTATGGAGGAGCAGGTTTTTTTGACGCACTTCCCGAAAATGTGCGCACCTATTGCACCACAACAGCCAACGTAAACGCGCTAGATTGGCAAACCGGTATGAGCTACCGGCCTAATCCTGAACGCCTGGCCGCACTTAATTGCCCGATCACTTTGGCCTATGGGTCAAACACAACGGCAGCGATGAAAACCATCACCCGTCACCTTGGCCCTTATCTGCCAAAAGCGCAGATATGTGAAGTCAAAGACGCCGGGCATTTTTTAATATCGACCCATCCCAAAGACTGCGCCGCACATGTCCTTCGCACCATTAGAAGGGCAGAGGCCCTTTCGGAGTAACCCCGACTTTTGTTCTTTAGCCAAAGGCATCGTATTGCAAGGTCAGAATAATAGCTTGAGAGCGCCATTTTTCGTTGCGCAAAACAAACCCTGAATTCACATATCGCATCGGCTTTAAATACATAGAAGAATTGAAGCTTAGGACTGATTTTGGACTTTAACAAAAAATACTATCACGAATTTGCCAGTGATTGGCAAACAGGCTGGAACGGCCATGATCTAGATATTATTGCAAGCCATTATCGCAAAGACATCTTGTTTCGATCACAAAAGGCGATGCCCCTAATGGGAACAGGTGAAATAATTGGCCTAGACAATTTGAAACTCTATTGGAATGAGGCCTTAAAACGGCAACCAAACCTACACTTCACTGTGATAAATGTGTTCGAAGGCTATAGGATGATGGTGATTTCATATCGAAATCAAAATAATATTCTAGCCGCAGAAACACTTTACTTTGATGATGATGGACGAGTATTTCAGGCATCGACATACCATACTAGCTCCTAACGAATCCCAAAGGTCACAGCGCGCTGACCAGGCGCACCATTCAGAAAGTTGGCGCCTTTTCTCGGTTAAATAAAATCTCAGGGGTCAGCCTATGCCCAATAGAACCGCGACAAACTAAACTGACAACGGCTTTTTGTGTCACACTCAAAAAAAAATGGCTGGGATGATGCCTGGCAGGTGTGGAGTTTCACATACGTTGTTTCCAACGCGCCACGTGCTTAGCAAAATTGGTTTTCTGCGTCAATATTGTCCACGATTGTAGTTTTCAGGATATTTTAAGGCCACCCATTCACGCACCTTGGGAAGCGTATCCACAGCCAAACAGACCCGACGAATTTTAGGGAAATTTTTCAACAGATCTGCTGGAAGACCGTCTAGAATACCCGAAGTTAACCACCCAAGAAGACGCCAGATAGTGACATCAGCAATCGTAACTTGCGGGCCAACTATCCAATCTGAGCCTTCGGGAATGCAGCGTTCGAGCATCGTCAGCTTTCTGGCAAGCAGCCCCTGTGCAAGCTCTTTTCGTGCAGCAAGCTTTTCGGCCGGATTTTCTATGCTGCCTGTTTTGGATACCATAATATTAAGATCGGTTGCCAAATCCAAAAACTGATCAATCTGCGCTGCTTTGAGATCATTATCAGTGGGGTAAAGACNCGCCAGCTTGCCACAAAACCGCGCAATTCCACCGGTTTGTGCAATTGGGACACCATCCACCAGCAGACAAGGAATTTGATGAAACGGCAGTGGTGTGCCGTCTGTCAGTTTGCCGGTTTCTTTTGCCGTTTGAAATTCTGACGATGTAATCCGCCGGTCTTCAAAAGTGACCCCGCCAATGTGCAATGTAACTCTGCTAACTTCTGCCCTCCAAAACGGAAGGTCGACGTAGATAATGCTTAGATTCATATNGGGCTCCATTATGCTGTATCAAGCAAGTTATGGCTTTCGCTCAGGCCTTTGGCCAGCGCCGCTGATTCCAAAACCTGATGTCGCCACTTATAATTTACTGGCTTTATTTAAAACACCGAAAAATAGAATATAATTAATGGAATTAATTAATCATGTCAGCAAGTGCAAAAACATATGAATTTTTAAAATAATCAGTTTAATTATTTATTGTTACNTATGGCTATTTGAAGCAATTTGGCCATGTTAAGGTTTCTTTNAGGATTANAATCCTCGGTTTTTTAAAAAGGTAAAACATTTTTTAAAAAGGTAAAACATATGTCAAACNCTATGAATACAGCAGCAGATCGTGATCGCAGGCAACAAATCGGCGCAACCCGAGGTCGGGATTTATATTGGGGCATAACCATTGGCGTTTTCTCAAACATCGCAACACTGGCGATCTTATCAATGGACAGCGGATTAGATCTTGCCATTTCGGCCATGATCCTTGGAACGCTTGTGTTTGTTTTGGTCAATTCATTCGACTGTATGGATGATCTTAAAGCCAACGCGCACGATATGGACGACGACGAAGCACAAACGCATTTTGGTCAGAAATTTGCAAAAGCACCTTGGGGGATGTTTAAAANCCTGATCNCGCTTATTTTTGGCCTGACGGCCCTAAGCCAGCTCGTGGTGATCTGGGGATAAGGCCCCCCAAGACAGGCAAAGCCTATGGTTTGACCACCCAGTTTTGTGCCTCAATGGGGACAAAGGCCTCAACCGCGCAGCTTGCAATAACCGCATAGCTGTTGGTTTCGGGGTCTTNGATATTTTGTCCACCAAAGATGACGGTGATGTCTGGCTGGCCGCGTGGGATATGCGCGGCCAGTTTTGCAACATCAACCTGATCTGGGTCTTGAACCCCGACGGTGACTTTGACCTGCATATCGCTATGGGGAATATCAAGTGCGCGAAACAACGTCAGCGAGCTGTGATGCAGCGCATTGTCCAGCGCACGAATGGCCGCTTTGGTATAATNCATACCATAAAGATCATTGCCTGCNCCCATTTCCAAGATCAGCCGCTTCATGATGCACCCTCTTGGGCTTTGCGCTCAATATCAAGGCTGACAGAAATCGCAGCATGGGCCATAATCGTCGGTGTGGCTGAGGNCCTATCTGGCGGAATGATATCCAAACCGCCGGGAACGGCGGCCANTGAGACCTGACCATAGGGGAACTCGGCCGCAACTTTTTCACAATCGACCTTTTCAGGGTTTTGGCAGGCAATTTCGACCGTAATCACCATTGCGTCTTTCTCGGNACCAAAAAGTTCCACCAAGGCCAGCGAGTTATGCCAAAGGGCGTTTTGCACCGCGCGGCACGCCGCTTTGGTATAGCTGCCCGACCGCAAGGCCGTGCCCATTCCAAGCTCTAGTACCAGTCGCTTCAACGCCATGGTGCGGTCAGAAATCTATGCGGTAGCTGAGCTCAAAGCCCGCGCCGCATTGTTTGATATTGCCCAGCTTAGACGAATAATTCGTATAGCCGGCAACGATTTTTGAGCTTTCGCCAGTGGCCATGACAAGCTGTATGTCCGCCGCGCGGTTGTTTCGAATTTTATCGAGCGGGGCAAAACCCATAACNCGCAGGCCAAAATTTTGGCTNAGCTCAAAATNCGCCCCNAAGAAAACCGGAAAATTTTCTTCGCTATAGGTGGCGGCATCGAACTCAAGTTCTTTATTAAGGTAGCCAAGTCCAGCAAAATAGGGAAATGCACCGCCCTGCCCGCCGTCGTTTGCCTGTCCAAAACCATATGTGACATAGACCGAATATTCTGCATAGGAAGCATCTTTGGTATCACTGGCGGTGACTTTTCCGGACCCGGTTGTGTAGTCAAAATTGACAAAATACCGCTGCGACAGCGCACTGCGTCCAGAAAGTTTGAACCCGCTTAAATCACCCGAATATTTGCTACCATCGATCCGTACCTCGCTGTTGCTTTGCTCGAACCCAAGTGACAACTCGGTGCTTTGAGCAGAGCACATGGTCCCCGCAAAGATGAAACAAACTGCCAATAGATACTTTAACCGCATGTCAATCATGTCCCTTCAGGAGCTCAGTATAGCAAAAATTGCGATTTTGTTAAGTCCATTTAGACTCAATACTGCATGGAATTCTGCGTGANGATCAATCCCCAAAAATCATGGATTTATCGCGTTTGCCTTTTTTTCGTGCGTTCCTAACCGAGATCAATTAAAATACCATCATCAGCTTTTGGCAAGCGACCTGGGGACCCTATAGTCTAGAAGAGGATAAAATGAGCAGACCTACAGTGATCATAGTTGGCGTATTGATGGTGTTTTTTCTCGGCCTTGCGACATACGCCATGNTTTTCAAACCCCGAAACGACCGGTTCGACGAAAGTGCGGGCAGGGTACTTTCCAAATAACAAACCTCGGCCTTTGGGTTTTTACCCAGCCCTTTCANACAAACCTTATCGGGCGCGGCTTGGGAGTTCAGGTCGTCTAAAAACTTGGCANACTGCGGCGCACTAACCCAAAAGGCTATTTNGACTGAATTGAAAAAGTGAATGTTGACCCGCCGGATTGGCCGGATTGAAACGATACCTGCCGCTTGCAGGNCCCCGTTTCAATCACAGTAAAGGGTTTGATTTGCCGGAAGGAAAATTCATACTCTGCCAGTGATGTTGTTGTTTGAAACCGGCTCTTGAATTTGTCGATCATGATCGTTCTGGTGTAAAGAAGCGGGGTTTGCCAGTTGGGCAATCGCTTCATTTCAAGCACCAAAGAGNCATCATCTTCGTAGATGATCTTGGTTTGCGGGTCATTGACCACATCATTGACGCTAAATCTTGGCCTTTTGGCCAGCTCGGTTTGGTTTGCGCCAGATTGATCAACCCGGAACTGGCTGGATACGGTACATNCAANATCAAATTTCGGANCTTGGGGTTTGGCCGTTTTCGAGCTTAGTGCATTTTGCAAATCCACCAGTTCCCGCGCATCGATCGTACCGTCAAAACGTTGATTTCTGCTGGCGTAGAATTGCGCGATGGCAGCAATGGTTTTTTTGCCGGCAATCCCGTCGGCTGGCCCCACCTGATAGCCCAGCTGACCAAGGGCTTCCTGCGCCGATGCCACCANCCGGTCCGCATGGCCCAGANTGGCGGNAAANATTCCAAAACAGAAAAAAATTGCTGTCAGCGTACTTCGCATAAGATGCCTCCTTGGGCCAGAAGTGGCGCGTCGNTCTTTGACNGCACAATCACATTTGCAAGGTAATTACCACATATATNCATCACTGGGATATTGCCGCTTAATATCGTCAGNGNTTCGAAAGGCNGACATGAACTGCTGGGTTTCGTGGACCATTNTGTTGATCAATCGTCCCTCAAGCTCGAACGCCTCAAGCTGTTTGATCACCATGTCTTCGCTTTCNGCCACCCAATGACAAAAGAAAAAATCAGAGTTGCCAAGCCAGGTTTGCAAGCAGGTTGCAAATTCGCCCGAGGCCGCTTCGGCCCATTGCCGCTCTGTGGCGCGCTCTTCAGGTGGGTTGCNAAATTCGGGCGGGGTCAGATATTCACGCCGCGCCGCTTCGGAGACAAAGGTATGTATGCACATAAAGTGTTTTTCAGTCATGCGTGAACTCCACTCAGGTTTGCNAAAAACTTGAGGGATCATACTCCGGATCGTTTTTTTGGCAAAGACACAATNTCGGGAGCCTNTTGTTTGGCTNTGGAATTATTCGACTAAAAAACTGCGAAAACGCTATTTGGCGATTACTTTTTCAAGCTNATGACTGCNTTCAATGATGTAATCNAGCTGTCTCAGCCTTTGATTTCATANACCAAGCTCTTGCAACCGCCGTGTCTGACGCTCGGNGATCGCATCAATTTCCNCCATCGCTTGGTTGGTCAGCTTTGCACCGGGTTTGCGCAATGTGGGATGCGCGATTATGCCCTGTTTGGCCAATGAATATTTTCGGATCGCCAATCCCATCCCCGGCTGCGCTTCATATCGGATCATCGGCATATAGGCATCAAAAATATCCCGCGCGCGCGCAACATCGCCTGTATTAAAAGCCGCNATNACCTGCGCCATCATTTCCGGATAGCCAAAGCCGGTCATTGCGCCATCTGCACCGCGCAGCATCTCTTCTAGCAAATACATCCCGCCATTTCCACACAGGATCGAAATCCGCCGCCCACCTGCATCCGAAGCCTGTCGCAACTGGGTGATCTTTTCCAGCCCGGGCCAGTCTTCGTGCTTGAGCATGACGCAATTGGCGCAGTCTTCAACAATCTTCAAAATCACCGAGGGCGAAATGATCACGCCTGTGGCCAAAGGAAAATCCTGNAGCACAAAAGGCGTTTTTCCAAGCACCTCCGATGTGTCTTGGTAATACCTGATGATCTGTTCATCGGTTCTCAGGCGCGGCGGCGGCGCAACCATAACACCGGCGGCACCCGCATCCATCGCTGCATTGCTTAGCGTGCTCATGGCCGCAAAACCGGGGGCAGAAACCCCCACAATAACCGGAATGTCGCAATGGCGGGTAACCGCTTGAATGACCTCAATGCTTTCCTCGGCCGACAGTTTTTCCGCCTCGCCCATCATGCCCAGTATTGTCAGGCCGGTTGCGCCTTTTTCAATATAGGCATCCACCAGCCGGTCTAAACTTGNCAAATCAAGCGCGCCNTCCGGCAAAAACGGNGTTGCTGCAATGGTAAAGACGCCTTTGGCGGTTTCATCAAGCATGGTGCGTCTCCTCTATTTTATGCGCAAGATTTAGCGCTATCTGGCCCAGCGCCATCGAGACAGCGGCTTGGCATGGCTCAACAACAGGAAGCCCGGTGGCGGTCTCTAGGGCCTCGCGGTATCGCGCCATGCCGGCGCAGCCCATGATCAGCACATCGGCGCCGTCTTTGTCCCGCAGCTCGCCTCCAGTAGCGATCATCGCGGGTAAAGTGTGGCTTTCATCCGCAAGATCAGCCACCTTTAGCCCAAGCGCGCGATCCCCCGCTAATCGCTCAAGAACGCCCATAGCGCCGAGGGCACGCATATGACGAGGGATTGAGTTGGGTAGAATGGCAATCACGCCAAAGCGCTGACCCAATGTCAAAGCAGTCATCACCGCTGCTTGCTGGATACCGACCACCGGAAGTGGGGTTTGATCGCGCAGCGCATAAAGCCCGGGATCGCCAAAACAGGCGATCACATAACCGGCCGCATCGGTTTGGGCTGCAGCCAGATCAAGCATTGGCGCGATGGTCAAATCTGCCTGCTTCTGGCTTTCGATACCAAGCGGGCCTTCAGCAAGTGTCAAACAGCGAACCGGAGTGCCAAAACGGCACAGCGGGTTGATTGCCAGATCAATGGCATCAGTCACCGTTTGACTGGAGTTAGGATTGATCACAATAAGGCTTTTGGGCTTAGGCATCGTGCTTCCTATTCATTGGTTAATCCCTTGGGTTTGCTGGCAAGTTCAGGCCGGTCAATCCAAGCGCCCTCGCCCGCCACNCCAAAAAATTCATCCTTTTGCATCACGGTTTTTCCGCGCAGCAGAACCTGCTCTGGCCAGCCTTTCACAGTGCGGCCCTCCCATGGATTATAGCCAACGTTGTCATGCAGGTCATCGGCCNCNTAGGTCACAGTTTTCTCGGGGTCCCAGATGACCACATCTGCATCCATTCCCGGGCTCAGCGCNCCTTTNTTTTTNAACCCGTACAGCTGTGCAGGCATAGTTGATGTGATCTGNCANAACGCNTCTGGTCCCTGCGTGCCGCGCGACACCATCGCATCGAACAATAGGGGCAAGCGGGTCTCCAAACCCGGCAGGCCATTGGCTATTTCATCAAAGCGCGGATTGGGGCCAGNGGACAGTTTACCACTGNCATCAAACCGGTAAGGCGCNTGATCAGAGGACACNANGCTCAGCGTGCCAGCNTCAAGNGCGTGCCAAAGCGCAGCCTGATCCGCCGCACTGCGCTGCGGCGGCGAGCACATGAATTTTGCCCCCTTAAGGCCGGGCTGGTTTAAAACCTCATCCGTCATCAGCAAATAATGCGGACAGGTTTCGGCCCAAACCGGCGCGCCGCGCTGCTGCGCAGCCTGNACCGCTGCTNCGCCCTCTTCGGTTGATATGTGAAACAGCATGACAGGCTGATCTAGGTATTCAGCAAATCGGCACATCCGCTCGACCGCTTCAATTTCAGCCATGCGCGGGCGCGATGTTGCATGATCTTGCGGTGCGGTTTTGCCGGCGGCCAGTAAAGCGTTTTTGGCCCGCGCAATGATGGCATCATTTTCAGCATGAACACAGACCAAAGCGCCGTATTTGTGCGCTAGCGTCAGAACCTTAAGCACCTCTGGATCGCGCAGCTGAATATTATAAGTGGTGAAAATCTTAAGCGAGCGATGCCCCGCTGCGACCAATTTTGCCAGATCTTCCTCAAAGGACGGCACGCTAAGGTCAGTGAGGGTGAGGTGAAACGCATAATCAATCATCGCGCCACGCTGCGCACGCTTTGCATAGTCCGCAAGCGTTTGCGATAATCGCTGNCCNCCCGCTTGCGCCGCAAAGGAAATGACGCTGGTTGTGCCCCCCATCGCCGCCGAGCGCGTTGCGGTTTCAAAGGTGTCGGCGTTCATAAGCCCCATACCGGACATCTGTTCAATATGAGCATGCGGATCAACGCCCCCAGGCATGACATATCTGCCCACAGCGGAAATTTCGCGCGCCGCACGGCCTAGATTTGATCCAATCGCCGCAATGCGCCCAGTAGCTATTGCAAGATCNCCCTCGACCATCCCTTCGGGCGTTATGATTTGCCCATCGCGAATAATCAGATCAAAGTCTGCACCCATCCAAAGCGGCCCCTTTGCCAATGCTTGATGGGTAAACCTTGCCGTATTTTTTCAATCTTGCAAGCGCATCCTCACACATCTGTTATTTTTGCTGTGCTTTGAAAGGCCATAGGTNAGGGATTGCAGTGTAGCGGCGAGGCTGATCACACGCTTTTAGCCATGGCCTGCCGCGCTAAGTGCAAGAGTTGAAGGTTGGATTTTGCTGTGTAATTCTCCTGCAACCCCTGAGCACAGCATTTGGGAAAAGTATGAGCATCAAATGTCAATTGGTAGAATAACAATGATGGAGTGGACATCCGAATAGACAATGCTGGCGGCAGAAGAGCATTATCTCAGTATANAAAANGAAGCTTTTCCAAATGCCGAGCTTGTGATCAATGTGCAAACCGGACCCTGTTCGCAAATGTCGCTGGCCATTTATCCCAGCTATGAAGATGCCAAAAAAAATTGGCGGGGCGCGAAGAATACCAAGCCTCGCACCAAGATGTGGTCAAAGACCNTTTTTATTANGAAGNTNATTTAAGAANGTTTTTGCAAAAACCCGATAGCACTNTAATGGCGACCTATAGCTATAAGGATGTCAAATAGGCCCCTGTATGTCTTGAAAACACCGGGCATGTTCAGTGGGCAACTGTACGGCTGGCTACCCCGAAACCCAGACCAGCAAACCCACAAACACTGCCAAGAAAATCAGAACATAGGTGGCGATCTCACCGCCGATGCGGGCATCCGACTTGGGTTTTTTCTTTTTGGGAGGCTCTTCGCTCATATCAAAATGTATCCGGTTCAAATTACGATGGCGATCATTTCAGGCNGACAANNTAAAGCAACGGTAGCGAGGCGCAACCATGATCCAAACGGCTTTTNCCCATCGCGCGNTTTTAGCGCACCGGAGCAGAGCCGATGAAGACGGCTGCTATGCCCTCTNGGACAATCATCCTGCATTAAAGGCCCCTNTTCCGATTTAATATNCTCTCTTTTGTAAAACGCTTTTAGGTCACCTTCGAATGCAACCGCAAGTTCCATGCCCCCTAGATCTAAGAAATGTTTANNGCGCTGATCTACGGCCNTGCTTGCGGTTTCTTTATCGGCGTAAATGGAAACTGTCATACAGGACTTATNCCCTGTGGTGATANCTAGCATCATTTCGATATCTGGAAACATCTCACTGGCGGTTTTGTTGATCCGATCAAGACTGTCATCTCTATTTTGCATGCTTTCNAAATCAACCAAATTAACGCGAAGATAGCTCATTTATTTTTTCCCTCTTTTTCTATGATCCTAGCTCCCTAGGACCAACCAAACAATAGTTGCCGCGCACTGCGAATAGTTGGACATGGTTCACNTTGCTGTTTTGCCCNCAATACTTAGGGCCTGGCTATGACCGCTGCTCTGTTTCAATAGGGTTTTTGGCAGGGGCACAAAAATTANGTGCTATGGGGNGNGCTTACTGCGGCAAAATTTAAAGTNACNTCAGTGTTATAACGATGTCATTGATCAAGAGGCTTTCCACGATCAGGCGGTTTTAAGCAACCGCGTTAACTACGAATCCAATTTAGCTATTCACATGATGCAGGCTGACCGCGCCCTCCATATGCCAACGGTCTTTAACAGTGTGCAAAAACTCTTCGAGCATGTCTTTGCGTGCCTCCAAAGTGTTGTTGGCAGTTTCAAGATCAGGATAGAGCACCACTGACATCACAGAGGTTGGGCCAGTCCGTATCATGGTCAGTGAATTGGCCTCGGGCAACGCAGGTGGCGCCACT
>PBSX01000078.1 GCA_002726375.1 Marinovum sp.
TCACTGCGGCCGTATCAATATCGCCTGCCGCACCAATTTTAGGGTCAACCAAAGAAGACCCTACCGCGAAAATACTGGTTACCTCTTCGCCCAGTAAAAACCGCGCCATGTCGAAATCATGGATCATCATATCGCGAAAAAGACCGCCCGAGGATTTGATATAGCTGATTGGGGGCGGGGAAGGGTCGCGCGACAGGATTGTAATAAGCTCGACATCGCCGATTTCACCCGAGGCGATACGGGCCTGAATGTTTGAAAAATTGGGATCAAACCGGCGATTAAAGGCGGTTAGAAAAGCAACATTTGCTTTTGTCACTGCGTTAATACAGGCGCGAATCCTATCGGCAGACATATCAATGGGTTTTTCACAAAAAATGGCTTTTCCAGCGGCAGCGGCCTCATGGATCAATTGATAATGGGTATCTGTCGGCGTACCGATGATAACCGCATCGATATCATTGTTTTCCATGATCTGTGCGCTGCTGCGCACCTCTGCGCCGGAGGCGGCAGCCAATTCTTGTGCGGCAGGCTCATAAGCATCAGCAACAGCAACTAGACGTGCTTTGCCGGCCAATTGGCCGATCGAGCGCGCGTGTACCTGTCCAATACGGCCACATCCCAAAAGAGCCAATTTTAGCATCTGCATTATCCTTCTTGCTTTACTTTGAAATCCTTTAGCACATGTCGTGTTGCGGCCACCAAAGGATCGTGAGTTTCTTTTAGTATTGCTACCCTGTCGAAACGAGCTGGATCTGCTTTTATAGCGGATCGCAGTGCCGTACCAAAGGCCATACGCAATTCGGTGCCTATATTAAATTTGCAAATCTTCGAGCTTTGCGCCAAATGGCGGCGCTGGGCGACCGGCACCCCCGAGCCCCCGTGGATGACTAAGGGCACGTCTGTAACGGCCTCGATCGCGCGCAGCCGCGGTTCATCAAGCCCGCCTTCCTGATCTTGTTGAAGGTGCACATTGCCAATCGAAATAGCCATAGCATCAATGCCGGTTTCATGCGCAAATTTTGCCGCCTCATCTGGGTCTGTGCCGGCAGAATTTTCACCACCCGAATATCCCACAAAGCCGATCTCGCCTTCGCAGGAAATCTGCGCAGAATGCGCTAACTCTGCAATCGCAGCAGTTTCGTTTATATTTTGCTCCAAAGGTTTGCGCGACCCATCGAACATCAGAGATGTAAACCCGCTATCAAGTGCTTCGCGGCACTCTTCGAAAGTATACCCGTGATCTAAATGGGCCACCACGGGTACCGAGGCACCTTCTGCCAAATGGCGGAACATTTTTCCCAAAATCGGCAGTGGGGTATGGCCACGGCAACTGGGACCGGCCTGTAAAATCACAGGTACATTTTCTTGTTCAGCGGCCTCAACATAGGCGCGCATATCTTCCCATCCAAGGGTGACTAAACCGGCCACCGCATAGCCGCCNGATTGGGCCNGCTCTAATACCTGTTTTAGGGTTGCAAGGGTCATTTAAACTTTGCCACCATATCCTTGATGCCGGGGATGGTTTCCACCTGNTAGGCGTGTGTGGGTTGGAAANATTGCACCAGTGGCCGTTGGGTCAAACCGCCAAGGATGGTAAAGTAATACATCTCATATCCCGGCAGCGCCGCGCAGGGGTGATAGCCATTGTCAATACATATGGTTGATCCGTCCACAATATGATAGGCATCGCCGGGTTCATTATCGACCCGTTGCAGCATTTGCAAACCCGATCCATGGTTGGGCCGGAAGCGAAAGTTATAGGTTTCATCATGGTGGGTTTCATTGGGCAAACGGTTTGTGTCATGCTTGTGCGAGGGAAAACCCGACCACCCACCAGCACCGACAGTGAACAGTTCACTCACCAAAAGCCGGCCGACTTTGTCATGTTGCTTNTGCCCTAGGATATGTTTGATTTTGCGATGCGTTTTGGTGTCATCACTGCCATATTGCACCAGATCAATNNCGTCTTTCAGCACAGCAAAAGGCGCTAGCACCTTGTCATANTTNGCNCCGGCGATAAAGGTTTCAGCGCTCTCTGAGACACAGGTGAATGTNACTTTGGCACCGGATGGGATATAAACGCCTTCGGGTTCTCCGTCCCAGACATCGACACCGCGATTGCCCAGCGCTGAAAACCTCATCCCCTCAACCTCGATATCCAGTGATCCTGTGGCAGGCACGATACAGGTTTCATAGCCTGGGACTTGATAGTCGAAAGACTGGCCCTTGGTCAGTTTGACGATATTGAAGTAATTCAACGGCACCGTGGTATCNTCTATATCCACAATCGGCTGGTTTCGGTTGTCAAAAGGCGCAATATGCATTGGCAGTATCCTGTTTAAATCTGTGTTGGCTCGGCGTGTTCATCTAGAAACGCTTCAAGCTCGGCGGTATCGGGCATGGCCGGCGCGCAGCCCACTTTTGAAACAACGATCGCCGCGGAAGCTGAGCCGCGCAAAACTGCATCATGCAGATCGCGTCCGGCTGCAAGCGCGGCAATAAAGCCGCCCATGAAACTATCGCCTGCCCCGGTTGGCTTCAAAGCTGTGACCGGATAAATGCCAGTGCGAAACTCGCCATCGGAGGTTAAGGTGATCGCGCCCTTTTCGCCCATTTTATAAATCACAATCTGCGCTGTGGTTTTGGCCAAGTCGCGGGCTTTTTCAAGGCCCTTCTCATAGCTTCCTGCCATAAAGCCGAACTCAACATCATTGCCAATAACAATGTCAAAATAATCAGCAGCGCGTGAATAAGTCTCTGAGGCGACCTGCGGTGATGGCCAGCTATAGGGTCGGTAATCGAGATCAAATATCAAGGGAAGCCCGGCTGCTTTGGCCAGCTCAAAGGCGCGAAAGCTGGCGCTGCGCGAGGGCTCGGCCGCCAGCACGGTGCCGGTGGTGATCAGGGCGCTGTAGGCGGCATAATCCACCAGCTCGACATCCTCGAGCCCCATCTCGAAATCGGCCGCTCCATTGCGGTAAATAATGGATTGATGATCTTCGGTGCGGCTTTCCACGACGGCCAGCGAATTGCGCGCTTCACCGCCAACAGATCGCACATGGTGGCGCTCGATACCATAATGATCTAGCTGATTGAGACAATAGCGGCCAATGGCATCGTCAGACACGCAGGTCACCAAGGCCGAGCGGCCGCCGTGGCGGTTGATGGCCACGCCAATATTGGCCGANGAGCCGCCCAAAGCGGCGAAAAACATAGAGGCCTCTTCGGTTTTGGTGCCCGGCGGGTCAGGATAAAAATCCATGCCCGCACGGCCGATGATAACAAAATTATTGCCTTTGATACGGTCTAGGTCAGCCATTAGACGCCTCGTCTTTGTGCGTTGCGGCCAGCCTCTTGTTCGGCATGAGCACTGCGGATTTTTTCGTTTTCGGAAACTTGCGGCGTGCCCACTTCCCACCAGGCGTGGCCCTCAGTGGTCCAGCCGTCATAAGCGTCCACCTGCATGGTGATGACATAAGTCTTATCTGCGGCTTTGGCGCGTTTAAAGGCCTCGGCCAGCTCGGCCGGATTGCCCACAGTTTCTGTTAGAGCGCCCATGGCCGCAGAATGGGCCCCAAAATCGACCGCAAACGGCGCCTCTACGGTCGGACAATCGGCGATAAGATTGTTAAAGCTTTCGTTCCCCGTGTTGTTCTGCAATTTGTTGATCACTGCAAAACCACCGTTATCCAGCACTAGAATAATCAGCTTTTTGCCGCTGAGAACCGATGAATAAATATCCGAGTTCATCAGCAGGTATGACCCGTCGCCCAGAAACACAATCGTGTCTTTATCGGGCTCACGCTCGGTTTGGGCAATGCGCGCACCCCATCCGCCAGCGATTTCATANCCCATGCAGGAAAAGCCAAACTCGACATCTACGGTTCCGATATCCAAAGTGCGCCAGTTTGCGGTTACCTCGGCAGGTANTCCACCGGCCGCCGCGACCACNCGATCACGGGGATCACACAGCGCGTTGANGATGCCGATCGCTTTTGCATAGGAATTGGGGCCATTATCNGGNGCCACATTGCGCACCACATAGGCATCCCAATTGCGGCGCTCATCTTGGGCTGTTTGCATCCAAGCGTCTGGCGCGCGCAGGCCCTCTANGGCGGCGCTAAGCATTGGCATAGCAGTTTTTGCATCACCAACAATCGGTTGTGACATATGCTTGAGCGCATCAAAACGGGCAGTATTGATGGTGATAAAGCGGGCCTCTGCATCAAAGGCGGTCCATGAACCGGTGGTAAAATCCTGAAGCCGTGTGCCAACCGCGACAACCACATCGGCCTGTGCTGCAATAGCGTTGGCGCTGTCTGAGCCTGTCACTCCGATGGGCCCGATATTCAAAGGATGTGTGGCAATCATATTCGCGCGACCGGCAATGGTTTCGACCACGGGAATGTTGTGGGTTTCGGCAAATGCGGTCAGCTCGGACACGGCGCCGCTATATTGCACACCGCCGCCGGCAATAATCATTGGTCTTTGTGCGGTAAGCAATAGGGTAGCGGCCTCTTCTATTTCCAACGGATCGGGTGAAATACGCCGAATACGGTGAAGCCTCTTTTCAAAAAAACTTAGTGGAAACTCATAGCTNCAACCCTGCACATCTTGGGGCAATGCAAAAAAGGCAGGGCCGCAATCCGCTGGATCAAGCATGGTTGCCAGTGCCTGCGGCAGGGACTGAATGATCTGCGCCGGATGGGTGATCCGGTCCCAATAGCGGCACACTGATTTAAACGCATCGTTGACGCCCAATGTGGGGTTTCCAAAATGCTCAAGCTGTTGCAGAACNGGATCAGGCAAGCGGGTCAGAAAGGTATCCCCACACAGCATTAACATCGGCAATCGGTTGGCATGCGCCAAAGCCGCCGAGGTGAGCAAATTGGATGTGCCCGGACCAGCACTGGCAGTGCAGAACATAAACCGTTGGCGCAGCCACTGCTTGGCGTACCCTGCCGCAGCAAACCCCATGCTTTGCTCGTTTTGTCCGCGGTAAAGCGGCAGTGCCTCACGGTGGTCATAAAGCGCTTCTCCAAGGCAGGGGACATTACCGTGGCCAAAAATTCCAAAGCCACCCCCGCAAAGCCTAAGCTCTTGCCCATCTACTTCGATGTACTGATTGGCAAGATACCTGACAATCGCCTGTGCGGTGGTTAGGCAAACAGTTGATTGGTGCGGCATAGGTGATCCTTTTTGGCATAGGTAGTGAATTGCAACTTGCAAAGCGACGACTCAATAGATACTGGTTTTGCAACCGGTTGCAAATTGATTTTCTGGTCCATGGTCAAAAATGACTCTCCTCCGTCCTCAAAAATACCGAAAACGGATGTGTGTAAAGCCAGAACTGATATGCGCAACAAGTATTGATCTATCCCAGCCGGTGAAAGGAGCCTTTGAATGACAATCCGAATTGGCAATGCGCCCTGTTCATGGGGGGTCGAATTTTCCGATGACCCGCGCAATCCAACATGGCAAAGCGTTTTAAAAGACTGCGCTGAGGCGGGTTATAAGGGCATTGAACTGGGGCCGGTTGGGTTCATGCCTGAAAACCCCGATATTCTTGGTCCGGCACTGCAGGAGCATGATCTTACGTTGATCGGAGGCGTGGTTTTTCGTCCTTTTCATGATGCNCAGGGATGGGAGGATGTCTTGGATGGCACCCACCGCACCTGCAAAGCACTGACGGCTCACGGCGCTGAGCATCTTGTGCTGATTGACTCGATTTCGCCNCGCCGCGCGCCCACTGCGGGCCGCGCCGCCGAAGCCGAACAGATGGATCAGGTAGAATGGGCAGCCTTTAAAGATCGGATTGCAACCTGTGCAAAAATTGGCAACCAAGAGTATGGGCTTANGGTCAGCATCCATGCCCATGCCGCTGGGTTCATTGATTTTGAGCCGGAACTGGAGCGGCTTTTGGATGAAGTTGATCCCCAAATCTTGAAAATCTGTTTTGACACGGGCCATCATTCNTATGCCGGTTATGATCCTGTGGCCTTTATGCGCCGCCATGTGGATCGGATTTCCTACATGCATTTCAAAGATATTGATCCAGCTGTGAAAGCGGATGTGATTGCTAAACGTACTGGATTTTACGATGCCTGTGGGCAGGGTATTTTTTGCAATCTGGGTGAGGGCGACGTTGATTTCCCCTCTGTTCGGCAAATATTAGTAGAAGCCGGTTTTCAAGGATGGTGCACAATCGAGCAAGATTGCGATCCAACGCTTGATGTAAAGCCGATTGATGATGCCAAAATAAACCGAGCCTATCTGCGGTCGATTGGGTTTAACGAGGAGTAGGGGCATGCNCAAACTNAAATGGGGCCTCATTGGCGGCGGCGAAGGCAGCCAGATCGGGCNGGCGCACCGCTTGGGCGCAGGTCTTGACGGGTATTTTGAATTTAGTGCAGGTGCGCTTGATCACCGGCCCGAAGCGGGCCNCGAATACGGCCAGCGTTTGGGTTTGGCGGCAGACCGGGCCTATGGCAGNTGGCAGGATATGCTGGCAGGTGAAGTTAGCCGTGAGGACCGTATTGACCTTGTCACTGTGGCGACNCCCAACGCGACNCATTTTGAAATCACCAAGGCNTTTTTAGAATCNGGCTTNCATGTTCTATGCGAAAAGCCCATGACAATGACTGTGGAAGANGGCGAAGCGATTGTTCAAATTNCCGANAAAACAGGGCAGATNTGTGCNGTAAATTACGGCTATTCTGGCTATTCCTTGGTTCGCCATATGCGCGCTAAGATCGCGCGTGGTGATTTGGGTGAAATCCGGCTTGTCAAAGCCGAATTCGCACATGGGCATCATGCGGATGCGGCCGATGCGGATAATCCACGCGTCAGATGGCGTTATGACCCAGCGCAGGCAGGGGTTTCAGCGCAATTTGCCGATTGCGGAATACACGCGTTGCACATGGCCAGTTTTGTGACAGGTCAAGAGGTAACAAAGCTCTCGGCTGATACGGTTTCCTGTCTTGCCAGCCGTGAATTGGAAGATGATGCCATGGTCAATTTCCGCATGAATGGCGGCGCTGTTGGCCGGCTTTGGACATCCTCGATTGCTATTGGTCGCCAGCATGGGCTTGGCATTCAGGTTTTTGGAGAAAAAGGCGGACTGCGCTGGGCGCAAGAACAGCCAAACCAGCTGTATTGGATGCCATTGAACGAGCGCCTTCAGGTGATCGAGCGCGGCGCCGAAGGGCTGTCGCCCGAGGCAGACCGCAGCAGCCGCGTCACAGTGGGCCACGCCGAGGGCATGCCGCTTGCGTTTGCGAATATTTATAGCGATCTTGCCGAGGCGATCCGGGCGCGTCAGGAGAACCGACCGATGGATCCTGCTGCTGGGCTGTTACCCAACGCTGAAGCCGGGCTACGCTCGATGGCGGCGGTGTTTGCAGTGGCTGCTTCGGGCAAAGAAAATGGCACTTGGGTTGACGCCCGCCCGCCGATGTTTCGTTAATTTTCTTGCGGCGCGCGCAGTGTACCGCGTTCGATCACCGTACACGGACAGACCCGGGCTTCGGGGGAGCGGTGGGGATTTTCAAGCATCGACACCATCAATTCAATTGATACACTGATGATTTGGCCTATTGGTTGCCGAATGGTGGTCAGGTTTATATTTTGCCAACCGGACATTTGCATATCATTCACGCCAATTACTCCGATATCGCTTTGCACGTTTAAACCGGCCTCTTTGATGGCACTCAATGCGCCGATGGACAGCACATCATCGCCGCAGAAATAGGCTTCGGAATGGGATGCCCCGCTCAACAAACGCTGCATTTCTTTGCGCCCGGCATCAAAAGAATATGCGTCTGCAAAGCTATAGCTCAACACTGCTTGTGGGTGTCTTAGCAACTCGTTCTGAAACCCGGTAAATCGGTCTTGGGTTGACGTGGCCGGCTCTGGTCCGCCCAGAAACCCGATGTTCGTATAGCCGCGCCTGAGTAATTCATGTGCGGCCATCCGCCCGCATTCTATATCGTCGATCCCAACGATGTGCATGTCAGGATCACTTGAATAGCGACCAAAACTATTCACCACAGGTACCCCGGCATCTCGAAAGGTTTTGGAAAACGCAGGGGGTAGGGTTGAAGACGCCACAATCACGCCATCGACAGAATATTGACGCAGCATCTGGGCTGAGCTTTCCGCATCAGATTCAGCTGACAGGTTCACCAGTAAAGGTCTTAGGCCCCGATCCTGAAGCCCTCGTGTGAATTGATCAAAAACATCCAAAAACAGAGGGTTGTGAAAGTTATCGGACACCAAGCCGATTAACTTTGTCCTACGGGTGGTTAAGCTTCGAGCAAGAAAATTCGGGCTATAGCCCAACTCGCTTGCTGCCTTTTCAACTTTGCGGCGCATTTTCAAAGAAACCGATGCGCCATCGGTGAAGGTACGAGACACCGCTGAGCGCGATACCCCTGCAAGTTTGGCGACATCATCCAGTGTTGTGGCCATTAGCCAAGGTTCCCTTCGACAGTTTGAAAGCCCGTTATATTCTGAATCCGAAAGACTGCCACTATTAAGTACTTTAAATAATTTTGCAACCGGTTGCAAAAAATACAAATTTGTGGTTTCCTTGATTCTGTCGGCTTTCGAAGCCGGTCGTTTGCGCTGTGTACTAATACTTGGACATTGGGCAAGGAGTAACAACTTGCCCAAACCTTGGGCTCCGGTGCTGACACATTGGTGAGCCGGCACCTTTTTTGGGAGGAAATTCATGAAGAAAACTCTATTGGCGACAAGCCTCGTTGTTCTTACGGGCACAACCGCATTTGCCGAAACTATTGGGGCAACGTTTTCACGGTTCGATGACAACTGGCTGACCGTTTTGCGGAACGGCATGGTTGAGTATGCGGGGACTATTGACGGCCTTTCGTATCAGCAAGAAGACGCATCTGACGATCTTGCCAAGCAAATCGACCAGGTGAAAAACTTTGTAGCATCAGGCGTTGATGCAATCATCGTAAACATCGTTGACACATCTGCTGGTGCAGCTGTTTCCGCAGCCGCTGGTGACACTCCGCTGGTATATGTTAACCGCGAACCTGACAATGTGAACGAACTGCCTGCAACTCAGGCCTTCGTTGCATCGAACGAAATCGAATCTGGCACACTTTCCGCATTCGAGATTTGTAAAAACCTGCGTGCTGACGGCAAAGCCGGTGGTGCAACTGGTTACTTAATGAACGGTCAGCTTTCCAACCAGGCTGCTGTTCAGCGCTCAAAAGACGTTCACGACGTGATCGGCATGGACATGTGTAACTTCATGACAATCATTGACGAGCAGACTGCAAACTGGTCGCGTGACGAAGCGCAAGACTTGATGACCAATTGGATGTCTTCTGGCGAGCCGTTTGACTTCGTTTTGGCAAACAACGACGAAATGGCAATCGGTGCGATCCAGGCAATGAAAGCTGCCGGCATGGATATGGCTGACGTGCAGGTTGGCGGTGTTGATGCATCGCAAGACGCTCTGCTCGCAATGGCAGTCGGTGATTATGACGTAACAGTGTTCCAAGACTCTGTTGGTCAGGGTACTGGCTCGATTGATACAGCAATTCGCTTGATCGCTGGTGAAAAAGTAGACAAGAAAGTCTATATCCCATTCGTATTGGTTACACCTGCGAACATGGGCGACTTCATGGACAAGAACTAAGTTCTTTAGAAAATTAAATCCGCGGGGCGGCGCTTTTGGCGCCGTCCCGCACTCGTAAAAGCGCATAACAAGGGGCTTCATCAATGGAAGATACGAGCCAAGGCACAGGCGGACTAACGTTTGATAAATCCAAGCGATCTTGGCCCAATGAGATGAACATCCTTTTCGCGTTGATCATCATCATCGTGATTTTCGAGATTTTAGGGCAGGCTCTGCCCTATATGAATGACCAAAGCTTCCTGTTTGATTCAAGGGACCGTTTTGATTCAATCTTTAACGAAGCTCGGTTAAAAATTATTATCCTGCAGGTTGCGATTATTGGGATCATCGCACTTGGCGTAACGCAAGTAATCATCACTGCTGGTATCGATCTNAGTTCNGGTCCCCTTGTTGCAGCGACGGCTATGATTGCGATGAGCCTTGGACAGACCGAATTGGTCAACGGTTTCCCGAACCCCAANGCGGTGTTTGGCGTATGGGCCATGGACTTACCGGTGATTGTACCGGTGGTAGCGGGACTTATATTCGGGGCCATGATCGGGGCCATCAATGGAACATTTATTGCGTATTTTCGCATACCACCCTTTATCGCGACGCTTGGCATGTTTATGATTTGTCGGGGTATTGCACTTTGGTGGTCTGGCGGTAATCCAGTTTCATTTCCAACGGAAAGTTTCAAATCCATCGGTTCGGGTATGATGCCCGTATTTTGGTTCTTATCCCTGGCGGTGATTTTCCACTTTATCCTAAAGTATACGGTTTATGGAAAACACACTTATGCGATTGGCTCAAACGAAGAAGCTGCGCGAATGTCGGGTATTAATGTAAAACGACATAAAGTCTTGGTCTACATGATCGCCTCTATGCTGGCGGCTTTCGCTGGCGTCATACTGAGTGCCAAAGCCTCAACAGCACAAGCCGGCATGGGCGAATTTTACGAGCTCTTTGCCATTGCCATGGCCGTCATTGGGGGTATCAGTTTAACCGGGGGCCGGGGATCAATCATCGGTACCGTTCTCGGCGCGATGGTCTTCGGAGTTATTCGTTCCGGGTTCACCTTTGTGAAATTGGACGGATCATATCAGTTGATGGCCATGGGCGGCATCATCATCGCAGCGGTAGTTCTAGACCAATATCGACAACGCAATAAAGCCTAAGGTTGGGAGAGATAGATATGAGCGANGAAATCGTTCTTAAAGCACAGGACCTAACCAAGCATTACGGGGGCGTTCATGCGCTGGAAGGTGCCGACTTCGAAATGAAGAAGGGTGAGCACGTTGCTATTGTGGGTGACAATGGCGCCGGTAAATCCACATTNGTGCGTCAGATCACTGGCGTAGAGCAGCGTACGCGCGGCAGAGTTTGGCTTTACGGCGATGAAGTGAATTTTGCTGGTCCACTGGATGCGCGCGAAGCCGGGATTGAAACTGTGTTTCAGACACTGGCACTTGCGGATGACCTTGATGTGCCGGATAATCTCTTTCTGGGACGTGAAAAAACCTTTGCAAATTGGCTCGGACCCTTTCGCATTCTCGACTATAAAGGAATGCGCAAAGCAACNTTGGCGGGTCTTGAAAAAACAGCTGTGAAAATCCCTAACATTCGCAATACCATCCAAAATATGTCAGGAGGTCAACGGCAGTGCGTTGCTATTGCTCGCACGGCAACATTTCAGTCGCGACTGACCATTATGGATGAGCCAACGGCAGCGCTAGGGGTACAGGAAACCGAACAGGTCGAACATATCATCAAGACATTGAAAGAGAACGGTGAACCATTAATTCTTGTCAGTCACAATATGCGACAGGTCTTTGACCTTGTCGATCGTATTGTTGTTTTTCGGCGTGGACGAATTTGCGCCAACCTGTCCAAAGCNGATACAGATCCGCAAGATGTTNTTGCCTACATTACAGGTGCAAAAACTGGCGAAGAATATGAAGAGTCTGCACTTTANTTGAAGCTTCTATGCAAAGCCAGAAACAAGAGTGGATCGGAGGATTTAATTCATCACAGACAGTTTAAAAGTAATTCTTATGTAAAATNCCATCTATTGCGGTAGCAAGAATAAAGTGATCGCTGGAAAAGTAATCAAGATGGCCACTCGGACCAAATCGGTGGCCACAAAAAAACCAACCGCTTTATAGGTTTCAACCGCAGGGGTTTGCCGGTCCATCGCATTAATCACAAAAAGGTTGAGCCCCACAGGTGGCGTAATCAAACCGACCTCGACCACAATTAAAACCAAGATCCCAAACCAAATTGCTAGATGCTCGGGCGGTAAGGCGAAATCTAATGACATTACCACAGGAAAGAAGATTGGAACTGTCAGCAGTATCATCGAAAGACTGTCCATCAAACAGCCTAAAAGCAAATAGAAAACTAAAATTAACAGCAAAACCCCGATGGGGCTGAGGCCCTGATTTACAACCCAGCCTGCGATTTCCTGCGGCACTTGTGTCAGGCTTAGAAAGCCATTGTAAAACCCAGCTCCCAGGATGATAAAAAAGATCATAGCCGAGGACCGACCCGTTACCAGAAAGCTATCGATTAAGCTGGACCATGTCAGACCTCCGCTTCGCCACGCAATTAAACCCACGCCAAACGCCCCAACAGCCGCTCCTTCGGTGGGGGTAAAGAGTGCTTGAATTCCGTTTTGGGACCAATTCCAATCACCAGCAATTCCAAAAATAACCAGTAAAAAAATCATCACAATGGGCCAAACTTTGGCCAGGGCATGGAAACGCTGTTTGTATGGCACTGGAGCGCGGGTTCCTGCGCGATCAGGATAAAGGCGGACATAGATCGATACCGCAACCATATAACCAAGCGCAGCCATAATGCCTGGCACAAAGGCAGCTAGAAATAGTTTTGAGATATTTTGTTCCGCCAAGATGGCATAGATCACTAAAACCACAGAGGGCGGAATTAAAATTCCCAAGGTTCCCCCTGCTGCAAGAGTGGCAGTAGAAAACCCACCGGCATAGCCATAGGCTTTGAGTTCAGGCAGCGCTACTCGGCCCATCGTACCAGCGGTTGCCAATGAGGATCCAGCAATCGCCCCAAACCCGGCGCAGGCCCCAATAGCAGCCATAGCGACACCGCCTTTACGGTGTCCTAACCAGCTTTCAGCCGCTTTGAAAAGCGCCTGAGACATCCCGCCAAGAGTGGCGAATTGCCCCATCAACAAGAACATTGGGATAATTGAAAGTGAGTAGTTTGAAAACGTACTATAGGTTTCATTTTTCATCTTTGCCAAAGCCATATTGGAGGTGCCGGTCACAAGGAATAACCCCCCAAAGCCAACCAAAAACATAGCAAGACCAATCGGCACGCGCAAAAATATTAAGACCAAAAGTGCGGGAAACGAGGCCAGTCCAATTTCTAGGGTGGTCATTGCTCAGCGCTTTCGTTTTCAGTAAGCAGTTCTTTACCACTTAGCGCCTCTAGAATTCTGACTATTGCCATAAAAATGGAAACCAATGCGGCAAGCGCTGCGCCCAAAAAACTTGCTGCATAGGCCCACCAAATTGGAAACTGCAATAAAAAAGTTGTCTCTCCATATCGCTGTTTTGCCTCCATACCGGCGAACAGGCGCCAAGCAATCAATCCCAAAACAAGCGCAAAAAGGCACTCGGAAATCATTTTTAAAACCTGATTGCTTCGCAGGGATAATTTTGATGTAAGAACGTCAACTGTTGCATGGCTGCCGCTCAGTTGGCACAGAGGTAGAAAAGCAAATATTGCAAAGGCAACACCTGCTTCTACCAATTCAAAATCACCATTGATTGCTCCGATCCCAACCCCAAGCGCCCAATTCGAGAAGTCGGTGAAATTTGTTTGCATAAAAGCGCCGTGAAGCACGGTGCCAACCGACCTGCCAAGCACAGAGGTGCAAACCAATAAAATCAAACTAATTAGGACAAGCCCCCCCAATACGGCCATCGCATGCGCCAGTTTTTTGATTAAAGAATACATTTTGTGGTGCCTACTCGGCCTCAGAAATTGTTAGTGAAATTGGTTCTAAACCCTCAATTCCACCAGTTATCTTGTCACCGGGTACCACTGGGCCCACACCAGCGGGCGTTCCCGTTAGGATTAAATCTCCTGGTCGCAGGTGATAAAAATGGGATAGGTGGGAAACAATTTCGTCAACTGC
>PBSX01000012.1 GCA_002726375.1 Marinovum sp.
ATGCGATCAAAGCTATTTGGAAGTCTATCGCTTTACCTGGTCTATTGGGTGAGTATAAAGTCAGCAATGAGATCGTTGGCTTGACTGGAGTAGGGGGCCAGGCCGTGTGATTCGGAGATCACTTTGTAGTGGACGACATCGCCGTCGAGGTAGCTGTATTTGATAATATCAGCGGGTCGATTCGTACCGTTTCCAGGGATGCCTTCAGCGTCCGCGAGCTGGGGTCCTTTTTCACCCATGGCTTGGGATGTTGGCCTTAAGCGGTGGCGCTATTTTAATCGGTTTTGCCCTGCTCAACCAACTGACCACGCGCGTGGCAGGCGCAAAAGCAAATCAGGCGAGCTTTCGCGCAACACAAACTGCCGAGCATATGCGCAGCGAAGCGGAAATGATCCGCGCACTAAACATGTCGGCAGGTGCTTTCGAGCGCTGGCAAACCCTGCGCAATTCGGCCTTGGTAAATCAACTGACGAATTCTGATTATAGCGGCGGTTTCACAGTTATGATCAAAACATTCCGGCTGTTTCTGCAATCTGCGATGCTGGGTCTTGGTGCTTATCTGGTGCTGCAAGAACAACTCACCCCCGGCGCCATGATTGCCGGATCGATTTTACTTGGCCGCGCCTTGGCCCCAATCGAATTGGCGGTCGGGCAATGGGCTTTGGTACAGCGCGGCCGCAAAGGTTGGAAAAACCTGTCGAAGCTTTTAAGCGAAACGCCACCCGAAACACAGCGTACCCCGCTTCCGATTCCAAAAGCGCGGCTTGAAGCACAGGCCTTGACCGTCTTTCCGCCGGGTGAACAAACCGCAGCGCTCAAATCTTTGACCTTTAGCATACCGCCGGGCTTTGCTGTTGGGGTCATAGGCCCATCGGGTGCTGGTAAATCCACTCTGGCCCGCACTTTAACAGGGGTCTGGCCGCCGGCTGGCGGTAAAATCCGGCTTGATGGTGCGCCACTTGACAATTATGCCTCTGAGGTTTTGGGCGAACATATCGGCTATCTGCCCCAACGGGTGCAGCTTTTTGATGGCACAATTGCTGAAAATATTGCGCGGCTCTCCCCCGATCGCCCGCCAGAGCATATCATTGAAGCGGCCCAAAAAGCCGCTGCGCATGAGATGATCCTATCGTTTCCCGATGGCTATGACACCCAAGTGAGCGCCTTTGGCGGTCAGCTGTCCAGCGGTCAAATTCAACGTATCGGGCTTGCCCGTGCGCTGTGCGGTGATCCAGTGATTGTCGTGCTGGATAAGCCCAACTCAAACCTTGACCACGAAGGCGGACTTGCCTTAAACGCCGCCATTCGCGCACTTAAAGCCGAAGGAAAACAGTGCTCATTATGGCCCACAGGCCGGCGGCCATTCAAGAGTGCAACCTGCTTTTGATGCTGGACGGGGGCCAATGTAAAGCCTTTGGTCCAAAAGAGGATGTGTTAAAATCAACAGTACAAAACTATCAGGCGTTGGCCCAACCATCCCCGTCTAAAGAGGCAACATGACAGGCTCTAAACCCGTTTTTGCCCTTAGGTGGCCAATGCTTTTGGGGCTTTTTTCACTGCTGGTTTTGGTTGGCGGGTTCGGCAGCTGGGCAACCTTTAGCTCACTATCGGGCGCCATTATTGCCAGCGGCCAGATTGAGGTGGAAAAAACCGTCAAGTGGTGCAACACCCCGATGGGGGCGTCGTGGCAGAAATCGTTGTTGAAGAAGGCGAGTTGGTCCAACGAGATGCAGTTTTGGTGCGCCTCGACCCCAGTGCCGAACAGTCCGAGATGGCGATTATCGAAGGTCAGCTTTTTGAAATGATGGCCCGGCGCGGCCGTCTTGAGGCAGAGCGCGATGCTCTTTCAAAGATTAGCTTTGATCCAAGACTTGCGCACCAAGCCTCAAAAGATCCGGAAGTTGCTGAATTGATGCAGGGCCAGAAACGGCTGTTTGAGGCGCGCGGGGCCTCAATAGATCATCAAAGTGAACAGCTGGCAAAACAACGCGAACAGGTGCTCAATCAAATCGAAGGCCTTGCTGCGCAGCAAACAGCCCTAAGTATACAACTGGAACTGACCGAGGAAGAGTTAACAAACCAGCAAACCCTGTTTGACCGTGGTTTGGCGCAGGCTGCAAAACTCCTTGACCTAAAGCGCGCAGCCGTGCAATTGCACGGCCAAATCGGTGATCTCACTGCCAGAACAGCCCAAGCATCCGTCCGGATCACCGAGCTTAATGTCGAAATTGATGCGCTGCAGACCCAGCGGCGTGAAAAAGCCATCAGCGATCTGCGAGATCAGCAATTTAGGTTTCTTGAACTGGAAGAGCGACATCGTGCGCTACAGCAAAAGCTAGCGCGGATGGACATTCGAGCGCCGGTTTCCGGCATTGTCTACGGGCTTGCAGTGCATGCGCCGCGCTCGGTAATACGGCCTGCCGATCCAGTTTTATTTCTGATCCCACAAGACCGGCCTTTGGTGATAGCCGCGCGCATCGAGCCTATTCATGTTGATCAAATATTTCTAGGCCAAGAGGTGGCCTTACGGTTCTCTGCACTGGATCAGCGCAGCACGCCGGAACTTTTCGGGACGGTCACGCTTATTTCGGCCGATGCGTTTCAAGACCAAAATGGCCAACAGCCCTATTACCGCGCGGAAATTATACTACGCGATGGCGAGTTGGCGCGGCTTCCTCCTGAGATAACGCTTATCCCCGGGATGCCGGTTGATGCTTTTATCCGTACCGCCGAACGCAGTCCGCTGAATTATTTTCTCAAACCTTTGAGCGATTATTTCATCCGCGCATTCCGCGAAACCTAAACCGGCTCTTTTCGTGGCAGAAAATTAGGGCTAAGTAGGGTTTAACGCATGCAAAAAGGATTTAGCCATGAGTGGGAATTTTGAAAGCAAACTGGCGCAAATCGGCGTCACCTTACCCAATGCACCAGCGGCAGCGGCGAATTATGTGCCTTTTGTCACTGTCGGGGACATTGTACATGTCTCGGGTCAAATTCCCGGCACAATGGGCGGGCTAATTACTGGCAAGCTTGGGGCGGATATGACCACTGAAGAGGGCGCAGAGGCGGCCAAAGCCTGCGCCATTAATCTGCTTGCTCAGGTCAAAGCCGCCTGCGGCGGCGATCTTGACCGCTTGGTGCGGGTCGTCAAGCTGACCGGATTTGTCAATTCAACCCCGGACTACACAGAGCAGCCTCANGTCATCAACGGGGCATCAAATTTCTTGGCTGAAGCGCTNGGTGAAGCCGGCAGACATGCGCGNTCCGCNGTNTCNGCGGCGGCTTTACCATTGGGAATAGCCGTCGAAATCGAAGGCATTTTTCAAATAAAATGACCCTGCTGCTGCCCGACGCGTTCCTGCAGGTGCCCATAGCGCATCGCGGCTTTCACGGTGGGCAAAATGGCGTCGAAAATAGCCGCGAAGCGATTGCCAAGGCTGTTGCNCTTGGCTATGGGATCGAGCTTGATCTACAATGCTCTTCCGATGGTCAGGCAATGGTGTTTCATGACGAAACGCTCAACCGTATGACCGGCGTAGCCGGGCGAGTAATGGATAAAACTGCCGCCGAACTTGGTGCAGTTCAGCTGCTTGGTGGGCAAACTGGCATACCGGCACTTGTGGATATTTTGGCTCAAGTTGCCGGTAAAGTTCCTCTNCTGATCGAGATTAAATATAAGCNCGGTGAGCTTGACCCAACTGACGGGCAGCTAGAAGGCGCAACTGCTGCGGCGCTGCATAGCTATCGCGGCCCAGTGGCCGTTATGTCTTTCAATCCACATTCTGTAGCCCACATGGCCAAGCTTGCGCCGGAAATTCCCCGTGGCCTGACCACGGATAGCTTTTCTGCCAAAGACTGGCCCGACATATCCGAACAGCGTTTGCAGCAGCTTCGGCGACTTGATGGGTACGATGCAATGGAAGCAGGATTTATAAGCCACGATCAGAGCGATCTGGCCAACGCCCGTGTGGCCGAAGTTAAATCAGCTGGGCATCCGGTACTGTGCTGGACTATCACATCAGAGGCCGAAGAAGCGATTGCACGGCAGATGGCCGACAATATTACCTTTGAAGGCTATGCCGCGCGGATTACCCCTTGATCCTAGCGCCCATCACGCCACATCAAGAANNGGCAACGGAGGTCANAAATGAGCCGGGCATCGCTTCGGGTTGAGATTATCTCATCGCTTTCAGAGATTGGCGAAAGTGACTGGGACAGCTGCGCCTGCCCCGAGGCTGTGGGCGGCCGCGCGCTTGATCCCTTTACCACCCACCGGTTTCTTAAAGCCCTCGAAGACAGTGGATCAGTCGGCCCTGGCACCGGGTGGGAGCCGTATTATTTAACCGCCTATCAAGATGACATGCTGATTGGCTGCGCGCCGATGTACCTTAAGCTGCACTCGCAGGGTGAATATATTTTTGACCACAATTGGGCCCATGCCTATGAGCAGGCCGGCGGACGCTATTACCCTAAATTGCAGCTTGCTGTGCCCTTTACTCCGGCCACTGGGCGCCGGTTTCTTGTACGTCCAGAACACCGTACGTTGGCCACCAGCACATTGATTCAAGCCATTCAGCAATTTGCCCAAACCAATAAACTGTCCTCAGCACATGTTACGTTTTGCACCGCCGAAGAAGCCGCGCAGGGCGCCGAGGAAGGCCTGCTGCATCGGGTCACGCAACAATTTCACTGGTATAATANAAACTATCCCNACTTTGAGGCTTTTTTGGGCGACCTGTCGTCCCGTAAACGTAAAAACATCCGCAAAGAGCGCGCCCGCGCGAAAGGTTTTGGCGGTGACATTCAGGTGTTTACCGGGGAACAATTGCAACCCGAGCATTGGGATGCATTTTGGCGGTTTTATCAAGATACCGGTGCCCGAAAATGGGGCCGACCCTATCTCACGCGCNATTTTTATGATTTGGCGCAAGAGCNCCTGCAAAATGATATTGCTTTGGTGATGGCCACGCGCGACGATACCTATATTGCCGGCGCACTGAACTTTATTGGGCGCGATGCCTTGTTCGGACGCTATTGGGGCGCGGTAGAAGATCACCCCTGCCTACATTTTGAAGTCTGTTATTATCAGGCGATAGACTTTGCCATAACGCAGGGGCTTGCGCGGGTCGAAGCCGGAGCGCAGGGTGAGCACAAGCTGGCACGCGGCTATCTGCCNGTGCAAACCCATTCGCTGCATTGGCTGGCCGATCCCAGCTTTCAACAGGCTGTGGAACAATATCTAGAAGCCGAGAAGCGGGCGATCTGTGAGGATATCGAAATCCTGACCAGCTACGGCCCTTTTCGAAAACCNACTGTGGAGGAAGTAGAATGAATTCACCTTTATCTGACCAAGACCGTACTCAGGCGCTGGCCGAGTGTTTAAACAATGGCTGGAGCATGGATCAAGACCGAGATGCCATTACAAAGAGCTTTCGCTTTGGCAATTTCATCGAGACATTTGGCTGGATGAGCAAAGTGGCTCTTTGGGCCGAAAAGCTAAACCATCATCCAGAGTGGTTTAATGTGTATAACCGGGTTGAGGTCACGCTGAGCACTCATGATGTCGGAGGGCTCAGCGCTCTTGATGTAAAACTGGCCNAGAAAATGGACCAGCTGGCAAAATAGGCTTAAATCGCGGCCAGCAAAGCATCCGCGCCAGATGTGGTAATCGCAGCGCGCTTTTCTTCGATAAGCAGCGCGGCGACCACGCCATCTTCGGCAAGCATTGCATAGCGCTGAGAGCGGTCATAAAACCCGATTACAGGCGCATCAAAGGTCAAGCCCATTGCCTTGGAAAACTGAGCATCCGAATCAGCAAGAAATGTGAGCTCTCCTTTATCGGCGGCTGATGATTTTTCCCAGGCACGCATGACATAGGGATCGTTGACACACACAATTAAAATTTCTTCGACGCCCTTGGCCGCCAACGCCTCTTTATGCATCAAGATGTTTGGAATATGATTACCTGTACAGGTCGCGGAGAACGCACCCGGCATTGCAAAAATCGCAACCTTCCGTCCTGCAAGCTTAGCGCTAAACTCAACAGTTTCGGGGCCTTTATCGCCCATTTTTAAAAATGTTGCCTCTGGCAGTCGCTGACCCACAGATATCGTCATATTGCTTTGTCCTTTGATTGCATTTTGGTCCACACTCAATATAGGGTTGCAATGAAAATGACCACACCGCTCAAGGAGACGTAATGAAAATTGTGGTAGTTGGCGCCGGTCAGGCGGGGGCATCTTTGGTGGCAAAATTGCGCAGCAGTGGCCATCAGGGTGAGATCACCATGATCGGCAGTGAGCCCGAACTGCCCTATCAGCGCCCGCCTTTGTCAAAAAAATATCTCTTGGGCGAGATTGGAAAAGAGCGGCTCTTTTTGCGACCACAAAACTTTTATGACGACCAAACCATTACTTTGGCATTAGGCCGTAGCGTTGATGCGGTGGATCGCACCGCCAAAACGGTGACTGCAGGTGATACCCTCTATCCCTATGATCATTTGGTGCTGACCACCGGGTCTTCGCCGCGGCATCTGCCAAAAAGCATCGGCGGCACCTTGGCAGGTGTTTATACGATGCGCGACCTTGCCGATGCCGATGCCATGGCACCAGAATTTATGGCCGGACGACGGGTGTTAATTGTCGGCGGTGGGTATATTGGGCTTGAGGCGGCGGCAGTGGCTGCGCGCCTAGGGCTTAACGTCACTTTGGTGGAAATGTCCGAACGGATTTTACAGCGCGTCGCCGCGCCGCAAACGTCCGATTATTTCCGGTCTCTGCACCAAAGTCACGGGGTCAACATTCAAGAAGGAACCGGACTGACCCAATTACACAGCACAGAGGGCCGCGTTAGCGGCGCATCCCTGAGCGACGGCCGCAAGATCGCTGTTGATTTTGTCATCGTTGGCGTAGGGATTACGCCGCAGAGCGATATTGCCAAGGCCGCCGGTTTGACCGTTGAGGACGGGATCCAAGTTAACGCCCTTGGGCAAACATCGGATCCGGCGATCTGGGCTGCGGGCGATTGCGCCGTCTTTCCCTATAAAGATGGCAAGCTGCGACTGGAAAGCGTGCAAAACGCTATTGATCAGGCCGAAGCAGTCGCCGGCAATATTCTAGGTGCTGAACAGGCCTATATCCCCCAGCCTTGGTTCTGGTCCGATCAATATGATGTGAAACTGCAAATTGCAGGATTGAACACAGGTTACGACAGTATTGTAACCCGCGCCGCACCAGATGAACCAAATTTGGTATCTTTTTGGTACTATCAAGGCGATAGACTGCTGGCAGTGGATGCGATGAACGATCCGCGGGCCTATATGGTTGGAAAACGGCTGATTGAAAATGGAAACTCCCCCGCCCCTGCGGTGATTGCAGACCCTAAGATCAATCTTAAAAGCCTGTTAAAGCCATGAGAATCATTGCAGGAACCTTTCGAGGCAGGCGGCTGGCAACGGTGGGAAAAACCGACAATGCCGCACATTTGCGCCCCACCACTGACCGCGTCCGTGAAAATCTGTTCAATTTACTCAGCAGCGAAAGAATCAGTAATCGCCTGGCCAATGCCCGTGTTCTTGATCTTTTTTCAGGCACGGGTGCGTTGGCATTTGAGGCATTATCCCGCGGTGCAAGCAGTATTTGGATGGTTGATAGCGGCGCAAAATCTGCTGCAATAGTGCAGAAAAATATCGCGCTGTTTAAAACCGACGCACAAGTGGTGTTCAAAAAACTTGATGCAACGCGGCTTGCGAAATGTCCTGTAGATGCATTTGATTTGATTTTTCTGGATCCCCCTTATGGAAAAGGGTTGGGCGAAAAAGCTTTGAAAATAGCCCTTGAGCGCGGCTGGATTGCCCCCGAGGCCTACATAGTATGGGAAGAATCCTGTCCGATGACGGCCCCCACCGGATTTATCCTGTTTGATCAACGCAAATATGGCGATACGCATGTAACAATACTGCAGCGGGCGGTGTTATGAAAATGGTGGCTCAATCAATTCGCGAATGATATCAGGCACATCACTTAACGGCCGGCGCATACCGGCTTGACGCGCCATAGGCAAAATATCGTCTGAACGCTGCGGCAATAATTCAAATGCACAGCGAGATGCGTGCCGCCGCCCAACATATTCATTGCGCGACACGATTGAAAATCCGGTGAGGACACTATCGCTAAAATAGGCTCTCCCAAGATAGGTCATACTAATGTACCAAGACGGGTGTGGGCTGATCCCAAGCAAAGTAAATCCGTCTGCCGTGCTTAGGACTGCGCCGCGATGTTCCCGTGGATTGAAATTGTCCTTTCCAACCAAACGTCGTGCATTTGTTGGACGATCAAACGATTTGAACACCCTGCTGCCATTAACAGTTTTCACCAAAACAAGATTGCTAACAGCGGTTTTCGTATCCATGAAAGAATTACGCCACAGACAATGAATACCATCAGGGATTTCATACTGCGCCACACCCAAAGAAATACTGCGTTCAAAGTAATTCACCGCATTATGCAGGTAGCTGCCTTCAATCCCAATATTACGGGCGTTTTTTCCATTACGAACCATTTCTATTTGGTCGTAGGTCAGCTTTTCCAGAATGATCCGGGAATCTACCTGAAAATAGTCACATATTTTTTCCAGAACATTAGGCTTTGGAAAAGAATGGCCACTCATATACCGATTGAACTGTACGCGGTTAATATCCAAATCACGACAAACGGCCGCTATAGACGGCCGACTGGNACATAATTTTCGCAAATTCTGACCAAACACACCCAAAACACTCAATGTAAACTCCTGATCCAATGATTGCCCTAAAGGCCAAAANCTTAATATTTATGAATTTTTTTCAAGAATNCAAACAAACTATAACANAAGTGATTATNTCACTTATCTTCAGGTTGTGNTATAACTTAATTGTTAANNCTGTCTCATTTATTTAAAATTCNATATTTTNANGTNCTTGAGGGTATGTACATTTTGGTTATCTCTTATTGGCCGAAAAGAATAGCACAGCCTACAAAATTACCAAAGGTTGTAATTTTCTACAACGGTAATTTTTCAGCACATAATTTTTAGTGACAAACAGACACGTAATGGATAAGTCATGCCACAAAATTTACACCCTTAAGGATATTTTTTTAATACCAAAGAACTAACAAATATTGTACATTGGTCAATATCAAACTCAGCGATTCGGAACAGCAGGCTTTAAAAAATAGACGATACCGAAATGAGGAGCACAAGATGCCCAACTGGACTGATCTAAAATGCTTAATGCATCTGGCAAGAAGCCAAACGATGACAAATGCAGCTTTTGCACTAAAGGCCAATGTGTCAACTGTGTCACGGCGGCTAGAGCGGCTTAACAGCTCTCTCGCCGAACCGGCGTTGGTCAAATTTGGCAATGGCTGGAAACTTACACCATATGGCGATAAGCTCGCCGAAGCCGCCGCGCATTTTCAAGTTTCCCTCAATCGAATAGAAACCGAAGAAATAAATGGTGACAATGCAAAACAAGTGTCTCGCAAAATAACATTGTCAGCGCCTCATGTGCTCGTTTCCGCCTATCTAAGCGGTTTTTTTGCCGGCTTTGCAGATCTGCACCCCGGTATTGAGCTTAACATCGTTGCGGAAAACAAACATGAACGTACAGCTGACGGCACGGTTGATCTTGCCTTGCATTTAGAACGGCCGAGCAAGGGGCGCTTGATGTGCCGAAAGGTTGGCGTCCTCCAAACTGGAATTTTCGCCAAAAAATCCACCCATCCGACAAAGTGGATTGGGCTTGATCACAGCATGGATAATTGGCCTGAAATGGAACGAGCGAAGCAAATTTTTAAGTCCGAGCCAGAACTTCGAATCAACACGCTTGAATGCATCAAAAGCGCTGTCGAGAAAACTGGTTGGGCTGGGCTGGGTATTGATGCGCTCTATCCAGAGCATCAGGGCTGGAAAACAATAGAAGCCGATGCTTTCGCTGGTGAGAACAAAACTCTGGATGGTTTGAAGTCGAGTTATGCCCGCGAAGTTTGGTTGGTATATCATGAAACTCGGCGCCACGACGCGGCATTGCGTTATGTATGCGACTGGATCATTCAGGTCTTTCAAAAAAGCCAATTCAAAAAAGACAACATTGGCTCACATGAATCAGAGTGCCGCATTTAAAAGGTGGTAATATAGGCTTAGATTGAACTGTTTCCAAACCCACAGGTTTTGGCGAAGCATTTTTGATTTTATTTTTTAGAAAAGGTCGGATGAAAGCGATCCGTCAGTGACAGGGTAAAAATATCAGCCCCCGTCGCCGTCACGCCAACAGAATGCTCAAACTGCGCCGAAAGTGATTTATCGCGGGTCACCGCAGTCCAGTCATCCGAAAGAACCTTGGTTTCGGGGCGCCCAAGATTAACCATGGGTTCAATGGTGAAAAACATTCCCTCTTCCAACACCGCGCCGGTACCCGGGCGGCCAAAGTGAAGCACATTTGGCGGTGAATGAAACACCCGGCCCAGCCCATGGCCACAAAAATCGCGCACCACTGACATTCTTTGGGATTCTACATAGCTTTGAATTGCATAGCCAATGTCTCCAAAGGTATTGCCAGGCTTAACAGCCTCGATCCCTTTAAACAGCGAGTCGTGCGTTACTTGGATAAGGCGCTCTGCCTTGCGCGATAGCTGGCCAGCGACATACATTCGCGATGTATCCCCAAACCAACCGTCGACAACCACCGTCACATCAATATTTAGGATATCGCCGTCTTTAAGTTTTTTATCGCTGGGAATGCCGTGGCAAACCACATGGTTTACGCTTATGCAACTGGCATGTTGATAGCCGCGGTACCCAATGGTGGCAGAGGTTGCGCCCGCCGCATTCACTTTTGCTTCGATGGCCTCATTCAGGGCACCAGTAGTTTGACCAGGCATAACCAGATCGCATATTTCATCCAAAATCTCCGCAGCCAAGGCGCCGGCTTTATGCATACCGGCAAAATCTGCTGGGCTGAAAAGACTGATACCATCGCGTGTTTTGCGCTGGGGGTCACCTTTGGTCAAATACACTCTCCTTGAAGCATTTTACCGCTCTCTAGCGCCGAAACGCATGAATTGCCAGTCACCGTTAGCCCATAATTGCTAATTCAGCCCCAAGGTCAATGTGTTCTGGGGAAATTTGGGCGGCAAAACACCGCAGCTCAACCCCCATAGCACGGGCTTTTTGATAGGTTGCGGCATAGGCCGGATCAATATCATGGGCCACATCGAAGTGGGTACAATCAGTGCGCTGCACGAGATAAAGCATGACCGCGCGGTGTCCGGCTTCAACCATGGCTTGCAACTCGTTCAAATGTTTGGTGCCACGTGCCGTGACACTGTCTGGAAACTCGGCAAGGCCAGCTTGGCGTTGCAAGGTCACACTTTTGACCTCAACATAGATATCTGGCTGGCCGCCTGAGCTGAGCAAAAAATCAATCCTGCTCTTGGCCCCATAGCGCNCCTCGGGCCGGCAGGTATCAAAAGCGTCCAAACCCGCAACGTGGCGCGTGATGAGGGCTTCTTTAATCACCTTATTGGCAAGGCTAGTATCAACACCGGTAAAATGGCCACTCTCGTGCTCAATCAACCGCCAGCCAAATTTTAACTTTTTCTTGGGATCATCATTTGGCTCAACCCAGATTTTTGTACCTTCATCCGCCAGACCCATCATGGATCCTGGATTGGCACAATGGGCNGTGACGGTTTGTCCNTCTTGCAGTTCGATATCAGCAAGGAACCGTTTATAACGGCGGATCAAACGGGCGGGAACAAGAGGGGTTTGAAACTGCATATTATGGCCCTATACCCTCAAAAAGGAAAAGAAAAGGAAGTAAAATGTCAAATCCAACTGCCGCGATGCTGGTCATAGGTGATGAGATTCTATCGGGCCGCACACGAGATGCAAACATGCATTATCTGGCCGGCGAACTGACCAAGGCAGGCATTGATCTCAAAGAGGTGCGGATCGTCTCTGATACAGCGGCGGATATTATCGCGGCCACGCGCAGTTTGGCGAAGCGGTATGATCATCTCTTCACCTCAGGTGGGATCGGGCCGACACATGATGATATCACCGCAGATTGCATTGCAGAGGCTTTTGACGCGGCAATTGATGTACGGGCCGATGCCAAGGCCTTGCTCACCACTCATTACCAACGCCAAGGCCTAGAGCTTAATGCCGCGCGGCTGCGCATGGCGCGTATTCCCGACGGCGCCAAGCTTATTGATAACCCGGTTTCGGTGGCGCCCGGATTTAGTCTGGGAAATACCCATGTGATGGCCGGGGTACCAGCGGTTTTTAAAGCCATGGTGGCAAGCGTGCTACCGCAATTGACAGGGGGCGCACCACTGCAAAGTGACACGCTTCGCCTAGAGCGCGGTGAAGGGGATGTCGCCCAACCGCTGGGCGCGGTGGCAAAGCTTTATCCAGAGCTGTCGATCGGCTCTTATCCNTTTCAAAAAGATGGCATTTATGGCACCAATATTGTATTGCGCGGAACAGACCCGAACCAGCTTGAGGCGGCGAAGAAAAAATTGCAACAGATGCTCATCGAATGATCTGTGACCATGCGCCCCCTTGGGCCGTGGTTGATGCCACTTGGCCCCCGGCAGCCAAGCACGTGCTGGGCCCATGGACCATTAGACAGGGCTTGGGCGGCGGCAAACGGGTCTCTGCGGCCTCAGCAGAACAAAGCGTGGGCAGTGATGAGATTGACGCCGCCCAGGCGGCCATGAGGGACTTGGACCAACCTGCCCTCTTTGCAATCCGGGATAGGGCGCAAACCTCCCAACAAAGTTTGGATGACCAACTTACCGCGCGCGGTTACGAATGCGTTGATCCAACTAATTTTTATTCTGCTCCGGTAGCGGTTATTGCCACAGAGAGGCCCCCAAGGGTCAGTATGTTTTCGGTTTGGGAGCCTTTGGAAATCCAGCGTGAAATATGGGCGAGCGGTGGCATCGGGCCAGCCCGCCAGATAATTATGCAGCGGGCGCAGGGCCCTAAAACCAGCCTTTTGATGCGCTGGGACGATCATCCGGCAGGCACCGGATTTGTGGCGATTTTCGGCTCTGTGGCAATGGTGCATGCCCTTGAGATTTTGCCCCATCAGCGCCGCAAAGGCGTGGCACGTTGGGCCATGCGCCAGGCTGCGTTTTGGGCGCAAAGCCAAGGAGCCACGACGATCACAGNGCTCTGCACTCAAGAAAATACCGCCGCGAACCAGCTTTACGGTTCACTCGGGATGCAACTTGTGGGACAGTACCATTATCGCATGAAAAAGGAGCTGTCATGAACCCCAAGCAATCCGCCACTGCCCTCGACCTACCGCCTGTCGACCCGTTGCCTGAGGCAACGCAAAAGTATTTTGACGTTTGTCAGGACAAACTGGGTATGGTGCCGAATGTGCTGACAGCGCATGCGTTTGATATTGAAAAGCTCAATGCTTTTANCGGGCTTTATAACAACCTGATGCTGGCCGACAGCGGGCTAAGCAAACTTGAACGCGAAATGATTGCCGTCACCGTTTCATCCGTTAATAAATGCTTTTATTGTCTGACCGCCCATGGTGCAGCGGTGCGTGAGCTTTCAGGCGATCCAATCCTTGGCGAAATGATTGTGATGAATTACCGCTCAGCACCGCTGAATGACCGGCAGCGCGCAATGCTNGNGTTTACTGAAAAGGTGACCAAAAACAGCGCCGAGATCGAAGAAGCCGATCGCCAGCACCTACGCGACGTGGGTTTTAATGATCGCGATATCTGGGACATTGCCAATGTGGCGGCATTTTTTAATATGACCAACCGGGTGGCCAGTGCCACCGACATGCGGCCCAATGACGACTATCACGCGCTACATCGTTAAGATATCCCTCTGCATTGTCTTCACCTTTTGGTGCATGGCAGCTGCGGCGCAGGTTACTTTGACCGTGCCAAACGGAGCCAAACAGCAAATTGTCGAGCACAGCAAAGTGGCAAAATACGAAATGCCCATTGGCTCTTGGGCGGATGGGGCGGTTCCAACAAAGCGNNTNACTGGCCCCCTCTGGCAACGGGCATGGCAGTTACAAAGCCCTTCGATCACTATAGATCAATTCGCCGCGCCTATTTTGAGCCAAATGAAAGAGGCCGGATATGACGTTGTTTTCGATTGTCACGACGTGCAGTGCGGCGGGTTTGATTTTCGCTATTCGATCAAANTATTCCTTGCACCGCAGATGTTCGTCAATCTGCGCAATTTTCGATTTATTGCCTTTGAAAAAGCCAATAGCGTTAAAACCCTGCTGGCAAGCAAAGCTGGCAGCACATTGAGTTTTCAACTGATCGAAGTGAACCCAGAGGCTTCAGCGACCGCCNAGATATCTCAAAAGCTTCCCAAGTTGGCCCGCCAGACATTTTATACCGACATGCAAACCAAACTGCTTCAAAACGGTTATGCCGTGCTTTCCGACTTGGATTATGAACCCGGATCATCAAAACTTGGAGCGGGGCCATTTCGCTCTTTGCAGGAACTGGCCGATTTTATGGAAAACCAGCCAGAAGCTGAGATTATTTTGGTTGGCCATACTGACAACACGGGTGCCAGTGATGCCAATATTGCNCTCTCTAAGCGCCGCGCGGCCTCGGTCGTTGAGCGGTTGGTCACCAAATACGGTATTGCGGCCAAACAGCTTACCGCCGATGGTGTTGGCTTTCTTGCTCCTTTGACAGCAAACACTGCAGATAGTGGCCGCGAACGAAACCGCCGTGTCGAAGCGGTGATAAAACGCTTGCAGTGATTTACAAAAGATCAAAGCTTTGGGCGTCTAACTTTTCGGCGAGAAATTCGATCAAAGCGCGCAGTTTGGGCTGAAGATACCGCTCTGGTGAATACGTGATGTAAATGCCTTGTCGATTTTTCGGCAGTTCAGGCATAACATCCACAACCCGGCCGTCTTTGAGCGCGTCCGCATATAGATAACTCGGCAAATAGGCGATGCCCAAACCCGAAATTGCCGCGTTTAGCAGCGACTGGCTATCATTTACGTTCAAAGCACCAGAGGTTCTGATATGCCGANTTTCCCCGCTGGTTGCTGGAATATGCCACACAGATGTCACTGCGCTCGACGCATGATGCAAGAGCCTGTGAGCCGTTAGATCATCAATCCGTTGGGGCCGGCCATAATCGGCCAAATATTGCGGACTAGCAACCATACGCAGCGTGGTTTCGCCAAGCTTACGGACAGACATCATATTATCTTGCATTGCGCCAATGCGAATGGCTGCATCATACTCTCCANTACCTAATTCAATAGGCTCGGCATTCACCTCAATCGTCATCGAAATATCACGGTAGCTTAGCAAAAAGCAGTTCAGGATTGGCGCTAGCGGGCTGCCAGTAAAATCTGCGTCAACATTGATCCGCAAGTCACCAACAGGTATCGCGCGCAAGGCTGAAGCCATCGCATCCGCATCCCCAGCATCACTTAGAACCCGCCGCGCGCGATCATAATAGATCAATCCNATTTCTGTCGGATTAACGCGCCGNGTGGTGCGGTTCAAAAGCCGCGTGCCCAGCCGGGTTTCCAAGCTGGATACATGCTTTGAAACCGCCGATTTTGATACCCCCATTTTTCTGGCCGCATCGGTAAACCCGCCTTGGTCTACCACGGTTGCAAATGCCTCCATCTCGGTTAAACGATCCATTACCTATCCTATTCATCAACAAAATTACCCTCTCTANATCGGATAGAATTCTGTCAGGACTGCGGCAGATCGTGGACATTGCCGGGGTTTTTAGCGGACTGTTTCNAGGCACTTAAAGCGATAAGGCNAGCCGGACACCTTGATCAATCGCCCTTTTGGCATCAAGCTCAGNGGCCAGATCAGCGCCGCCAATGATATGCGGCTGGCGTCCCTGTGCGATCAGATCATCTGCCAGCCCACGCTCAGAAAGCTGGCCAGCACAAAGAACAATGCTATCCGCTTTGATCACCTCGGGTGCGTCCCGGGCTTCGCCGCGCGAGACCATAATGCCCTCATCAGTGATGCGTTCATAATTCACCCCGCCAACCATTTTGACGCCTTTCATGTTGAGCGCGGCGCGATGGATCCAGCCGGTGGTTTTACCNAGTCGCTTGCCTGGCTTTTCCGATTTTCGTTGTAATAGCGTCACTTCACGNGCNGCAGGCTGCGGCTGTGCNCCCTCNGCGGCCAATCCNCCGGCGGTCTGTTCAGGATCGCCAACGCCCCACTCTCGCAGCCANTCAGGAAGGTTTTCGGTAGCGCTGTGACCTGTTTCATGCACNAGATATTCCGAGACATCAAAGCCAATACCACCAGCGCCAATCACGGCAACTTTTTTACCCAGTTTCGCGCGCCCGCTCAGCACATCAAGATAGCCGTAAACATGCGCGCTGTCCTGACCGGGAATTTGCGGATCACGNGGCATAACACCGGTGGCCACGATGATTTCATCAAAGGCAGCAAGATCATCGGCATGCGCTGTCTGAGAAAGTCGGACCTTTATTTTNAGATCATCCACCATNGTTTTAAACCAGTCGACAAGGCCCCAAAATTCCTCTTTTCCCGGCACCTGTTTGGCCANATTAAGCTGACCGCCAATTTCATCAGACTTTTCAAAAACCGTCACGCTATGGCCACATTGGGCCGCGGTGATTGCGGTGGCAAGACCAGCGGGGCCAGCACCAACGATTGCAACATTTTTGGGGGTTTGCGCGGGCTTTACCGTCAGCTCGGTTTCAAAGCAGGCCCGTGGATTGACCAGACAAGAGCTGATTTTGCCGCCAAATGTGTGGTCCAGACAGGCTTGATTACAGGCGATGCAAGGGGCAATTTGTGCAGCCTTTCCCGCCGCCGCCTTGGCCACAAAGTCCGCATCTGCCAAAAACGGCCGCGCCATGCTGACCATATCGGCGCAGCCGGTCGCAAGCACATCTTCAGCCACTTCAGGGGTATTGATGCGATTTGACGTAATCAGCGGAATTCCAACCTTGCCCATCAGCTTTTTGGTCACCCAGGCAAANGCTGCGCGCGGCACNGATGTGGCAATNGTCGGAATGCGCGCTTCGTGCCAGCCAATNCCGGTNTTGATAATNGTCGCNCCTNCNGCNTCNACCGCNTGGGCCANTTNGACCACCTCATCATGGGTCGAACCATTCGGGATAAGATCAATCATCGACAGCCGNTANATCACAATGAAGTNGGCACCCACCGCCTCGCGNACGCGGCGCACCACTTCAACCGGCAGCCGCATGCGGTTTTCATAGCTTCCGCCCCAGCGGTCTGTGCGCTTGTTGGTATGGGTGACCAGAAACTGGTTTAGAAAATAGCCCTCNGATCCCATCACCTCGACGCCATCATAGCCCGCCTTGCGTGCGCGCAGCGCGGTGGCTGCAATATCACTAATTTGTTTTTCGATGCCNGCCTCATCCAGCTCTTTCGGAGGAAACGGCGATATGGGGGATTTCACTGGCGAAGGCCCAACACATTCGGGGCTATAGGCATAGCGGCCCGCGTGTAGGATTTGCATGGCGATTTTCCCATCGGCTTCATGTACCCTGTCGGTCACGACCTTATGATTGGCAATGTCATCATCATTATAAAGCCCGGCGGCACTGGCAAACACGCCGCCTTCACGGTTTGGCGCAATGCCCCCAGTAACCATAAGCCCGACCCCNCCGCGCGCGCGTTCTGCGTAAAATTCGGCTACCCGGTTCCAATCTTTGGTTTCCTCTAGATTGGTGTGCATAGACCCCATCAGCACGCGGTTTTTTAAGGTGGTAAACCCAAGATCGAGCGGGGCAAGCATATGCGGATAAGACGTGGGCATGGCGGGTCCTNATTCAGATTAGCTGCCAAATCATTGCCTAATAGAGCTGCGTTGTCACCTACAACGCAGCGTCAACCCTATCCCTTAGGTGTCCGCACAATGCCGCCGAAATGCCCGTTTGAGAAGATCCAGCTCTGCCNTTAAAAGGTAAATTTCTGCGCGCAAATCTTGATCGACCAAATCACCACCGATCAGCGTGAACCGCGCTAAAACCTCAGAGCTTTCATATTCGGTGATGACAAAACTATGCACCCCTGCACCCACAGCCGACGGCGGGATGGGGATATGCAAATGCAAATCATCTGTATCCTGCNNGCGGATGACTTTGGCTGCATCAACCGGCTCTCCATGCAAGGTCACATCAAAAACTGGCAAGTGATCCGAACCCGGCGCAACCCCACTGACAAGGCCGAGCCAGAGACCATTTTTAAACTCGAGTTCTTGAACCTNTAGCNTCATATTATGCGTCCTTAAAACCTAGACCGAGGGCGTCTATAAAAGGTTAAATCGCGANTTTTTATNTGATTCATTTGGGGCGCTTCAAAAATAAAATCAAGCCAGATTTCTTCAATGCGATTTTCATTCAACATCAGATAACCGAGGTCAAANNCGACAGAGGACACTTTGTCATCATTCGAAAACTCGCGGATGATTTGTTCCACATTTGGCCCATGTTTGATATNCAGCCGAGCAAGNGTTTTGAGAGGTCTTTCGCTNTCAATAATGGCTTCAAGCTCAACAANATGTCCGGTTTTAAATCCTNNAGTAGCCTTTTGGGGCAGAGTAATGGCCAACGATAGGTAGGACCCATNAAACTGAAANACCTCCAACATANAGCCAAATGGGGCAAGATCGATGTGACGCAGGTTGCGAAATTGTTTGATNGTCAAATCTGCCATCTTGCAATCATGAAAAAGTCGAACCTCTTGNCCCANCGGGGNCTCAGAGCGCGCCGAGGCAACGCCTGTNGGTGCGATGGCGCTAGACCANAGNTCAGGTCGCCAGGCCCAATCNACATCTGCTGGTTTTTGAAATCCANAATGTCTAAGCTTGCTCCGNAAAATTCNGCTGTCCGCCCTACGAATAAAATCATCCGACGCACCGCGCCAATCCAGCGCTGCGTTGCGTAACTGGACCAATTCTAAAGCGGCCATGTCGGGTATTTTTCGAAGATCCCGCCGCCATAATTTNNATGCTTGGGCAATGATTGCCCGCTCAAACCAATTCTGCACAAAAATTACTTTCCTAAAGAACACATCAAGGTATAGGCGAGCCAGCCTGCGGCTTCAAATTATTTTTTGTCTGCGTCACGACGGGGCGTATCAGGAGCTTGGCCGGGCCTTGGGACGCAATACAGAAAATACTGTTGGNCTGGCCTGTGGACGCTGNGCGGACTTTAANGCTTGTTGAGCCTGCNCTGTTTGGGACGNAGATACCGCCGTCAGAGTATCACGTAAAATATCNGTGGCCATTTTATCGGTAAATGTAATGCCTTTGGGCANATATAGCGTGGCAATGCTTATATACCCACCGCGTAGCCCCAGACCTTGCCAGAAATCCCGTTGCGCNGTGGCCAAAGACTGTTCTTTTTGCGGTGANATACGCGCCAGAACCATTTTTGGGGATTTTTTAATTATCTTAAAGGCGCCGGATGGGGCCGAGGCGCGCAGCAGTTCATCAGCCCCCTTTAGACCGCTTGGGTCTGCCGGCGCAACCGTTAGGGTGATCAATCCAACCTCGTCAAAGCCCTCAACTGTTGGGCATGGGGTTGTAACCAGAAACCCCACGCCGTCCTTTTCCTTGATCAGCTTTCTGGCAATGCAATAGCCCTGCGGACTGGCAAAGGCAGCGCCTGCAGAAAATTGATGCTGGGTGGCGTATTCGACTCGGTCAAGCCTTGGAAATTGCGGCAATTGAATGCATCCAGCCAACACAAGGGCAGGTAAAATCAGCCCCCATCGGAGACCTATCCAACGGNTGGCTGTCATAGTCTTACAAATCCATATATTCGTGCTTTTCAGCTTTGCCGCCCGGGTGTGTCACCGCGCCTTTGTAGATTTCGCCAACCTGCTGCGCATATTTCCACAGCGCCCCAGAGGCATAGATGGTTTCGCGCGGGCCAGTCCAGTCGGCTTTGCGCTGCGCCAGCTCTTCATCGCTCAGATCGACCGAGATTGANCCNTCGATNGCATTCAGCGTGATCACATCACCGTCTTTCAGCAGGGCAATCGGGCCGCCATGCGCCGCTTCGGGCCCCACATGGCCAACACAAAAGCCGCGGGTGGCGCCGGAAAAGCGGCCATCAGTGATNAGCGCGACTTTTTTGCCCATCCCCTGCCCTGATAGCGCCGCAGTTGTGGCCAGCATTTCGCGCATCCCGGGCCCGCCCGACGGACCTTCGTTGCGGATGACAAACACATCGCCTTCGTCATAATCGCGGCCCTGAACTGCCTCAAAGGCGTCCTGCTCGCATTCAAAAACCCGCGCCGGTCCGGTGAAAATCTGATGCTGCGAGGCCATGCCTGCAACCTTAACAATCGCACCTTCGGGGGCCAGATTGCCTTTCAGACCAACAACACCACCAGTTTTGGTAATCGGTGCATCGATTGGGTAAATTACCTTGCCATCGGCTTCGCGGGAAATTTTATCCAGCGCTTCGCCCATGGTTTCGCCTGATGCGGTCATACAATCTTCATGCAAAAGCCCCGCCTTGCGAAGCTCTTTCATCACCACCGGCACGCCGCCCACCTCATAAAGGTCTTTGGCCACATATTGCCCGCCCGGCTTAAGATCGACAAAATACGGCGTATCGCGGAAAATTTCGCACACGTCATCNAGATAAAAATCAATCCCAGCCTCATGCGCGATGGCTGGCAAATGCAGNCCGGCATTGGTGGACCCACCTGTGCAGGCCACCACCCGCGCCGCATTTTCAAGCGATTTTAATGTCACCACATCGCGGGCCTTAATATTTTTCTCCAATAGCGCCATCACTGCGCGGCCAGAGGCTTCGGCATATTGATCGCGGCTTTCATAGGGCGCCGGCGCGCCGGATGAATTCATCAGCGCNAGCCCGATCGCCTCGGAAACGCAAGCCATAGTATTGGCGGTAAACTGGCCACCGCAAGCACCCGCCGAGGGGCAGGCCACCGCTTCAAGCTTTTCCAGCTCNCAGGTGCTNAGATTACCGGCCTGATGCTGGCCCACNGCCTCGAACACATCNTGAACCGTTACATCTTTACCGTCCAGACGGCCCGGCAGGATAGAGCCGCCATANANAAACACAGANGGCACATTAAGCCGCACCATGGCCATCATCATCCCGGGNAGCGATTTATCNCANCCNGCCANACCAACCAGCGCATCATAGCAATGGCCGCGCATNGTCAANTCGACCGTATCNGCAATCGCTTCGCGGCTGGCCAGCGAGCTGCGCATACCCTCATGGCCCATGGCGATCCCGTCGGTGACGGTGATGGTGGTAAATTCACGCGGAGTGCCCAGCGCCTGCTTGACCCCCATCTTGGCCGATTGCGCCTGACGATTGAGCGCAATGTTACAGGGCGCTGCTTCGTTCCAACAGGTGGCAACGCCGACCAGTGGTTGATGAATTTCTTCTTCGGTCATGCCCATCGCGTAATAATAGGACCGATGCGGCGCGCGTGCCGGGCCTTCGGTTACATGGCGACTTGGCAATTTGGCTTTGTCGAACTTGCTCACTGGGAAACCTTTCCTGTTGGGTTTGCATGGTCATACAAAAGCCCCAGCGCCGAGACAAGCCTGATCTGACCTGCTGCTGCATCATCCCACATCGGCGCGCAACCGAAAATGTGGGCTGCATGGCTGTAAATTGACCGTGCCGCTAGATGCATGTTGCATTCAGAGCTGCCGCGTGTAACAAATTTGTATATTATTATTAAAGATATTCTGAGGATTTTTCACATGTTTGATGATCACCCAAGAACGGCGCCAGCCGATTTTGCATCTCATATTAACGAACGGTTTGAAATTTGGCGGATTGTTCTTGGCCTGTTTCTGGTAGGTACACTCTGGCTTGGTGTAGCGTTGGGCTTGGGTTTTTTGACAGCCACATTTTTCCCCGAATTCCATGGGGAAGCTTATGTAAGTGCGGTCGGCCTGGGTCACAGCCCTATGGCCTTGGCCGGTTTGTTTGTGACCTTTCTACCCGTTTGGTTCGCGCTTGCACTGGTGCTGCCGCTTGTGCACCGGCGCACGCCACTGGCACTTTTGGGGCCATCGCAACTGGTTAACTGGCAACAGTTTTTCACCGCAGCCAAAGTCGTCTTGGTCCTTGCGTTCGGCTTTGAAGTCCTGTTTCAGATACCGGCTCTGCTCTTGGACCTACCGCTTTACAACGCGCATATGGCGCTTGATCTGCCGCAATGGGCGCTTTGGTTACTGCCAATGTTGCTTTTGCTCTTTGTGCAAATCGGGGCCGAAGAACTGCTGTTTCGCGGTTATCTTTTACAAATGATCCGCGCCCGTGGCGGCGGCTTTTGGCTGTCGATTGCGCTGCCATCACTGGCCTTTGGGCTGTTGCATTATAGCCCCGCCACCTATGGCCAAAACGCCTTTCTAGTGGTGGCCGCAACAACAGCTTTGGGCATTTTGCTGTGCAAGGTAACACTGCGTACCGGCAATCTGGGCGCAGCACTGGGTATTCACTTTGCCAACAACCTGACGGTGATGTTTCTGCTTGGGATAGATGGTAACATGAACGGCATGGCGCTGTTTTCAACGAAAGCTGACCTCAGCTCACCACTGATGTCCGGCAATCTTATCTTGATGATCATCCTTATGCTGGCGGTCTATCGGATCTGGGCCCGCCGCATGGATAATGCGCGCAGCTTACGCGACGTTCTTTGAAAAGGCCTTGTTAGGTGGCGCTCGTCTGGCTAGCGTGATTTAAGCGACCCTGCGAAGGAGCCAAAGATGACGCCCGGAAAGCACTATCTAAGCTCGGATGAGATACGNCCCTTGGCGGCCAGATCCGATCTTTGGGGTGCNCTTTTNGTATTGCATTGCTGGGGCGTTATTGCGCTTGCACTGGCGCTATTTTCGCTTTGGCCCAATCTGCTTACTGCCGCAGTGGCCATCATGATCATTGGATCGCGGCAACTGGGCTTTGCNATTTTAATGCATGAGGCGGCGCATAATGCGCTGTTTCGCAGCCGTGCCCTCAATCAATTTGTCGGTGACTGGCTGTGCGGGCGTCCGATCCTTGCGGATTTGGCCGAATACCGCCAGTACCACTTGCAACATCACCGCCATACCCAAAGCGAGGATGATCCAGATTTGCGGCTGTCAAAGCCGTTTCCCACCACCCGCGCGTCGCTGCGCCGCAAATTGATCCGCGATATCACNGGNCAGACCGGCCTCAAGCAGCGCGCACAGCAAATCATGTTTGCCTTTAAAATGGCCGGTGATGTAGAAGACGGGCCCAGCTCGCAAGAGCTGGCGCAGGCCTTTTCCGGCAGCTCGCTAGGGCGGGCGGTGATTGCCAATATCGGGGTATTCGTGGTTTTTTGGGCTGTGGGCGCATGGTGGTGGTGGCTGTGCTTTTGGCTTTTGCCATTGCTCACATGGTATCAACTGGTGCTGCGGGTGCGCAATATTGCCGAACATGGCGCGGTTGAGTTTTCTGATAACCCGCTTAAAAACGTGCGCACCACCCATGCCGGGCCGCTAACCCGCCTGATGCTGGCGCCCTATTGGGTCAATTACCANCTTGAGCANCANCTNNTNATGCATGTGCCCTGNCGNAACNTNCCAAAAATGCACCAGCTTATGCTGCAAAAAGGTCATGGGCCAAAGATGGAGCTTGGGCGCAACTATTGGCAGGTTCTGCTGCAGGCTTCAAGCAAAGCTGCCTAAACGCTGCGCATCGGTTTTCATAAAACAGTTGGCAAAAGCCGGTGGATCGCCAATTGCAATTTTGTCAAACTGGTCTTATTTGAGTCCAAAGCGCATCGCCATATGGGAACCAAGGCATGAACTGGATCACAAACTACGTCCGCCCTCGGATTAATTCGATCTTTTCGCGGCGCGAAGTCCCGGAAAATCTGTGGTCTAAATGTAGCGGCTGTGGCACCATGCTGTTTCATCGCGAGCTTAGCGAAAACCTTAATGTGTGCACCCAATGCGGGCATCATATGGCGATCAGCCCACGGGAGCGGTTCATAGGACTGTTTGATGGCGGGATATTCATTGAAGTTGCGGTTCCCGAGCCGATCGCCGATCCGCTGCAATTCAAGGATCAAAAGAAATACCCCGACCGGATGAAGGCAGCGCAGAAATCAACCGAAGAAAAAGAAGCCATGCTGGTGGCAGAAGGCGACATTGGCCGCACCCCGATTGTGGCCGCTGCGCAGGATTTTTCCTTTATGGGCGGATCCATGGGCATGTATGTGGGCAATGCCATTATCGCCGCTGCTGAGCGCGCGGTGGAATTAAAGCGGCCTTTGGTGCTGTTTTCCGCAGCCGGCGGCGCACGGATGCAAGAGGGCATTTTAAGCTTGATGCAAATGCCGCGCACCACGGTGGCGGTGCAAATGCTCAAAGAAGCCGGCCTGCCCTATATCGTCGTGCTGACCCATCCGACCACCGGCGGCGTTACCGCATCCTATGCGATGCTAGGCGATGTGCATATTGCCGAACCCAATGCATTGATTTGCTTTGCCGGACCACGGGTGATTGAACAAACAATTCGCGAAAAGCTGCCCGAGGGCTTTCAACGGGCCGAATACCTTCTGGATCATGGCATGCTCGACCGCGTGACCCCGCGCGGGGATATGCGCGATGAGCTGGTCACCATCATTCGGATGATGCTGGGTCTAAGTCCGGCGGTCAAAGGGGATTTGCCAAAGCCTGACACCCCTGCGGCGCCAGCGGCAGAACCCGCAAAGGACACAGCAAAAGACGCGGCTAAGACCGCCCCATGACCGCAGCTGGATCCGACATCATCCTTGAGCGGATGATGGCTCTGCACCCCAAGGTTATCGACCTGACATTGGACCGCGTCTGGCGGCTGCTGGCCGCTTTGGACAATCCGCAAAACACTGTGCCGCCCGTGGTGCATATTGCAGGAACAAACGGCAAGGGCAGCACTTTGGCCATGATCAGAGCGGGGTTAGAGGCGGCAGACAAGCGCGTGCATGCCTATACCTCGCCGCATCTGGCACGGTTTCACGAACGTATCCGGCTGGCGGGCAGATTGATCTCCGAAGCGGACCTGACAGCGCTGCTGGATGAATG
>PBSX01000079.1 GCA_002726375.1 Marinovum sp.
GGCATTCGCAATGCGCTTTTGACCTCAATCGCGCCCACCGGCACCATTAGCCTTTATGCCGGCAATGTCAGCTCGGGCATCGAGCCGGTGTTTGCCTATGCCTATACCCGCAAAGTGTTGCAAAAAGACGGCTCGCGCAGCGAAGAGGAAGTGGTCGATTATGCGGTGCAGATGTGGCGTGACAAATTTGGCGACACAGAACTGCACGATTATTTTGTAAACGCGCAAACCCTTGCGCCCGCCGACCATGTGAAAATGCAGGCCGCAGCGCAACACTGGGTCGACAGTTCCATTTCCAAAACTATCAATTGCCCCGAAGACATTAGTTTTGATGCGTTCAAGGATGTCTATCTGCAAGCCTATGAGCTGGGGTGCAAAGGCTGCACCACCTATCGGCCCAATGCTGTCACCGGATCGGTTCTAAGCGTTTCCGAAAGCAGCGATGAAGCCCCCGAAAGCGATCAGGGCGCAGATGTGATTTATATGTCCGAGCCGCTGGACCGGCCTGCGGCGCTGGACGGCCAGACCTATAAGCTGAAATGGCCTGACAGTGAGCATGCGATTTATCTGACGGTCAATGATGTTGTGATCAACGGTCACCGGCGGCCGTTTGAGGTCTTTATCAATTCAAAGAATATGGAGCATTACGCCTGGACCGTGGCGCTAACGCGGATGATATCGGCGGTCTTTCGGCGCGGCGGCGATGTGTCGTTTGTGGTCGAAGAGCTAAAGGCCGTGTTCGATCCGCGCGGCGGCGCTTGGATCAAGGGTAAATATATTCCCTCTATTTTGGCGGCCATCGGCGGCGTGATCGAACAGCATATGATCGCCATTGGGTTTCTAGAAGGCGAGGGGCTTGGCCTAAAGCAAGACCCGCAATCACAAGCGGTCAATTTGGATGGCGGCAAGGGCAAAGCCTGCCCCAGTTGCGGCCAGTATGATCTGCGTATGGTTGAGGGCTGTATGACTTGCAGCAGCTGCGGCTATTCTAAATGTGGGTGATTTAGACTTTTATTTAAGCGCAAACTGTGAACAAGTTTTTTTACCTAGATCGTAAAAACAGATTTTGGACTATAGAAATATTTTTATAACTGGACTTCATCATGAAGCATATTGGCGCCCTTGTTTTTCCCAAGTTTGAGCTGTTGGACCTATACGGTCCTTTGCAGATGTTTGGTTTGTTAAAAGAGGATTTCTCAATCTCTCTTGTTGCTGCTGACAAGGGGCCCGTTCCCAGTAATCAGCAGGTGGAAATTATCGCAAAGGACAGTTTTATAGATAATAAAGGCTATGACATTTTATTTGTCCCGGGCGGCATAGGAACACGTGATCAAGTTTTCAATCCAGATCTAATAGACTGGCTTAAACATTCGGCGCAGAAAGCCGAATATGTTCTATCGGTCTGCACCGGTTCATCACTGCTTGCGCGCACGGGCGTCTTAGATAGTTTCAAAGCGACAACAAACAAGGCTGCCTTTGACTGGGTGCGCAGTCAGGGACCCAAGGTGAACTGGCAAGCCAAAGCGCGTTGGGTCGAAGATGGTAAGTTCTTTACCTCGTCAGGCGTTACCGCCGGAATGGATATGGCGCTGGGTTTTATAGCCCATTTGCACGGCGACGCCAAAGCCAAAGAGGTCGCTAAATGGAGCGAATACCAATGGCATGATGACCCAAACTGGGACCTCTTTGCCGCCATTCACGGGTTGGTCAAAGACTGACAGGTGATGGGTAAATATGGTCTTATGTAATGGTTTTATTTCAAGAAAACCCCACCACCGCGATACTGACGCAATACCGACTTGAAACAGATAGCTGTTTTTAGGGTTTTGCGGGGTCTTCAAAGGGTCCTTAGGCTACAGCTTGCCACAGGCTGCCGGCGATAAAGGATCCAATAATTCCATAGCCCAAATAGGCCGCAAACACCCTTGGCTTAAAAGTGCATCTACAAGTGGCACGGCTGCATAGCCATTTAGATAGGCAGCAGCAAACCCAATGCTGCGACCGCCTTGTCGATCTTGATGGGGAACTTATAGCTGGAGTTTTCTTCAGNNATCAGAGCGCCCNTGGCAGGAGCTATNACTATCTGCGCAGCATTCCAGCATGAGAAAATCACTGAGNGANTTAATTTGATCATAAGCCACAGCGGCGCAAATAATTGATCTTCCTCGTTTATCTTGTGTTACCAAGTTTGCTTGAGCAAGAATTTTGACATGATGGGTTAAGGTTGATCCGGTCACTCCAGACCTTTCGCCTAACTCTCCAATGCTTAGGCCTTCCGGCCCTGCCCGTACCAGAACTTTGAGAACGGCAAGCCGCTGTTCTGATCCTAATGCCGCAAAAGACGAAGCAGCCACTTCAATTGGAAGTTTATTTTGATTAAATATTTTCATAATTCTAGTATTATAGAAATAAAAGGCCGTGTCAAAATATTTCTAGAATATTCGAAATATATTTGTCGATGACCAAGAAGGACTTATATTGAGCCTATGACCGAATTCGCCAACAAGTTTGACTTTAGGGATTTGAAAGCCTGTACNCTTTGTTCAGATCGGTTTGCCAATACCGCAACCGCGCATTCCCCAAGACCAGTGTTTCAAGGGGCAAGTTCAGCGCGTATTTTGCTTGCCGGACAAGCCCCCGGAATGCGGGTGCATGTAAGCGGCAAGCCATTCACAGATGCCTCTGGGGACCGTTTGCGCGATTGGATGGGCATTGAAGAAGTGGTGTTCTACGATCCTGAGCGCATTGCGATCATGCCAATGGCATTTTGCTTTCCAGGCTATGATGAAAAAGGCTCTGACTTGCCGCCTCCTCGCCTTTGCGCTGATGTTTGGAGACAGAAAATGTTGGCGCAGTTTCCAAATGTTTCTTTGGTAATAGCAATTGGAGGCTACGCCCAAAAATGGCATTTGCAAAAACGGCAAACTGTTTNCGAAGTGATGCGCCAATGGCGCGATTACCTANNTGACGNTTTGCCCTTGCCCCACCCTTCTTGGCGCAATACTTCTTGGTTAAAGAAAAACCCTTGGTTTGAAGAAGAGTTGATACCAGTGCTACGGGAAAAAGTTCGAGCTTATTTGTAATGGATCCAAAGACACCTATAGATCGGGCCTATGCGGAAATGCAGNCTGCTCCGGACGACGACGCAAAAAGGCTTCGGTTCTTTGAGCGTGTGGCGGATTCCGAATTATTTCTACTGCTTAGCAAAGAGCCTGANGGAAATGATATCTNGCCNGAAGTATTTGCGCCTGAAGGAGGCGAGGTTGTTCTTGCTTTTGATACAGAAGATCGTCTTGTAGATTTTACTGGAAANCCCTCTNCCTATGTNGCTTTGTCTGGCCGCTCACTCGTACAAATGCTTTGCAAAAANGAGTTGGGTTTGGGGTTNAATTTGGGTATTTCCTCCTCGGACATCCTATTGACAAACGAAGCTCTGAACTGGCTTGCATCCATCCTTGATCAGAGCCCGGATGAAATAAAAGCCAAGCCTGTTGCTTTCAACGCCCCCAAAAATATACCTGAAATACTCCTTGCGGCATTGGATGCAAAGCTTGTCAGCGTTGTGGGTATGGTAGAGCAGGTCTGGTTGACAGGCGTCACCTATGACGATGGGCAGATGGGGCATATTTTGGGGTTTGTCGGGGCTAAGGAAGAAGCTGAGAAGGCTTTGGCTAAAGCAGCACACGAAGCTCTTACATTTTCGGGTCTAGAAGCCGGGACACTTGATGTGGGTTTTTTTGACCCCAACGAGCCAACAGTCGCTGCCATCGCTNGGTACGGCATTTCTTTTGAGCTTCNGCAAAAGCCCAAACAGGGCCTTAATCCACCTAAAGCGCCAGGTAGTGATCCTAATTTTCCACCCAAGCTAAAATAATCATTGCGCATTAGCACTTTCAGGTCACAATCCTAGAAAGTGGAGATGATNATGTTTCAAGTGAACCCCAAACGATTTCTAAAATCCCTGCACCAACTGCGAGAATTTGGTTCTTCGGGAGTGGGCAAAGGGGTTGTGCGTCCGGCTTTTAGTCCCCAAGACATCGCCGCACGTGATTGGATTGCACAGCAAATGCAAAGCGCAGGCTTGGATGCGCGGTTTGATCCGGTTGGAAATCTTTTTGGTCTTGCGCCTGAAAAAAGCCTTTTGCTGGGATCCCATACAGATAGCCAGCCAGAAGGCGGCTGGCTGGATGGCGCNTTGGGGGTTATGGCCGCGCTTGAAATCGCAAGGGCGAGTAAAGAGCAGGGTGGACCNCCNGTNTCNGTGGTCAATTTTCAAGACGAAGAGGGGCGCTTTGGNGTGACAACTGGCAGCGCGGTTTGGAGCGGCCAGCTTTCTTTGGAAAGCGCTGACCAACTTGTTGACCGGACTGGCATAAGCTTTTNTGACGCGCGCAAAACACTTNGGGATCGTTGTGGTGACTTTATCGATCCGCGCCATTTCAATGGATTTGTAGAAATGCATATCGAGCAAGGCCCGAGTTTAGATCGGGCATGGCAAAAAATTGGCGTNGTTACAGATATTGTTGGAATTCGGGACCTAAACATAACCTTCTGCGGGGCTCAAAACCACGCAGGCACCACCCCAATGGNCGTACGGCAAGATGCNTTTCAGGCGCTAGCNAAATTTAACCAACTGCTAAACGACCGTTTTAGAAATATAGTCACCCCTCAAACTGTTTGGACCATTGGGCATGTTGCCTTGCATCCAAATGCTGCCTCAATCGTTCCTGGCAGTGTTATGTTTTCGATGCAATGGAGAGATGGTGATGCGCATCGTTTACAGCAAATGGAAAATGTTGTTCGTGACACTGCCAGCGAAATTGCAAGAGATCAAAACATGGCACTGTCTTTTGGAACACTACGCGGACTTGNNCCGGTTAAAATGGATGAAAAACTGCAGCAGGCATTAAAAGCAAGTGCAGGTGAAATAACTCNAAATGCATGGCGTAGTATGGTGTCTGGCGCTTTGCATGATGCGACAAATGTTGCCGAGCTTATGCCTACAGCAATGCTTTTTGTCCCTTCCATTAATGGGGTTAGCCATGACTTTTCTGAAGACACAGCAGAAGATGATCTGGTCACGGGTCTTAGGGTGTTAGCAAGGGCTGTTGATCAACGAACTTAAAATAATTTTTGCGTTGAAAGCTGCAAAGTGCGGCATCCATTCAAACGCTAACGCAAAATCAGTGCAAGGCCTATCTTTCCCAACGGACATCTCCAAGAAATATATATCCGGCACCATAGATTGTTTTGATAAGCTGTGGGTTTTTGGGATCTTCATTCAGCTTGGTGCGTAATCTNGAAATTCGAACATCCATTGCACGATCAAAACTTTCACCTGCGGCGCCNCCAAGAGTTTCTTGCATATGAGCACGACTTATCAATCGCTTTGGGCTTTCTAAAAATAAACGGAGTACTTCACCNTCNGCATGAGAAAATGGGGTTTCTTGTCCGCTATCATTTTCAAGCATATAACGATCAAAATGCGCAATCCAACCTTCAAACCGGGCGGTAGTGCTGGCGGTATTGGCTGATTTGTCTTTGCGCAGCCTTGCACGTATGCGGGCCACGACTTCACTGGGGTCAAAGGGTTTAATGATATAATCATCAGCTCCCAGTTCTAGGCCNGTCACCCGATCTTGGACCTGCGCACGACCTGAAATAATAATTACGATTGCACCCTGCTCTAATGCCAATTGGTGCACGAGTGTCAGCCCATCTCGGTCAGGAAGACCAAGATCAACAAGGCACACATCCGGTGTCGCTGTTCTTAATGATGCTTCAAATTCTGTAGCGCGAGCAAAGGCCATGGTTCTAAATCCCGCTTCGTTTAGCGCNCTNGCAAGCATTGAGCGGATTGCGGGCTCATCATCCAAAATTGTNACCAGTGGTTCAGTCATAAAGCGTGCCCGTTTTGTAAAATAAGTTTCAAGGTGGTGGCATCAAAGGGTTTCGGCAAGACCGTTCCTAGGCGCAAGGCATCTTGATGCAAATTATCTAATGCAGGGAGAGAGGTCATAAAGATTATAGGCGGTGCAGAACTGCTAAGACTGGTGGCCAGATCAACGCCTGTTTCTTGTCCTTCTAACCGTAGGTCGCACAAAATGAGTGATATTTCTGGCAGGCCTTTTATCAGGCTTTGTGCTTCTATGGCTGAATTTGCCTCTACGACTGCATGGCCTAACTCTGTGAGCATTAATCTGACATTGTCACGTAGGGCTGGATTGTCTTCAACCAAAAGAATCAAACCGGGTTTAGTCANTTCAATCACATCGCGTTGAGGCAACCGCAGGACAACNCGTGCACCTGCATAGTTATTGTTCAAAATAACCTCACCACCTGACAGTTTGGCCATATCATAAACCATCGATAACCCAAGGCCGGTGCCTTCTGTACCTTTGGTGGTGTAAAATGGGTTCATTGCATTTTTTAGCGCATCTTGTGAAAATCCAGGCCCCGTGTCTGTAACAGTAAACTCAATCCATGTGTTTTTAATCTCTTGAGCACTGAGAGTTATTTTACCGCTACCTGCCAGTGCATCCCGGGCGTTGAGAATTAGGTTAAGCAAAGAATCCTGCAACATTCCGTTGTCCAAAAGGTAATTTTCGCTCGGCATGTCATTTTTGATAACCAGTTCAATATTTTGTGGCAGCGCTGACCTTGCTAGACTTNTTAGACGCTNAAAAAGAGTTGGAATATGAGTATCTTCTGGATTCAACTTTCGAGTGTCGGTCATATCTGCAATTGTATTAAGTAACGCTCCTCCGCGCGCAGCAGCATCCTTTGTCGCATCAATTAAATATTGAGCGTCTGGGTGCAAATCTAGTGTATCAAGACGGCTTTGCGCACCCATTATGATGGTCAGCAAATTGGAAAAATCATGAGCTAAGCCATTTGTTAGTTGGGCTGCCATTTGGCGTTTGCTTGCTTGTTGAAGGGCTGATCTAGCCTGTGTTTCTTCGGTAACATCCATAGATAAAATGTAGACTCCAACAATTTTACTATTTTTTTCGTCTGGGGTTAATGCGGTCCGGATGCGTCGAGAGCTAAGATTGTCATTAAATTCGAAAACATTTGCTTCGCCCTGAAAAGCACGATTGAGTTTGCNCTTAAGTTGAGCATAGGCCTGTGCCCCAAGCGTTTCTGCAACGGTTCTTCCAATTATATCAGAGGGTCTTTCCGGCATCACAGAAGATAGCTTTCTGTTGGAATATGTATAGCGGCGGTCAAGATCTACATGCGCGATATGAGCTGGCATCATTTCAGTTGTTAGCCGCGTGCGTGCTTCGATCGCGGTTAATTCGCGCTTTGCTTGCTCAAGGGCTGCATTCGTGGCCTCTAGCTGACGGTTTTTTGTAGCCAGTTCTTCCGCATAGGATAATAATTGACCAGAGAGCTCTTCAGAATGGCCGCGCAGCATGTTTTCCTGACGTTTGATCCTGGTTATATCGGTGTAAACTGTGACCCACCCCCCTTGTGAAAGTGGTGCGCCCTCGACGCTGATGATCTGANCATTGGCCCTAACGCGTTCGACATAATGNGGCTCAAAAGCACGGGCTGTATCAATTTTTTCTTGAACAAATTTAGCTATGTCCCCGACATTGCCATATTCGCCATGCTCAACCAAATGTTGGATTGTATCTTTGAATTTGGCTCCCCGCGTTAAAAGATGCGAAGGTAAGTCAAACATCTCTCCAAACCGGCGATTGCAAACAACCAATTGAAGTTTGTCATCATAAATAGACATAGCTTGTTGAATCAAGTTCAAACCCGCTCTCGTCATTGCAGCTGTATTGNCNATGTCAGTGTCCATGCGNGACCTCCNCTTTATTGGCTAGCAAAGCAGACAGGTAACAGCTAGCAAAAGTAGCCCCTTGTAACAATTTGTAAGATTTCGGAAATCTTTCNGAAATCATTGGCAGTGACGCTTCCATTAAAATTATGTGCAAAATGCACAAATCAGGGAGGACAACATCGTTGTTAGAATCGTCTATGGGCGGTGATGGACTNCAGTCCATTCCAGCGCTTTTACGTCGCAATGCTAAAGCGATAGCGAATGCACCCGCCTATCGGGAAAAAGAGCTGGGGATTTGGCAAAGCTGGACGTGGTCTGAAGCGGAAAAGGAAATCACGGATCTTGCTCTTGGGTTTGCCGACCTAGGCGTTGGTCCGGGTGACTATATGGCAATTATAGGCCGGAATCGACCCTATCTATATTGGTCCATGATTGCTGCCCAAATGGTAGGCGCAACACCTGTTCCGCTNTATCAAGACGCGGTGGCCGAAGAAATGACTTATGTTCTATCGCATTGTGGCGCTCGCTTTGTAGTGGCCGGCGATCAAGAGCAAGTTGATAAAGTGTTGGAGATTCAGTCAGAGCTAGAAAGCTTTGAGCATATGATATACTTAGATTCGCGTGGTNTGCGAAAGTATGATCATACCCGTCTTCATGCGTATGCCGATGTTCAAGCAAAGGGCCGCGCAGCAAGTGATCAGGCCAAAGCAAAGCTCGATAATGGNATTTCGGCNCTGACCTACGATACAACCTGCGTCATGCTTTATACATCGGGTACGACCGGACGGCCCAAAGGCGTGGTTCTTTCGAATCGCAACATCATAGAAACAGCAAAATCTTCAAGTGAGTTTGATAAACTTGGTGCAAATGAAGAGGTGCTCGCCTATCTGCCAATGGCCTGGGTGGGTGATTTTATTTTCAGCATGGGCCAAGCTCCGTGGACTGGTTTTTGTGTGAACTGTCCCGAAAGTGCCCAAACCATGGCCACTGATTTGCGNGAAATTGGTCCGAGCTATTATTTTGCGCCTCCAAGGGTGTTTGAAAGCCAACTAACAACCGTCATGATACGGATGGAAGATGCTGGCCGCTTTAAAAAGGCATTATTCGATTACTTTATGGCGCATGCTGGTAAATTCGGATCAGCTATTTTGGATGGCAAGCAAGTGGGTATTTGGGATCGCATCAAATATTCCGTAGGCGAGATGCTCATATATGGTCCTTTGAAAAATACCTTGGGATTTTCAAACGTACGGGTCGGTTATACGGCAGGTGAAGCTATAGGTCCGGAAATTTTTGATTTCTATCGTTCGTTGGGCATCAATCTGAAACAGCTATATGGCCAAACTGAAGCAAGCGTTTTTATTACCCAACAACCAGACGGAGAAGTCCAGAGTGATACAGTTGGGGTGCCGAGCCCCAGCGTAGAGGTTAAAATAGGTGATAATGGCGAGGTGTATTATCGCAGTCCAGGTACATTTGTAGAGTACTACAAGAACCCGGAGAGCACTGCAGAAACCAAAGATCCCGAAGGATGGGTTGCCACAGGGGATGCGGGCTTTTTCGAGGAAAGTACTGGGCACCTTCGAATTATTGATAGGGCAAAAGATGTAGGCAAGTTGGCAGATGGTTCGATGTTTGCGCCTAAGTATGTGGAAAACAAACTAAAATTCTACCCCAGAATTCTGGAAGCCGTACTGTTTGGGGCAGGCAAAGATCGCTGCGTTGCGTTTATCAATATAGATTTAAATGCGGTGGGTAATTGGGCTGAACGCAACAACATTGCCTATTCAAGCTATCAAGAACTTGCGAGCCACCCAAAAGTTTTGACGGCCATAAAAACGCATGTCGAAGAAGTGAACCGATCTGTGGCGCAGGATACGATGTTATCTGGTTGTCAAATCCACAGGTTCTTAGTGCTGCACAAAGAACTGGATGCAGATGATGGCGAGCTTACGCGCACTCGAAAGGTACGCCGTAAGATTATCGGCGAAAAATTCGAAGATCTGGTAACGGCGCTCTATGACGGATCAAAAAGCGTCTACACCGAAACTGAGGTGACATATGAAGATGGTGGAAAAGGAAAAATAACCGCAACGCTAGAGATATGCGATGTGCCCGTAGCAACCGGGTCAACGACCATAGCAGCGGAATAGAGGGTGAGCAGGTGAACGATACAGCGACAAATTATGTCACAGAAGACGGCCGCACCATAGGTGGTGTGATCATGGAGATGAAGAACATCACTCTTAGATTTGGTGGTGTTGTGGCCATCAAAGATGCGTCGTTTGACATACACGAAGGAGAGATTCGCGCCATTATTGGCCCGAATGGTGCCGGCAAATCGTCCATGTTAAATGTGATTAACGGGTTTTATCACCCTCAAGAGGGAGAGGTTTGGTTTCGTGGAGAAAAGCGCCCCTCGATGAAGCCCTATGAAATAGCTGAGCAAGGCATTGCCCGGACTTTTCAAAATATTGCATTATTCCATGGTATGACAACTATTGAAAACGTGATGACTGGCCGTCAGTTAATGATGAAGAAGAACTTCTTTTGGCAAATGCTTCGCGTTGGACCAGCTTTAGACGAAGAAGTGGAACATCGGCGCAAGTGTGAAGAAATAATTGATTTTCTAGAAATTCAGGCGATTAGAAAGACACCGGTTGGCAGCCTGCCTTATGGTTTGCAAAAGCGGGTAGAGTTGGCGCGTGCGCTGGCCATGGAGCCGAAGCTGCTTTTGCTTGATGAACCGATGGCAGGAATGAACGTGGAAGAAAAGGAAGATATGTCCCGTTTTATTCTCGATGTAAATGAACAATATGGCACAACGATTGCTCTGATTGAACACGATATGAGCGTCGTGATGGATCTTGCCGATCGTGTGGTAGTTTTAGACTACGGAAAAATGCTGGCGGATGGCACACCAGATGAAGTTCAGAAAAATCAGGCAGTTATCGATGCATATCTGGGGGTAGAGCACTAATGGGCGATATAATTTACGGCATTTTCGCCGATCCATTTGTTCAGATGTGGCAAATGCCTGACTTTTTGATGCAAGTCCTATGGGAAGGCTTTGTCGCAGGCATTCTTTATGCGCTTATCGCACTAGGCTTTGTTCTTATTTTTAAAGCGTCTGGGATATTCAACTTCGCTCAGGGCATTATGGTTGTGTTTTCTGGCTTGACCCTTGTTGGATTGCATGAACTCGGGGTGCCAGCATGGTTGGCCCTATTATTTACGCTCGCCACTATGTATGCGCTGGCTTACTCTGTTGAGCGTTTGATTTTGCGAAATCTGGTCAATCAACCCGACATTATTTTGTTTATGGCGACAATTGGGCTTACGAATATTCTCATAGGGATGGGGCAATGGATATTTGGTGGTGAAACCAAAACCATGATCACCAAGGAATTGTTTCTGCCCAGCGGATCGTCTGTGTGGGAGCCGGGCGGAGGTTTGGTAATTTTCCAACACATAGACATCGCTGCCGCAGTGATTGCCGCGGTTCTCATCATCGGGTTGGCACTTTTTTTCTCAAAAACAAAGGTTGGCCGTGCTTTAAGAGCTGTTGCCGATGACCATCAGGCCTCATTGTCCGTCGGAATTTCCCTTAATCATATTTGGGTAATTACATGGTTTGCTGCAGGTATAGTTGCCTTGGTGACTGGAATTATGTGGGGCGCGCGTTCAGATGTAAGTTTCTCACTGCAGATTATTGCTCTTAAAGCGCTACCAGTTCTTGTTCTTGGGGGGTTCACATCTGTGCCTGGGGCAATTGTTGGAGGCTTAATCATCGGCATAGGCGAAAAAGTCTTTGAAATATACTGGGGCCCGCTGTTTGGCTCAGGGGTCGAGGGCTGGTTCGCCTATGTGATTGCTCTTGTCTTCTTGCTGTACCGGCCACAAGGCCTGTTTGGCGAAAAAATTATCGAAAGGGTGTAGCCGATGTTTTACCGCGAAGCAGGCCAGTTTAAGGCAACCTATCAAGAAGATCTTCAAGCGTTTCCTATTCGTCAGGATAAAGTAGGCATAGGCATTTGGCTTGCCATCGCATATCTTTACATTCCGTTTTTCGGAATCCCGGGTTTGGAGTATGGGTTTGCACTAAACGCCATAATGATCCCGGTTTTAATTTTTACAATCACGACAATAGGATTGAATATCTTGGTCGGGTTTACGGGCCAAATCAGCCTTGGAACAGGTGCGTTTATGGGCGTTGGTGCGTATTCGTGTTATAAACTGACGACTTATTTCCCTGATATTAACATAATACTACTCATTTTCTTAAGTGGGTTTGTGTCAGCAGCTGTAGGAGCACTTTTTGGTTTGCCAAGCCTCAGGATCAAGGGATTTTACCTTGTTGTAACAACACTTGCAGCACAGTTTTTTCTCGAGTGGTGTTTTATCCGTATTCCTTGGCTGTACAACTTTAACCCGTCTGGTGCGATTGAGGTACCTCAACGCGAATTGTTCGGTGTCATCATCACGGGTGCTGCGGCCGAACCGGTTGCGCGGTATCTTGTCGTTTTGACGATCTTGATTGTGATGACAATCATTGCCGGAAATATCGTAAGAGGGCGAATAGGAAGAAGCTGGATGATGATACGCGATATGGACATCGCAGCTGAATTGATTGGGGTGCGGCCTTTGCGTGCAAAGCTCTCCGCATTTGCTGTTTCATCTTTCTTTTGTGGCGTTTCAGGCGCTTTGATGATTTTCTTGTGGCTTGGAGCAGCTGAGGTTGAAAGCTTCGATGTGAACCATTCATTTCTGTATCTCTTCATGGTGATTTTGGGGGGATTGGGCTCTATAACTGGCTCCTATATGGGGGCTGCCTTTATCTGGACTTTCCCGCTGATCTGTAAAGAGATTGGACGGGAAATGTTCGGTATCAACGCTGCCGTTATGGAGAACTTCTCGCTTGTTGCAATAGGTGTAATGATTGTCTTCATTCTGATTAAGGAACCACATGGGCTCGCTCGGTTCTGGCAGCTTGTAAAGCAGAAGCTTAGGATCTGGCCTTTTCCACATTAGGTCCGCAAAATCGTTGCGTAATTGGAACCGCACCAACGATTTAAGTCTTGGTTCCGCTTAAAGGAATAGCGGAATGCTATTCGTAAATAGGGAGAATATAAGATGATGAAAAAGCTTTTAAACAGTGCGGTGATCGCTGCTGTTGTAGCTGGTGCCTCGTTTAGCGTGGCACAGGCAGAAGATACACTGTATGTACCGTCACTTTCGTATAGAACAGGACCATTTGCAGCAGGTGGTGTACCAATTGGGAACGGTTTTGCAGATTACATGGCAATGCTGAACGCTCGGGATGGCGGTATTGGCGGTGTTAAAGTAGAGGTTGAGGAGTGCGAGACTGCATATAATGCGCAAAAGGGCGTAGAATGTTACGAAGCTACCAAAGGCAAAGGCGCCTTGGTATACAACCCTTACTCCACCGGCATTACCTTGCAGTTGATCCCCAAAGCACCCATTGATGAAATTCCTGTGCTTTCCATGGGCTATGGATTGTCTGCCGTGGCACAAGGTGAAACATTTCCTTGGACATTTAATTATCCGACTTCTTACTGGTCCCAAATGTCATCAATTCTGAAATATATCGACGGTCGTGGCGGCCTCGCTGGAAAGAAAATCGGTTTCATTTATCTAGATGGTGGATATGGACGCGAGCCTATTCCTCTACTTGAACAACTCGCACCCGAGCTGGGTTTTGAGGTTGCTATGTTCCCAGTTGCCTTTAAAGACTCTCAAAACCAATCTGCACAGTGGTTGAATGTCCGTAAAGAACGCCCGGATTGGATGATCATGTGGGGTTGGGGCGCTATGAACGCAACAGCGGTCAAAGAAGCGGCGAAAATCCGGTTCCCAATGGACCACTTTATTGGAAACTGGTGGGCTTCAGCTCATGCTGACCTTGTTCCAGTTGGTGAAGTAGGAAAAGGTTATATTGGATCCAACTTTTCTGGCATCGGCACTGATTTTCCTGCCTTGCAAGACATAATCAAATACGTTGTTGAGCCAGGAAATTCTCTGGCGGATCCTTCAACGGTTGGTAACGTTCTGTACAATCGTGGACTTTACAATGCGGTTATCCTGGCGGAAGCGATTGCCACAGCCCAGAAAATGACAGGAAAGACTGTCATTACGGGTGCTGACATGCGCGATGGACTAGAAAACTTCGTACTCGATCAGGCTCGCATGGCAGAACTTGGCCTACCCGGATTTGCAGGTGACCTGAAGGGTGACTGTAAGGACCACGAAGGTGGCGGTTCTGTGTTCATGCAGCAGTGGGATGGTTCAGATTGGGTTAAAATAACTGACCCAATCGCGCCGATGGCTGACATCGTTAAGCCTTTGCTGGTAGATGCTGCAGCCAAATATGTTGCTGACAAGCCCGAATGGCAAACTCAAACTTGTAACTAATCAAGTCACTTACCCGGCGCGGATTTGCTCCGCGCCGGGTTATGAACAGCTGGATATAAAACGTTATGCTAGATACCGTCAAATCCCAAGAGACGTTGCTTGAAGTCAACAACGTAGAAGTGATTTACAACCACGTTATTTTGGTGCTGAAAGGTGTGAGCCTGCAAGTTCCAAAAGGCGGCATTACAGCCCTGCTTGGTGGAAATGGCGCCGGAAAATCCACTACATTAAAATCTATTTCAAACCTTCTGCTTTCGGAACGGGGAGAGGTTACTAAAGGGTCAGTGATTTACCGCGATCAACCTGTTTATGGGCTTTCACCAGCTGAACTGGTCCGCCGAGGGGTGATCCAAGTAATGGAAGGCCGGCACTGTTTTGGCCACCTGACAGTTGAAGAAAATCTTTTAACCGGAGCTTATACGCGAAAAGCGAGCCGCGCAGAAATTAACCAGAATTTGGAGTTGGTTTACAGTTATTTTCCACGTCTGAAAGAGCGCCGCAAAGCATTGGCGGGCTATACATCGGGTGGTGAACAGCAAATGGTCGCCATCGGTCGCGCCCTGATGTCAAAGCCTGAAACAGTTCTTTTGGATGAGCCGTCAATGGGGCTCGCACCGCAGCTCGTAGAAGAGATTTTTCAAATTGTACGGGATTTGAATGAAAAAGAGGGCGTTACATTTTTACTGGCAGAGCAAAATACCAATGTTGCCCTTCGCTATGCGCATTATGGTTATATACTAGAATCTGGCCGGGTGGTCATGGACGGACCGGCAGCGGATTTGCGGGAAAACCCGGATGTGAAGGAGTTCTATCTTGGGGTCTCAGATGAAGGCCGCAAGTCCTTTAGAAATGTACGCAGCTACCGTAGACGCAAACGCTGGCTAAACTAATCACGCCCTATAGAGGTGAAATCTATAATAAAAGTAGCGGGCTAGAGCGTATGTTTAAGTTAAGTATTTGCTGCAAAGAAAAATTTAAAAATATTGGCTGATTGGAAAGAAAGAGCGAGTAGACGATGTTTTTTGATGACTTGGAAACCCGCAATAATGATAAGCGGATCGCTGATATCGCAGAGCAACTGCCCAGGCAAATTGTCCGGGCAGCAGCACTTTCTGGATATAATGAGGCGTTTCAAGAAGTCGACGCCTCAGCCGTAAAAACACTTTCAGATTTGGCTTTGCTTCCCGTGCTGCGCAAATCTGTTCTGACCAAAGCCCAAACAGTGGGAAATGTTTTGGGGGGATTTAACGCCCGGAAAATTNCNGATTTTGCGCATATTTTTCAATCTCCAGGTCCAATCTATGAACCGGGCGGCATCGACAANGACTGGTGGCGTATGGGGCGTGTCTTGCATGCGCTGGGTATCGGNAAAGGTGACATCGTGCAAAACTGTTTTGGCTATCACTTAACGCCTGCTGGCTTGATCTTTGAAAGTGGTGCGCGCGCAGTGGGGGCGGCGGTGGTGCCGGCGGGGGTTGGGCAGACCGAATTACAAGTGCGTGCGGCGGCTGATATTGGTTGCACCGCCTATGCAGGAACGCCCGATTATCTTAAGGTGATCCTTGATAAGGCGGATCAAATGGGCGAGCGCTTGTCGATCACCAAGGCGGCCGTGGGCGGCGGTGCGCTGTTCCCTTCCCTGAGGGCTGAATATGCCGATCGCGGGATCACTTGCCTGCAAAGTTATGCCACGGCCGATCTGGGCAATATCGCTTATGAAAGCCCCGCGATGGAGGGCATGATTGTCGACGAAGGCGTGCTGGTTGAGATCGTCACCCCGGGCACGGGAAATCCGGTCTCTGAGGGAGAAGTGGGCGAGGTTGTGGTCACGACGCTTAATCCCGACTATCCGTTAATTCGCTTTGCAACCGGGGACTTAAGTGCTGTTCTGCCGGGCCAAAGCCCCTGCGGGCGCACCAATATGCGGATCAAAGGCTGGATGGGCCGCGCTGATCAAACCACCAAAATCAAAGGCATGTTTGTGCGCCCTGAACAGGTGGCGGCGCTGGTCGAGGCGCATCCCGAAGTCGAGCGCGCACGGGTCATTGCGCGCCGCGAAGGTGAAATGGATGCCATGACCGTGCAGATCGAAACTGAGGCCACAGAAGCGGCAGATTATGAAACAACCGTAGCCTCAACGCTCAAACTAAAGGGCCAGATTGAGCTTATACGCCCCGGAGGTTTGCCCCGCGACGGTCTGGTGATAGAAGATCAACGCAGCTACGATTAAGGCCGAAAATGGCATGTCGGTATTGCGTCGGTATCGCATCATTATCGCGGTGGTGGGAAATCACCGGTCTTTAGCGCCAAAACCGCTCGTTTTTATGCCGCTGCTACGCAACTTTAACTATGGCTTTGATTTACGTTCGCTGTATCGCTCTGTCAGATAACTACGGTTTCCACGGGTCAGCAGTGTGAATTTCATCAACTCTTCCATGACATCAACAATCCGGTCGTAGCGCGAGCTTGGCTTCATACGGCCGGACCGGTCAAATTCTTTATAGACCGCCGGCACAGAGGATTGGTTTGGGATTGTCAAAAGCCGCATCCAGCGCCCCAAAATACGCAGCTGATTGACCGTGTTGAAACTTTGTGATCCGCCGCAGACCTGCATCACAGCCAAGGTTTTGCCTTGGGTCGGGCGCACCGCCCCCAGCGATAAGGGGATCCAGTCGATCTGGCTTTTCGTCAGGCCTGTCATTGCGCCGTGCCGTTCGGGCGAGCACCAGACCATGCCGTCGCAGTGTATGACCTGCTCGCGCAGCTCAAGCACTTTGGGGTGCGCATCGCCATCTTTGGTGCCCACCAGTGGCAGGCCGGTGGGATCAAACATAACTGTCTCGGCCCCAAGGCTGCGCAAAATCCGGGCTGCTTCTTCGGTGACTTTGCGGCTATATGATTCATCCCTGAGCGATCGATAAAGCAAAAGAATACGCACAGGGTAGGCCCCTGCATCGACATTGAAAAGCCGGTCATGATTGATGTCCCTAAAAGCATCCAAGCAGATGTTTGGGTTGGCAATTTGTGGGTTCGCATTGCGGCCGGGGGGGTCGATTTTGATTACGCCCTTCGTGGAAAAATTGAAAATCAATAAAGCTGTAAATTTCTAATGTAATAGCCTGATTGAAATAGGGTAGATCGTCAAGCGGCAAAGCCACCGACCTTATATCCTATCTAACCCCAGCGTGGGATGATCTTTCATCAATGGCAATGCCACTTTCGCGCTGATCTCCCGGTGGGTGAGCTAGCGCCCTCCGGTTGATTCTTGATGCCGGCCTAAGCGGACCGTGGTGCGCCGGATTGGGTTTAACTTTGCAATACGGCTTAGATCTGTTGGCGTTGCTTGTGAGCCAAGCACCTCGATGATATGTGGCGGCTTTCGGCGCTGTGCAAAGGCTTGGATCACCGCTTGGGAAAAGCTTTGCGCAGGCGGATGAACCCAAAGGATGCAGCTCTGCATATTCGGCCAAAGTGCCAGATTTTGCAAAAATCCGTTGGCTGAGGGGACAGAGTGATAATCGAGTTCTACCCGCTGAACCGCGTTGGAAAATGTTAAAAGTTGCGAGTGATGCGACACAAAACGGACGGCGATAACCAGCTCTTTGGGCGGCAGGGCCTGACATAAAGGTGCAAGCATGCCTGTGCCACCAACCACAAGGAACCGCCGCTGCGATGCGTTATTGGTCATCATAAAGCCCGCTCAATTGATCGAGAGAACGGCTTGGATGATTACGGGATGACATGGTTAAAATATATTTCTGTTCACCAAAATGGGTGGTTTGTAAGGGTTCCATAAGTAGTATCGTTATGAATTAGAGACACGCTAACTGCCTAGCTCAGCCAAAGCAAGCTCAGCAGAGCAGCGGATGAAAGGCGGCTTAGCGCGAGTTTCTAACGCGGTTTTATACCAAAGCCAGATCGGTTCTTATCGTTTATACCGCTGCGGATCATAGGGGCGTATATCCATATTCGGGGATCGCTGATCGATAATATCCGCGATTAGGCGGCCGGTTTTGGGCCCGGCTGTCAGGCCAATGTGCTGATGACCGAAAGCGGTGAAAATGCCGCTTTTCCCAATCTCGCCAATCAGTGGCAGGCTGTCGGGGGTCGAGGGGCGAAACCCCATCCATTCTTCGGTGGACCCGTAGCGCAACTGCGGGAAAGCTTCGGCAACACGGCGCCGCAGCAGCTTGATCGGCGCTTTGCTTGGGCCAAGCTCAATACCGCCTAATTCCACCGTCCCGGCGCAGCGCAGCCCATCGCTCATCGGGGTGACACCGAACTTTCCAGTGGTCATCATCATTGGGTTGCGCGGTATTTGAGAGGGATTTTTATAGATCACATGATAGCCGCGCTCGGCCTCAAGCGGCACATTAAGCCCTAACTTGCCCATCAAAGCGCGCGACCAGATACCGGCGGTGACCACTATCCGTTCACATTCAAACCGTCCCTGATCGGTGAGCACAGCTTGGATTTTATCGCCGCTGCGCTCAAAATCCTGTACCTTTGTTTGGAGGAACTTCCCCCCCATATGGGCAAATACTGCTGCCAGTTCGGTGATATAGCCAAGCGGATTTAGGATATGGCCCTGACCTTTGAGCACCGCCAGGCAGCTGATCGCCGGTCCTAAGATCGGTTCACGCTCGCGCACGGCAGCGCCTGTAATTACCTCGGGGATAAACCCAGCGGCTTTTTTCATCGCCCAGCTATAGGCATCACCCTCAAAGGCCGAGCGATTTCGATAGGCGTAACTAAAGGCGCTGTCGGCAATCCAGTTTTCGGCAGATGTGCCTTTGGCCATAGCTTTGTGTTGATCCACCGCATCACTGATAAGCGGGATTAGGGCTTCGGTGATTGCGCGGGATTTATCGGCTGCAGCATGCGGCAGAAATTGGGCCAGCCATGGTGCCAGTTTGGGCAGATAGCGCCATTTGACAAAAAGCGGGCTCGTCGGGTCGATCAGATAGCGCGGGATATGCCGCCAAAGTCCGGGCTCGGTCACCGGCACAATCGCCCATTGCGCCAACAGACCCGCATTGCCAAAAGACGCCCCTGTGCCCGGTGCGTTTTGATCAATGAGCATCACCTCATGACCAGAGCGGCGCAGCCAGAGCGCGGTCGAAACCCCGCAGATACCGGCCCCGATAACAATGATTGGTTTTGCCATCTTACAACATCCTGAATTTATCCAAGATAGATCAGGTTTTGCCATCTTGGTAAATTGGTTTTTCACTGCCTTTTGGGAGCCGATACAGGCCTCAGTCGGCCATCGGAGTACAGGCTCTGACTGGACAAATCGGTATCTATGTGAAAGAGCATGCGGCAATAGGAGAGCTATATGACCATCACTCGTTTTGCCCCATCGCCGACCGGCTATTTGCATGTGGGAAATATGCGTCCGGCATTGATGAATTATCTGATCACCCGCAAAGTGGGCGGTACGTTTATCCTGCGCATTGATGATACAGACCCCGAGCGGTCGAAAGACGAATATGTCGATGCGATTAAAGAGGATTTGACATGGCTTGGTCTGCAATGGGACCGGATTGAGCGCCAATCTGAGCGGCTTGCACAATATGACGCTGCTGCCGACAAGCTGCGCGAGATGGGACTTTTATACGAATGTTTTGAAACCCCGACCGAGCTTGACCTAAAGCGCAAAAAACAGCTCAACATGGGCAAGCCGCCGGTTTATGACCGCGCGGCGCTTGGGCTGAGCGAAGCGGAAAAAGATGGGATGCGGGCTGAACGCGGCCAAGGCCATTGGCGGTTCAAGCTTGACCCCACGCGGATTGAATGGGCTGATGGGATTTTAGGCAATATTTCAATTGATGCGGCCAGTGTTTCCGATCCCGTGCTGATCCGCGGTGATGGCCAATATCTTTATACACTGGCCTCAGTGGTGGATGATGTGGAAATGGGCATCACCAATGTGGTCCGCGGATCGGATCATGTGACCAACACGGCTACTCAAATTCAGATGATCCGCGCTTTGGGCGGAGCAGTGCCGCAGTTTGCCCACCATTCGTTGCTGACCGGACCGCAGGGCGAAGCGCTGTCAAAGCGGCTTGGCACTTTGGCGCTGCGCGACATGCGCACGCGCGGCATCGCACCGGAAGCTTTGGCCAGTTTGATGGCACGGCTTGGATCAAGCCAGCCGGTTGAATTGCGCGATGATCATGGGGAATTGGCCGCGGGCTTTGAGCTGTCGCAGTTCGGCTCGGCGCCGACAAAATTTGATGTAGAAGACCTGATGCCTCTCACCGCGCGGCATTTGCAAAACCTGCCGCTTGAGGCGGTGGCCAATGCGGTTGCAGCAGCAGGTGTGCCGGATGCGCTGGCAGAAAACTTCTGGAAGGTCACACGCGATAATATCAGCACGCTGAATGATCTGGCCGCTTGGTGGGAGCTCTTTTCACAGGGCGCAGAGCCGGTGGTGGCCGGCGAAGACCGCGATTTTGTGGATCAAGCGCTTGCGCTATTGCCTGATGGCCCATTTGATGATGGCACATGGTCAGCTTGGACCGCCGAAGTGAAAGCAGCCAGTGGACGTAAGGGAAAATCGCTGTTCATGCCGCTTCGCCTTGCATTGACAGGTCAGGCGCACGGGCCTGATATGGCGTCGGTGATGCCTTTGTTGCAGGTGATCAAAGCCAAAAA
>PBSX01000080.1 GCA_002726375.1 Marinovum sp.
GATCGCCGAGGTTTGCGTGATTGGCATTACCGACACCCGGCGCGGCGAAACCGCCAAAGCGGTTATTGTGCCCGTTGATCGTGAAAATCCACCCGATCCAGCCGATATCATCACATGGTGCAAAACCAATATGGCGGCGTATAAATGCCCAACCCATATTGAATTTGTTACCAATTTGCCAAAATCCGGATCAAGCAAGGTGCTTTGGCGCGAGCTAACCGAGCAAGCCAGACAAAGCGAATAGGCCAAAAACGTAACGGCATTTGCCAATTGACCACTTGTACATTGTGTCAAACAGCTTTTTTCTAATCTGACCAAAATAGGGAAATCACATGACGCCTGACAGTCTTTTTGGATTAACTGGCAAAACCGCTTTAGTCACTGGCGGGGCCACCGGTATTGGGCGGATGGCCGCCACAGGACTGGCCGCTGCCGGCGCACGTGTTCTCATTGCAAGCCGCAAGGCAGAAGCCTGCGCCGAGGTTGCCGCCGCTATAAACGCTGCCGATCTTGCCGGCTCTGCCGAGGGCTTTGGCGGCGATGTCGGCAGCGCCGAGGGTATTGAGACCTTGATCAGCGCAGTGCAGCAGCGCACCGGTGCATTGAACATCCTGATGAACAACGCAGGGCGCACTTGGGGCATGCCATTTGGCGTTTTCCCCTATGACGCTTGGGAAAAGGTGATGGCCCTGAACGTGACTGGCATGTTCCACCTGACCCAAGGTCTGGGCGATATGCTGGCGGATGCGGGCACGGTGGACGATCCGGCGCGGGTGGTCAATGTTGGCAGCGTGATGGGCGAAGTGCCTATGGGCGATGGCGCCTATTCTTATTCGGTCTCGAAAGCAGGGGTACATCATATGACCCGCATTCTGGCTAAAGAACTGGGCCCGCGTCATATCACGGTCAACGCTTTGGCCCCGGGGCCATTTCAATCCGGGATGACCGATTTTGCCATCGGTCAGGACAGCGGCGCAGATCGGGTTGCCGAGCGGGTGCCAAGCGGCCGTATCGGGCGGCCAGAAGATATCGCCGCCTGTCTTCAGTTTCTTTGCGGCTATGGCGGATCTTACATAACCGGCGCAGTGATCCCTGTCTCTGGCGGCATAAACGTGGCCACCGGAGCTTCGATATTCGGAGAGGATTAGGCGATGAGCAGCATTGCACTAGATGATTTTTTAAAGCTTGAGGGCCAGAAAGTTGGCACTTCGCGCTGGTTCGAGATTGATCAAAGCCGGATTGATAATTTCGCCGATGTGACAGAAGACCATCAGTTTATCCACGTGGACGAAAAAGCGGCTGAAAAGACGCCGTTTGGCACCACCATTGCGCATGGGTTTTTGACCTTATCGATGCTTTCGGCGATGATTTACGACGGTGTTCCAGACATCGAAGGCGCCACTATGGGCGTGAACTATGGTTTTGATAAAATCCGGTTCATCTCTCCGGTGAAATCCGGTGCGCGTGTGCGCGCGCATTTCACATTGAAAAGCGTGCGTCACCCTAAACCAACCGAAGTGACCAATATCTGGGACATCACCGTAGAAATTGAGGGCCAAGAGCGCCCCGCGCTGATCGCCGAATGGATTGGCAGACAGTATTTTTAACCAAGGACTTCCAAAGAAATGACCAAATTTCCATCGCAACTAACAGGTCTGCGCCTTCCTGTGATCGCAGCACCACTTTTTATTATCTCAAATCCTGATCTGGTGATTGCCCAATGCAAAGCCGGCATTGTCGGCTCGTTTCCAGCGCTCAACGCGCGGGAAAAAGACGGCGAGCCGATTGAGCTAGAGCGCTGGCTAAAGCAGATCACAGAAGAGCTTGACCGCTATAACCAAGCGAACCCAGACAATCCGGCGGCGCCTTTTGCAGTCAATCAGATCGTGCACCGGTCAAATGCGCGGCTTGATCGCGATGTTGAAATATGCGCCAAATGGAAAGTACCGATCTGGATTACATCGCTGGGGGCCCGCGTCGAGGTCAATGACGCCGCTCATAGCTGCGGCGGCATCGCCCTGCATGATATTATCAACAACCGCTTTGCCAAAAAAGCGATCGAAAAAGGCGCGGATGGATTGATCGCGGTCGCCGCAGGTGCGGGCGGGCATGCCGGCGCTTTATCGCCAATGGCCCTGATCAGCGAAATCCGCGAATGGTTCACAGGCCCGCTGATGTTATCTGGCTCGATTGCAACCGGTGGCAGTATTCTGGCCGCTCAGGCTATGGGCGCCGATCTGGCCTATATTGGATCGCCTTTTATCGCCACAAAAGAGGCCAATGCCGTCGCCGATTACAAACAAATGATCATCGACAGTAGCGCCGACGACATTGTCTATTCCTCGCTCTTTACCGGTGTGGATGGCAACTATCTAAAACCCTCAATCTCGCGGGCCGGAATGGACCCTGATAATCTGCCCAGCGCCGATGTCAGCTCAATGGATTTTTCCCAAGATCGCGAAAAGCCAAAATCATGGAAAGAAATCTGGGGGTCAGGTCAGGGCATTGGGGCGATCAAAACCCATATGACAACCCAAGAATTGGTAGACCAATTTACCGCGCAATACGGCCATGCCAAAGACCGCCTGTTTGGGCAAGCGAATGGCTGAACTTTATCTGGCTAGACACGCACAGGCCAGTTTCGGCGCGGATAATTATGACGTGCTGTCTGATCTTGGCCACACGCAAAGCTTTGCCCTTGGGCAAGCCATCGCCGCACAGGGCGTGCGGCCGGATCTTTGGGTCATCGGCGATTTAAACCGCCACCGCGAAACACTTGAGGGTATTCAGCGGGGCATGGGGATGGCAGCGGTTGCGCCAGAAATTCACGCTGGGCTGAATGAATTTGACTTTACCGGCCTGCTGAACGCGCGATTTGGAGCCGGCAGCGGCCCCAAAGATATGCATAGTGACCGCAAAACCCATTTTAAAACCCTGCGCGAAACTGTTCTGGCGTGGCAGCGCGATGAGATCACCGATCCGCCAGAGAGCTGGGCCGCCTTTACCCAGCGCATCGAAGCCGCCCGGCAATTCATCATGCGCGACGGACCATCCACCGTCCTAGCCGTGAGTTCAGGCGGCCCAATTGGCCAGATGGTGGCATCTATGATGCAAAGCCCGCCGGATCAACAGATTAAACTGCAACTGCAGGTCAAGAACTGTTCGCTCACACGCTTTATTTTTACGCAAAAAGCCTGTTATCTACACGGGTTCAANGAAACGCCGCATATCACGGCCGAAACCCATCAGTTTTTGACCTATAGCTAAAGGCCAACCATGTCAGACACTGCCCATCTAGATACCGAAGCAGTCAGTGTATGGCTGAGTGACCGCTTGGCTGGATTTAATGGCCCTTTAAGTGCCGAGAAATTTGCCGGTGGGCAATCAAACCCGACTTTCCGGCTGATCACGCCAGGCAAAGACTATGTTCTGCGCCGCAAGCCGCCGGGCGTATTGCTCAAATCGGCGCATGCAGTTGATCGCGAATTTCGGGTGCAAAAGGCGCTTGAACACTCCGATGTGCCCGTCGCGCGCATGCATTTTTTGTGCGAAGATGATGCGGTGATCGGCTCTGCCTTTTATGTGATGGATATGGTTGACGGGATAAATTACGACAACCCGGTCCTGCCGGATGTTGCCCAAGACGACCGCCGCAGGATCCAAGAGGAAATGAACCGTGTTTTGGCCGCAATCCATGATGTGGACATTGACGCGGTGCAGCTGTCAGATTTTGGTCCCGAAGGCAATTACTATCAAAGGCAAATCAGCCGCTGGGCAAAACAGTATAAGGCCAGCGAGACAGAGCATATCCCTGATATGGATGCGCTGATCCAATGGCTGGACAATAATCTTCCTGATGATGACGGCCAGCGGACCTTGGTGCATGGCGATTACCGGATCGACAATATGCTGTTTTCAAAATCCGGCCCCGAATGTCTTGCAGTGCTGGATTGGGAGCTGTCGACCATCGGGCATCCGTTTGCCGATTTGGCGGCAGTGATCATGCAATGGGCCATGCCGACCGGCCCCGAGGGGCGCGGGTTGGCCGGGATCGACCGAAAGGCGCAGGGCCTAATGGAAGATCAGGCCTTTATTGATCTTTATTGCGCGCGGCGCGGATTGGCAGGCATCGACCGGTTTGGGTTTTACTTGGCGTTTTGCTTTTTCCGCATGGCCGGCATTCTGCAAGGCGTGAAAAAGCGGGCGCTTGACGGCAATGCCTCAAACCCCGAGCGGGCATTGAAAGTCGGCCACTATGTTTCAGTTTTTGCGGCTGCCGGCTTAAAAGCTGCAAAAACAGTATGAGCGGTATCGACCATCCTGCGCATTTCCACGATGAACGCCCCTATCCGCTACAGCGTCATCTGGGGTTTGTTTTGGCCGATTGGTCCGAAGNTTATTGCCGGCTTGAATTGCCTTTGGCTGATTTTTTGATGAACCGGCAGGGNATACCGCATGGAGGCGTTTATGCCACATTGGCCGATACAGCCATGGGCTATGCTGGCTGTTTTGCCCCAAAGGGTGCGCCGCCGCGCTGGGCTATGACGCTTAACTTAAACGTCAATTATCTGGCCCAATGCAAAGGCGATCTGTTAATCGCCACCGCCAATCGTACCGGCGGCGGCCACAAAACATTTTTCGCTGACGCCTCTCTCAGCGATAACCTGTCCACAAAAATTGCCAGCGCAACTGGCGTATTTCGCTATCGTAGCAGTCNACCNTAAAGGAGAATAAGATGACCGAAACCATGCAACGAATTGCCTTGGCCCGCAGGCCGGTGGGCACCCCTGCCGATGAAGATTTTCTGCTGGAAAGTATCCCCATGCCAACNCCTGCCGAAGGCGAGGTTCTGGTTGAGGTGCACTATATGTCGCTTGATCCTTATATGCGGGGCCGCATGGATGATGCAAAATCCTATGCCAACCCGGTGCCACTTGGCGGCACAATGGAAGGCGGCGCAGTGGGTCAGGTTGTGGCAACGAACGCTGCGGANTTTGCAGCAGGCGATTATGTATTTGGAATGCTTGGCTGGGCCAGCCATGCCTGTATTAAAGCCAAAGAGCTGCGCAAACTTGACCCCAAACTNGCCCCGATCACAACCGCCCTTGGTGTACTTGGCATGCCCGGGTTTACCGGTTGGTACGGCCTGATGGANNTGGGCCGCCCCAAAGCCGGCGAAACCCTTGTAGTTGCGGCCGCCACTGGCCCGGTTGGCTCGATGGTCGGTCAAGTGGCCAAAGCGCGCGGTCTGCGCACGGTGGGTATTGCCGGCGGCGCAGAAAAATGCGCGCTCGCAGTGGAAAAATTCGGCTTTGATGTCTGTCTTGACCATAAAGAATACGCTGACGCCAGAGCGATGCGCGCGGCCATTGCCGAGCAATGCCCCAAAGGCGTGGATATTTATTTTGAAAATGTGGCCGGTAAGATTTTCGAAGCCGTGCTGCCGCTGATGAATGTNGGTGGGCGTATTCCGCTTTGTGGATTGATCAGCTGGTATAACGCGGGCGCATTGGGCGCAAATGCCGGAGGTGAAAGGGATAATNTGCCAAAACTTTGGCGCACAATCCTTGTGAGCCGGCTGTCAGTGAACGGATTTATCATTTCTGATCACTGGGACCGCTATGTTGATTTCCTGCGCGATGTTGGTCCGATGTTGGCAAAAGGCCAAATCACCTATCAAGAGGACATCACCGAGGGGCTTGAAAATGCGCCGCGCGCGTTCATNGGTCTGCTGAACGGNGAAAACTTTGGCAAACAGATCGTCAAGGTGGGCTAGTCTTGGTTAAAGCGCCGGTCGGTTTCAAATTCCTGCACGGCACTTTACCCTCTCGACCCACATAAGCATTTTAACTGTCTTGATAAGGATCGACGGGCCAATGGCCCGCTTGCCATTTTCACAAGCAGCGCTGTTGTAAAAAAATGAGGGCTCCGACGCGGTGGCCAGAACCCTCATATCACCCCTTGTGCTCCCACGGCACGTCAGGTTTCTAGATAGGGTCCGGCCGTCCTGGCGCGGTATTTATAGTTAACCCAGTTTCGCACAGAAAACCAAGAACCAAGTGACGCAAATTTTCTTTAAATCACGTGCACTGTTCTCACGCTGTTTGATCTGGTTAAATCAATGCACCAGTCCACGCTAAGTGGCGCCAAACACTCCGGCTTAATACCGATAGTGTTCAGGCTTGAATGGCCCCTCTGGNGTTACGCCAATATAGTCNGCCTGATCTTTGTCCAATGTGGTCAGCTTGACACCGATACGGCCNAGATGCAGCCGCGCCACTTTCTCATCCAAATGCTTGGGCAGGATATANACGTCATCGTTGTAATCATCGCCTTTGGTCCAAAGTTCGATCTGGGCCAGCACTTGGTTGGTAAAGGACGCAGACATCACAAAGGACGGATGGCCGGTTGCATTTCCAAGGTTCAAAAGNCGGCCTTCGGACAGCAAAATCAAACGGTTGCCATTTGGCATTTCGATCATATCGACCTGCTCTTTGATATTGGTCCATTTGTGATTTTTTAGATGCGCCACTTGGATTTCGTTATCAAAATGGCCGATGTTACCAACGATCGCCATATCCTTCATACCGCGCATATGTTCGATACGGATAACATCTTTGTTGCCAGTGGTGGTGATAAATATATCGGCTGTGTCCAACTCATCTTCAAGTAGGACCACTTCAAACCCGTCCATGGCCGCTTGCAAGGCGCAGATCGGATCAACNTCGGTAACTTTTACACGTGCACCCGCGCCGCGCAGTGAAGCAGCAGAGCCTTTGCCCACATCGCCATANCCGCACACAACAGCCACTTTGCCGGCCATCATCGTATCGGTGGCACGGCGGATACCATCCACCAATGATTCTTTACAGCCGTATTTATTGTCAAACTTAGACTTGGTGACGCTGTCGTTCACATTTATCGCAGGAAACGGNAATTGGCCCTGTTTGACCAACTCATACAAACGGTGCACGCCAGTGGTGGTTTCTTCGGACACACCCTGGATCATATCACGCTGCTTTGTGAACCAGCCGGGGCTTTCGGCCATGCGCTTTTTGATCTGTGCAAAAACAGCCTCNTCCTCTTCTGAAGTGGGCACCGCAATCAGGTCGGTTTCACCGGCTTCCACCCGCGCACCCAGCAACACGTAAAGCGTTGCATCGCCGCCATCATCCAAAATCATATTCGCGCCCTCGGGGAACATAAAGGACCGGTCAAGGTAATCCCAGTGNTCGGTCAANGTTTGGCCCTTAATCGCAAACACTGGCGTTCCACCTGCGGCTATCGCCGCCGCCGCATGGTCTTGGGTCGAAAAAATATTACATGAGGCCCAGCGCACATCTGCGCCCAGCTCTACCAATGTTTCGATTAAAACAGCGGTTTGAATAGTCATATGCAGCGATCCAACGATACGCGCACCGGTCAGTGGTTTGCTTTCGCCATATTCTTTACGCAGCGCCATCAATCCGGGCATTTCGGTTTCGGCAATATCCAATTCTTTGCGGCCAAATTCGGCCAGGGCAATGTCTTTGACTATAAAATCAGTGCTCACAGGTTCGATCTCCTAAAATTCTCAACATGGCGCGTAACACAACTTAGATCACACGGCAATCAGGTAAAGCAGCACGTCACTTTTGTCTCACGCACCCCGCTAGCGGCAAAGAAACAAAGTTCCCTGATGCCCAAAGCTTGCGCATAGGGCCTGCTTCGTGCAGACATCATTACAACTGCAAGAGGTCTAAATGAAACAACCACGCGCATGGCAAAGAATGCTTTCGGGTCGCCGGCTCGATTTACTGGACCCGACGCCTGTCGATATCGAAGTCGAAGATATTGCCCATGGGCTGGCTTTTGTGGCACGCTGGAATGGTCAAACTCAGGGCGATTTCGCATATTCCGTGGCCGAACATTCGCTGCTTGTTGAAGATATCTATGGCCGTCTTGCCCCCAAAGCCCCCGCCAAATGGCGACTTGCCGCCCTGCTGCATGATGCGCCCGAATATGTCATCGGAGATATGATTTCGCCGGTCAAAGCCGCGGTGGGGCCGGGCTATGAGGTGCTAGATGAGCGACTGAGCGTTGCAATTCACATTCGCTTTGGTCTGCCAGCCAAACTGCCAACAACGATTAAAAAGCAGATTAAAAAGGCCGACAAAATAAGCGCATGGATGGAAGCCACCCAGATCGCAGGGTTTTCAGCCAAAGAGGCCGATGGGTTTTTCGGGGCGCCGGATCACAGCCTTATTAACGGTCTTAAAGTTGATCTGCGTGCGCCCAAAACGGCGCGGCAGGCTTATATTGACCGGCACTCAGAGCTGTTAGCGCAGCTATGAGCCAAATCAATATCCGTGCAGCCATCCCAGCAGATGCG
>PBSX01000081.1 GCA_002726375.1 Marinovum sp.
AAATGACGATCGGCAACTCGCAGGCATCATGCAAGGTTTTGAAATGCGCGATAAGTCCCGCTTGCGTGGGTTTGTTGTAATAGGGTGTCACGACCAAAGTTGCCGTGGCCCCGACCTCTTTGGCATGGGCCATAAATCTAAGCGACTCGGCGGTATTGTTTGAGCCTGCTCCGGCAATAATCGGCACCCGTCCTGCAGCGGCTTTGACCACCTCGGCGACGACCATTTCATGTTCTTCATGGCTTAGCGTTGGGCTTTCACCTGTTGTGCCGACCGGCACCAACCCATGGCTTCCCTGCTCAATATGCCAATCGACCAATGATTTGAGCGTATCAACATCCACAGCACCATCTTTAAATGGCGTCACCAATGCTGGCATTGATCCTTTCAACATGATACGCTCCTCCTAGTTTTTGTGAACACGCGATAATCTAGCAGCAATTTTCTGCCTAAGCCACAGAGATCGTTGGCGTTACGCATTTCTCACGTTACAGTCGCCGCAGTCTATTCAGGTTCATAACGAAAAATGCAAGTAATGTTCCGTATCTTTGGTCTTTTTTTGATCATTTTTACCAGTTTAACCTCTGCAAGCGCCGCGCCTCGACCGCTCGAAAACGCGTTGGATGCCGTGCAGCAACAAAATTGGCAAGCAGCCTTGCAAATTGCGGCGCAAGATGGGCGCATTGCCACCGATATTATTGAATGGCATTTGCACCGATCTGGCGCTGGAACCGCCCAAGCGGTATCTCGCTTTATGGCTCGCAACGGCGACTGGCCCGGCTTGCCCTACCTGCAAAAGCAATCTGAAGAGGCCTTTCTGGATGCACCAACCGATGTGGTTTTGGACTTTTTTCAGCGTCACGCGCCGTTAACAGCAGTGGGCGGCTTTGCCTATGCTGCTGCGCTACTTGCAGAGGGAAAGACCGAGCAAGCGCACCGATTGGCGCAGGATTTCTGGGTAGCAGCCCCAATGAGCTATAAGGTTCAGCAAGCCTATCTGGAACAATTTGCCGATAACCTTAGAGCGCTGCATGAAGCCCGCCTTCGTGAAATGCTCTGGCTCGATGCGCATGCATCGGCCGAAGCGATATTGCCCTATGTATCAAGCGATCAAGCGGCCATGGCCACGGCTCGCATTGCTCTGCGTAAAGGTGAGCAGGGGGTTGATACGTTGATTGCCGCGGTGGCAGATGAGCTGCAAAATACCCCGCTCTTGGCCCATGCCCGCTTTACGTGGCGGCTGCGTGCTGGGCGCCAAGATTCAGCCATGGCCTTACTCGCAAAGCGCAGTCAATCGGCGGTTTTTCTAGGTAGGCCAGAGGTGTGGTCCAAGGGCCGTAAACTTTTGGTTCGTGAGCTGATTTCTGAAAAGCGGTTTGATTTGGCCTATCAACTGGCATCGGGCCATCATCTGACCAAAGGCGGTGATTTCGCCGATCTTGAATGGCTTGCCGGATATATCGCGCTGCAGCACCATAACAGCCCCACCATTGCCCAAGTGCATTTTGAAAACCTGCTGCTTAAGAGTGAAACACCGATTTCCTTAAGCCGGGGATATTATTGGTTGGGAATTGCGCATCAGGCGCAGGGAAATGATGAACCTGCCCAGCGCTCTTTTCGCTTAGGTTCGGATTATCAGGTTGGATTTTATGGTCTGCTCTGCGCTGAACAAGTGGCGGTGCCAATGACGAAAGGCCTGTCGCAAGATGTCTCTTTGCCAGATTGGCAAGATGCGGGGTTTCGTCAAAGCCCTGTATTTCAAGCAACAATCCTATTGTACGCTGCAGATCAGCCGATTTTGGCCGAGCGTTTTGTAACGCATTTGGCGGAAACTTTGCCCGAGGATCAGCTTCCTCAGCTCGTTGATTTCCTCGAAGAGATCAAGCAGCCAAGGGCTTTGGTGCGATTGGGCAAACGGAAAGCAAGTCAGGGATATGTCTATCCAAGACCACTTTTCGCTTTGCACCCTTTGGGCCAGAAAACCTATCCGGTGGCCACCGAGCTTATGCTTGCGATTGCCCGCCGTGAAACTGAGTTTAAAGACAGCGCGATATCTCCTGCGGGAGCACGGGGTTTGATGCAGGTGATGCCGGCGACGGCAAAAGCCATGGCGCAGAAGCTGGCAGTGGACTATAGCCCCGACCGGCTGATCCGCGACTGGGAGTATAATGCCGAACTGGCCGGTCAGTATCTGGCCGATTTAACCCAGCGCTTTGAAGGCAACCCAGTGCTTGTGGCCGCGGCTTATAATGCGGGCCCCAACCGGGTTGACATCTGGATCAAAAGCCTTGGTGATCCGCGCGCACCTGGTGTTGATATTGTCCAATGGATCGAAATGATCCCCTATGTTGAAACCCGCAATTATGTCATGCGGGAGGCGGAAAGTCTCATCAATTACCGCGCGCGACTGGGCATGCCTGCGCAGTCTGAGCCGTTTTCAGTGCAATTAAAGAGCTCGGTTTTTCAGCCGCTCGCGCCAAAAAGTGAATAGGCCTGCGCTGAGAACAATTCCGGCGCCAATGGCCACATTTAAAGCGATGACCTCATTAAAAAATGCCACGCCGATGACGGATACAAAAACCAGTTGCAGATAGGCAAAAGGCTGCACAGCACTGGCTTCAGCCACCTCGTAACATTTGATCAATAGGCCATGGCCCAAAGCCCCTGTAACACAGAGCAAAGCCATCCAAAGCCAGTCGCGACCGCTCATTGGTTCCCACATCCAGATGCCGATGGCGCTCATCAGAACAACGCCGGTGATGCCGGTCCAGAAAAAACTGGTTTCGGCGCTGTCCTGCCGCGAGACATAGCGCGTCAGAAGCCCGTACAGCGCAAAAATGACAGCCGAGAAAAACGGGATAATGGCCAGAGGGCTAAAAATACTGGCCGTTGGATTGAGGATAATCAGTACGCCGACGAACCCTGCGCCAATCGCAACCCAACGGCGCCACCCCACGGCTTCTCCCAAAATAGGGCCAGAGAGAGCGGCGATAAGCAGTGGGTAACAGGCGAAAATTGCATGGCTTTCAATCAAACCCAAAAGCGCAAATGCCGCCACAGTGACGCATATTTCGATCGCCAGTAAGCTGCCGCGAAAGATCTGCAGCAGGGGCTGCGCTGTAGCGGCCGCCTGGCGCAGCCCGCCCGCCCTGCGCTTTGCAACGGTCAGCACGAAAGCTGCGAAAAACCAGTAGCGGATCATCACCACCATCAGCACGTTGTATTCTTGGGCCAGATGTTTTGAAATACCGTCTTGGGCGGCAAACACCACAGTGGTGACCATCATCAAGATAATTCCAAGCCGGTTATTGCTTTGCATCAAATGCCCCTTTTACGGCTTGGGTCATGTGCCGCTTGCGGCCAAACCCCTTACTTCGTTTCACGGTGAAACCGGCCAATTCAAGATTGTGGCGCACAAAGCCTGCCGCCGTGTAGGTCGCGGCGGTCCCTCCATTGGCCGTATGGTCATAGACGGATTTAAGCAAATCGGCCCCCCAAAGCTCGGGGTTCTTGGCCGGTGAAAACCCATCCAGAAACCAGCAATCGGCTTGTCCTTGCCAGTTTGGCAAGGTTTTGCGCGCATCACCAAAGAGTACGTTTAAGCAAAGCTCATCGGTTTCAATCCGGCCATGGGCGCACAGCTCTGGCCAGAGAGGGGCAAACTCTTTTGCTAAAGGCTCTAACGGGGTAAAATGTGCAAGAGCGCGGGCCATTTGGTCAGCTGCCATCGGATAGGCTTCAAAGCTGGTAAACTGTAACTGCCCTGTTACGCCGCTGGCGCGCCATAGCGCCAGTGTTGCCAAAAGATTTAGGCCAGTGCCAAATCCCAATTCGGCAATATGAACCCTATGGCAAAACCGCTGGGGCAAGTCATTTCCTGCCAAAAACACATGTTGAGTTTCTTGCAGCCCGTTTTCAAGCGAATAATAGGGATCATCAAACTGTGTCGAAACCGGCACATCGCGGTCGTGCCAAGAAAGCTGTGGATCAGAAGAGGGCATCATCGGACCTTGTGAAGTGTGCAAACCACAATTAGGGATGTTCTATCAGATGCATCAGGCGTGGCAATGGACGACGTAACAATCCGTGGGGCAGGTATTTTCGGGCTTTCTATCGCCTGGGAATGCGCGCGCCGTGGGGCAAAGGTGACGGTGGTAGACCCGCAGGGGATTGCAGCAGGATCAAGTGGCGGAATCGTGGGGGCGCTTGCGCCGCATGTGCCGGAAAACTGGAACAGTAAAAAAGCCTTTCAGTTTGACAGCTTGATGATGGCCGAAGCGTTCTGGACGCAGGTTGAACAGAGCGGCGGAAAATCATCAGGCTATGCGCGGCTGGGCCGCATTCAGCCAGTTTTGGATACTGCCGCGCTTGAATTAGCCCATCAACGGAGCGAAAATGCCACTTCTTTATGGAAAGGGCTGGCCAGATGGATGGTTACGGATACGCCGCCAAACTGGGCACCGCCCTCGCCAACCGGCTTTTGGATTGTCGATAGCTTAACTGCGCGTATCAACCCCAATGCGGCTTGCCATGCTTTGGCGGCCGCGCTGCAGGTCAAAGGGGTGCAGATCGCACGGCAGGCTGATGATCGCGGTGCGGTGCTGTGGGCCACCGGCCTGCATGATCTTTTGCGGATATCGGCACTGCGCGGGCGTGCCTTTGGCATCGGGGTTAAGGGGCAGGCGGCTTTGTTTGACTTTGATCAATCGACTGCGCCGCAGATTTTTGCCGATACCTTGCATTTTGTCCCCCACGAAGATGGCACGCTTGCTGTCGGCTCAACCTCTGAGCGGGAGTATGAGGGCATAGATACGGTGGATGGTCAGCTTGATAACTTAATTGAAAAGGCGCAGCGCGTTTTGCCCGAGCTCAAATCCGCGCGGATTTTAAAGCGCTGGGCAGGCGTGCGGCCGCGCAGCCGCAGCCGCGCGCCGGTGCTTGGGGCACATCCCACCGAAAACGGCGCGTTTATTGCCAATGGTGGCTTTAAGATCGGCTTTGGGATGGCACCCAAAATAGCCCAGATCATGGCCGATTTGATCTTGGAAGGGCGCGATGCTATCCCGACTGAATTTCGGCCCGAGGCCTCGTTTTAATCTTGCTTTTTAAAGGTTAATTCCCGACCCGCCGGATCCCTTAGAATGAGCTGACCAAGCGAGAGCTTTACCTCAGTCATGTCTTCAAGTGCCAATAGATAGCGGTATTCATCATCCAAGGCTTCACAGGCCATTCTTGTGCTTGCCAAAGGACCGATGGCGACATCAGAACCGGTGAATTTAACCGCTCCGAAATAGCGGTTGCAGGGCGCTTTGCCGCTTAGTTTGCCATCTTGCGAAAAGTGCAGTGTGGCAGCAGCGGTAAAAGCTGTGCCATCTAGTGTTTGCGCCGCCCAAACCGGGCCGACTACACTATCCAAAGTCGCCGCAGGATCAACCTGACAGCCGCTTAGAAGCGCCCATAAAGAAAACACAAGGGGTACGAAGTGCGGTGGTTTAGACATAAACGGCATAGGTCAATATAGATTTTCTGAAAAATATACGAGACTAAATTAAGTTAAATAATGCCATGGCCATTGGCCGGTGGCAAGAGCCGCTTGTCATTTGCCTTTGGCTTATTCCAATAAACGGCGGGCAATGACCTGCGCCTGAATTTCTGCGGCGCCTTCGAAAATATTCAAAATCCGTGCATCGCATAAAATCCTGCTGATTTTATATTCCAGCGCAAAGCCGTTGCCGCCATGGATTTGAAGCCCGTTATCCGCCGCCGACCATGCCACCCGTGCACCCAGCAATTTGGCCATGCCGGCTTCTAGATCGCAGCGCCGGTCATTGTCTTTTTCAAAGGCACTAAAATAGGTTAGTTGCCGCGCCACCATAATTTCAACCGCCATCATAGCCAGTTTATTGGCCACCCTTGGAAATTCGATAAGGGATTTGCCGAACTGCTTGCGGTCTTGGGCATATTGCATCGACACATCCAGCGCAGATTGCGCCACACCCACGGCGCGGGCTGCGGTTTGAATACGGGCGCTTTCAAAGGTCTGCATCAGCTGCTTAAAGCCTTTGCCTTCTTGCCCGCCCAGCAGGTTTTCGCCTTTGACATGAAACTGATCAAAGGCCAGTTCATATTCTTTCATGCCGCGATAGCCTAGAACCTCGATTTCGCCGCCGCTCATACCTTCGGTTGGAAATGGCTCGGCATCGGTGCCCGGTATTTTTTCCGCAAGAAACATCGACAGGCCGCGATGGTCGGTGCTTTCGGGATCGGTACGCGCCAACAGTGTCATCACATGGGTGCGCGATGCATGGGTGATCCAGGTTTTATTACCAGTGATACGGTAATCATCGCCCTCTTTTGTGGCCCTTGTGCGCAGCGCGCCTAAATCTGAGCCGGTATTAGGTTCGGTAAAGACTGCGGTTGGCAACATCTCGGCGCTGGCGATTTTTGGCAGCCAATGGGATTTTTGCGCGTCGCTGCCGCCACATAATATGAGTTCAGCAGCAATTTCAGAGCGGGTGCCAAGCGATCCCACCCCTATATAGCCCCGAGAAAGCTCTTCTGAGACCACTGCCATCGTGGCTTTGGATAGCCCAAGCCCGCCAAGGTTTTCTGGAATGGTAAGCCCGAAAACCCCCATCTCGGCCAGCTCGTCAATGATCTCCATTGGGATCAGCTCATCTTTTAGATGCCACTCATGCGCCACGGGCTCGATGCGTTCACGGGCATAGCGGCGAAACTGATCGCGAATCATTTCCAGCTCTTCGTCAAGGCCGGATATCCCCACAGTGACGTCTGCATTATTTTCCTGCATCAGTGCGACCAACCGCAGACGGGCCTTTTGTGTATTGCCGTCCTGAATTAGAACGCCGACTTCTTTGGTCACAAAGCCCTGTGCCTCTGCATCCGATATGCCCATGTCATGCGAACGGATTATTTCGCTTTGGCTGATGGGTATACCGCCGTGGATTTGGCAAAGGTATTCCCCAAATGCAATTTGCAGAATAAGCGCTTCAACCTCGCCAAAACGGCTGTCTGCATTTAGCTTTTCTGCCCACTGCTGCATTTGCTTGAGCGCTTCTGCATAGGTGGCAAGCCATGCCAGCCCATGCGCGGCGGTTTGATTTTGTTCAACCAGCGCCGCGGAAACACGGCCCTTGGCGCAAACCTGATCGCGCAGTGCTTGCGCGGCTTGTGTCAGCAACTGATCAACTGCCCCAAGGCTGCCCGACGTCAGGTGGAGAAGATCATCTAGAATGCCCTGCTCGGAAATCCCGATATGCTGTCCTTCGTAAGCCATGAATCACTTTCCTTTTGGATTGCTTTTTTCATAATCACTTTGCACTTGCAGCGCAATAAAAATGCACATGCAGCATAAAATTTGTTGTAATCTTGCGTAATGGATTTTTGCAGCGTGGCGCAAATTGCTGTGCTAAAGCAGTCTTATGGAAACTATTTGGTACACTATTTCCCCGTCGCTTTGGGCCTATGCATTCATGGTTTCGATTTGTGCGGGGCTTATAAAGGGCATTGTTGGCTTTGCTATGCCGATGATTACAATTTCAGGTCTAAGCCTTATCCTGCCCCCTGAAATGGCCCTAGCAGGCTTAATATTGCCGACCTTAGTTACCAATGGCGTTCAAGCCTTGGCCCAAGGACCAAAAGCGGCTCTTGTTTCCACGCGGCAGTTCAGTGTCTTTTTGGTGGCTGGTTTGGTTTTTTTGATGGCCAGTGCGCAGCTTGTTATGCAGATCCCCACAGCAGTATTTTTAGGCGGCATTGGGATCATGGTGGTGAGTTTTTCGCTGCTGCAGCTGAGCGGATATCGCTTCAAGGTGCGACGCGAGAATAAAGTTGTCGCCTTTTTGGTGGGATCAGTGACGGGATTTGTTGGGGGATTATCTGGTGTTTGGGGTCCTCCAACGGTGGCCTACCTGACCGCAATGAATACCAAAAAAGAAGATCAACTGCGCGTTCAAGGCGTGGTTTACGGTCTGGGGGCCGTCGCACTTTTGTTTGCCCATATCGCATCAGGTATTTTAACCTGGCCAACGGCACAGTTTTCTGCGGTTTTGGTTCTACCTGCTTTGGTGGGTCTTTGGATTGGGCGCCGCTTTCAGAAGCACATTGACCAAGCGCTGTTTTCTAAAGCCACTCTTGCCGTTTTGGTTGTGGCGGGCTTAAATCTGCTGCGTCTTGCTTGGGCCGGGTAAGGCCAACTTGGGGTGGATTCTCATCAAAACCGGCCAATTCGCAGGGTTTTTGATAAAGTAAGCCAATTTAATCCATGGCTGCTTTGGCTCTTTTCAATTGCATTCAACGGGTATATATGGGCTTTCAAGTTCCCCTACACCGGTAACCTGTCTTGAAAAAGACCGCCTGCCCGTCAGGCAACGGGGAAGATGCATGAAGGAGTGACGAGATTATGGCAAAACCAATTATGGCCCGAGCAACTGCTGTTTGGCTGGTCGACAACACCACGCTGACATTCAAACAAATCGCAGACTTTGTTGAAATGCATGAATTGGAAGTGCAAGGCATTGCTGACGGCGATGTGGCCACAGGCGTGAAAGGGTTTGACCCGATTGCCAATAATCAACTTGATGCCGCAGATATCGAAGCGGCAGAGGCAGATCCGCTGAATAAGCTGAAGCTTAAATTTAACCCCGCCGCTGTCGGCGAAGAAAAGCGCCGTGGGCCGCGCTATACGCCACTGTCAAAACGCCAGGACCGGCCGGCATCGATTTATTGGTTGGTCAAGTTTCACCCCGAACTGACCGATGGTCAAATTAGCCGCCTGGTTGGAACCACCAAGCCCACCATTCAGGCGATCCGCGAGCGGACGCATTGGAATATGTCTAATATCCAACCCATCGACCCGGTGGCGCTTGGACTGTGCAAGCAGTCCGAACTAGATGCTATTGTGCAAAAGGCAGCAGATAAAAAGGCCGCAGAAGGTGTTGTCATGAGCGATGATGAACGCCGCAAATTGGTCAGTACCGAACAATCTTTGGGCATACCGGCCGAGCCAAAAATGCCAACCGCAATTGAAGGTCTTGAAGCCTTTTCTTTGCGCGATGAAGACGAAGAAGAAAAGTCTGATGAGGAATTTCTGGATGCGGACAGCTTCTTTAATCTTCCCGAAGGCGATCAGCCTGAGGTCGATGAAAAGTAGAGACTAAAAGCTTAGGGGCAGTTTGGCGCTCTAAAGCGCCTTTCTGGCGCTTAGCGCCGCACTGATGGTGCCATCATCAAGGTAATCCAACTCGCCGCCAATCGGCACCCCTTTGGCCAAGGATGTGACCGTAACCCGGCCCTCTAACTGATCTGCAATGTAATGCGCTGTGGTCTGACCGTCTATCGTGGCGTTGAGCGCCATTATGACCTCGGTTACCTGCTCGCTGGCCACACGATCAATTAATTTTGGAATGCGTAGTTCCTCTGGCCCGATGGCATCGAGCGCTGACAGCGATCCACCTAGAACATGATAGCGGCCTTTAAATACGGCCGCCCGCTCCATCGCCCAAAGATCAGCAACATCTTCAACGACGCAAAGCGCCCCGGTGGCGCGCTGCTCATCGCTACAGATTTCGCAAATATCGCTGGTGCCTACATTGCCGCAATTAAGGCATTCACGGGCAGAAACGGCAACCTGTTGCATGGCATCAGCCAAAGGGGTCATCAGCAGACCGCGTTTGCGGATCAAATGCAACACGGCGCGCCGCGCCGAGCGTGGCCCCAAGCCGGGAAGCTTGGCCATCAGCTCGATCAGAGCATCGATATCTTTTGTGCCGCGCATCCTATGGGTTCCAACAGCTGCCCTAGAACGGCAACTTCATACCCGGCGGAAGACCCATTCCTTCGGTCAGCTTGCCAAGTTCTTCTTGCGCCCGCTCGGACGCGCGTTGCTGCGCATCTTTGATCGCTGCCAAGATCAGATCTTCAACCACTTCCTTTTGGTCTTCGGAAAAAATCGACGGGTCAATATCCAAAGAGGTAAGCTCGCCCTTGGCGGTGCAGGTGGCCTTGACCAAGCCGGCACCGGACTCGCCGGTAACCAGAATCGAATGCATTTCATCCTGCATCTCGGCCATCTTGCCTTGCATTTCTTGTGCGGCTTTCATCATTTTGGCCATATCGCCAAGGCCGCCCAATCCTTTTAACATACCCGTGTCTCCTGTGATTGCTTACGCACTACCTAGGCGCTGAGTGGGGCAAAAACAAGCAAATTGGCATCTTTGCAAAGATTGTGAGAGCAAAAGAATTGCCACTGCTGTCTATCGGTGGATAAGCTCTGCCAAAATGGGTAGACCAAAAATCGGTTAAAGAGGTAAGCGATGTTTTCACTTATGAAACCGCACCAAGGCATTGATGCGAAACTGGCCTATCAATCTGCCAGTCTGACTTTAAGCGGGCTGATAGATGTCCAAACCCGCTCTGCCCCTGATCGGATGGCTTTAAAGGATCATGATACCCAATACACCTATGCCCAGCTTGACTGCCGTACGACCCGAATGGCACATTATCTAGTAGCGCAGGGCCTTGAACGGGGCGACCGGGTGGCGGTTCTGTCCGAAAACCGTTTAGAATATGTTGAATTGCTCTTGGCGGCCGGAAAAATTGGGGCAATCGTGGCCTGCCAAAACTGGCGCCTGTCGCAGACCGAATTGCAACATTGTGTTGATCTTGTCAGCCCTAAGCTGTTGGTGGCATCGCCCCGCAACGCCGAGATGGCCCAAGCCGTAGGCAATGATGTTCCGGTGGTCATCTGGGGGTCTGAGGTGGAGCGCGACATTGCGGCCCAGCCTGACCGCAAAATTCCTGACCCCTGCGATCCGGAAGATGGCATTGTTATCTTATACACCAGTGGCACCACCGGCATGCCCAAAGGTGCGCTGATCAGCCACCGCGCTGAAATTGCACGGGCGCAAATTCAAATGCTTGATTTACCCGCCAGTCCTGAGGACGCTTTTGTCGCCTGGGCTCCGCTGTTTCATATGGTATCGACCGATACGGTGTTTAAAACCTTGATCCTTGGCGGGACCGTCATTGTTACAGATGGCTTTGACGCCGATGAACTGGCCGGTATCATCGTGCGTGAGCGTTTGGGAAGGCTCACTTTAATGCCCGGTATGATTGCCCAAGTGGTGACCGCTGTGCGGGCCAATGGCAGCAAGGTCAAAGGCATAAAGTGGATTGGCGCTATGGCTGATCTCGTACCGCTTGATCAGATCGCCGAGGTCACGCGCCTGCTCAATGCGCCCTATTTGAATACGTTCGGTGCAACGGAAACCGGGTTTGCGCCGGCGTCGGCGGGGGTGATTGAAGTTGGCGAGATCGCCAAAACGCTCGACAAGCGGCAAAGCGCGCTCTGCCAGATCAAGCTGGTGGATGCCGATGATACTCCGGTTCGTGATGGCGCGCCCGGGGAACTCGCCATTCGCAGCCCGGCGCTGTTTAGTGGCTATTGGAACAACCCNGAAACCAATGNCGAGGATTTTCGCGGTGGCTGGTTTCANATGGGCGATGTCTTTCGGCGCAATCCCGATGGCACTTTGGCCTTTGTGGACCGGCGCAAATATCTGATTAAATCGGGCGGNGAAAACATCTATCCTGCTGAAATTGAACGCGTAATTCTATCTGATCCGCGGGTTATCGAGGCCGCAGTGGTGCGCAAACCCGATGATCACTGGGGCGAGGTTCCGNTTGCGTTTGTGGCCCGCAAAGACCCGGCCTTAAGCGTGGCTGACCTGCTTGCGCAAATGGCCGGACAGCTGGCGCGCTATAAATTGCCCAAGCAATTCATCTTTATCCCCGAGCCCGAATTTCCGCGCAGCACCACCGGCAAAATCATGCGCCACCTGCTCGAAGAGCGGCTGGACACCGAAGGATAAACCGGCCCAAACCCACATCTGTATCGCGTCGGTATTGCGGCGTTATCGCGGAGGCGCGTTTTGCCGGCCAGCCGCTTAGACCGCTGCGGGGATGATTTGCACCGCCGATAGCCCATCGCCCTCACCAGCCGAGCAGCAAATGCTTTTCAATGTGCGCGGCTCGGCATAGGGCCATGGCTGGCCGCGGTGCAATATCGCCCGCTCGTCCCAGATCAACACATCGCCCACCTGCCAAGGGTGCGAATAAACATATTCGGGGCGGGTGCAGAACGCGATCGCCGCTTCGATCAGGGCCGCGCCCTCGGCCAGTCCCATGCCCTCGATGGCAAAGGCGTGTGAGGCAATATAAAGCGCGTCTTCACCGGTCACCGGATTGGGCCAGATTGATCGCCACGGCCGGTCCGGCCATTGCCGCATTTCCGGCAGTGCCGCCAGCTCATCGGAAATTTTCGCCCGCGAATTTGACAGCCGGTGCCAGATAATCGCGTCCTGCAATGGCGTTTTCATCTCGGGTGGCATTTCGGCCCAGGCGGCGCGGGTCGAGGCAAGCTCAGTCTCGCCGCCCTGCGATGGCACCACCTTGGCGGTTAGGATATTGACCAATGCCGGAATGGGCAGAAAGGTGCTGTCCGTATGCCACAGCATATTGGCCTGAAGGTTTAGCGTGTGAAGGCTTTCGGCGTCACTGACCGCGCCCCCCTTGGTTTCATTGGACACTTGCGAGATTTCAAAATCAATTGCGCGTCCTGCGGCCATGGCTTCGCGGTTTTCCACCGGACCGAACAGCTCGGCGAGCCGCAGATGGGCGGCATCATCGAGGCGCTGACGGGGAAATAAAAGCGCCGAATGCGCTTCAAACAAGGCGCGGATTTCGGCAAAATCGCCGCTTTGGGGCAGGGCGCATAAATCCACATCATGGCAAATAGCGCCAAACTTGGGATGCAGCGGAGTGGTTTTCATTGGCAGGCCTCGTGATTGTCTGCGCGAAACGCTATCACAGTGGCCTTAGATGTCTATCTTGATTGCGTCACATGGGTCTAAAACCGTCACGGCTACAAAGCCGAATCTTTAGTTTATGTGGCCAGCGGCCCTGCAGAAATAACCAGAGGTGGTGACTGACGCCACATTGCCTGCGCCGCATGCGGCCACCGCACGATGGGATATGATGATGACCTTTGCAGGCGCAAAACCTTCCAGCGCGAAAAGGCCAATGGCGGCACTGCCAATTGCAATAAGACCGAGCCGAAATTTCATTTAAATCTCCTTTCAGAGAATTTTGCCATCACGGACAGAGAGCGTGCAAAATAAAAGCTCGATCAACCATCCAAAAAGAATGGCTATGGCCATGGTTAAAACGACGACAATGGTTAAATTGAGTGCGGTAAAAGCGCCAAGTATGTACCTGAGTAAGCCACCGAAAATCACTGAGACCAGCACAGCGTTCACCATCGTTACATGAAGGCTAGTTTGGCATTTGGGGCAGTTTTTATTGATTTTCATTTTTCTAAGAATTCGGCGAGCTATTGGATGTTTTCAAAAGCAGTAGGTCTTTAATTCACCCGAAAAGTGTAAAACTACCCGTGTAGTGTCAAGCAACAGTTTTGTTAATTTTAATACAAATTTTCTGGCTCTGAGCTGCGGCTCTTATGTTTGATCTGATGGATCAGAGGGGATAAATCACCTAGCAGCCTCGGGGCAGCTTACTCTTCTTCAAACGGGTCCCATTCATCCTCGACCGGCGGTAGG
>PBSX01000082.1 GCA_002726375.1 Marinovum sp.
GTCAGGATCGCCGTCGAGTCGCAGATCGGCGTATCCCCATCTAAAAGCACTGGCACTTTGCCAGAGGGGTTATACTTGAGCACCGCTTCACTGCGCGGTTTAACATTGAGGTTGGTATATTCAACTCCGAGCTCTTCGAGCATCCAAACCACTCGGAACGCCCGCGTTGTTAAACTGCCGATCACTGTATACATGCGTTTCTCCTGTGCTTCGCGCATTGAAAAAACATACGCAGCTGAAAATCCAGCAATAGTTGCATTGACGTTGCGTGAGAGTGGCCCAATTGAGATATTCCAACGGGTTCTTCTTTACGCAGATGTTTGGGCGTTAAAACATGCCTTGCCGCCAACCGCCTCGGATAGATGGGCTACCCTAAAGCACACATTATCTCAAAAGGTCCAATAAAAATTCATTTTGATACTTTTTTTATAAGAATTTTCAATTTATACGGAGGAAAACGAGCAGGCTATAAACCTTGAAAAAACTTATTTTAATTGTCTTTCCGCTCGTGCTCCTTGCCGGATGCATGCAGCCCTTGGACATTCGGACTTCTAGTCAATCTGAAAGCGAAATAAGCCTGCCTATCACCAGTGTTGTCGTGCGAAAATCAGACCGCAAGCTCTATTTGATGAATGGCCAAAACGTGGTGCGCAGCTATCGGATTGGGCTAGGGTTTTCACCCAATGGGCATAAAACAGCCAAAGGTGACGGCAAAACACCCGAAGGTACCTATCGGATAGATCGTAAGAATCCACAAAGTAAATTTCACCTGTCCCTAGGTATCTCTTATCCCAATGCCGCCGATCGGGCGCATTCAAAATCTTTAGGCGTAGATCCGGGCGGCGATATTTTCATTCACGGCGAAGATACCAAACCGCATTTTTGGAAACGCAATTGGACTCAAGGATGCATTTCGCTGAAAAATGAGCAGATCGAAGAAGTCTATGCACTGGTCCGCATCGGCACGCCGGTGCTTATTCAACCATAACCGCTTCTTGGTTTAGCCCAGGGCCGCCTGTCACCAAGGTCCACCAAATTTTACCTGTCGATTCCTGATACCAAGAAAATCCAATTTCGCGGGCCATGGGGTCCAAAAGCACATTTCGCGTGTTGGGCTTTTTCATCCATGCAGCAATGGTTTCCAACTCGGTTTCAAAAGTTTCCGAGATGGCTTCGCCAATCAACTGTTGCGCATAGCCGACCCGTTCCACCCGATCCAGCGGTGAAGACCCGTCTGATCCAAAATGCCACGGGCGATTTTGAAGCGACATATCGCGCGAATGGGTGGCTGCAGCCGCGGTAAGTTTGGCGTTCAGGCTAACGCTTGAATGTCCTGCGGATTTGCGCAGCGCATTGACCGCATCAAGCACCCGGAACTGAACAGTCGCACTATCCTGATTGGCCAAATTGTATAGTTTGGGCAGAGGTTTGCCATCAGGCCCCAATTGCTGAAGCTCTGGCGTACAGGCCGACAAAGCCAAAACACTCCCTAAAATAAGAAAGATATATCGCACGCTACGTACCCCGAGTATAATTTCGGGTTGTGCTTACAATGACAGACGTGTCCAATCAAACCCAGAATCGCACTTTTTGCCGTGGTAACGCGAGTTTGAATTGAGACTGCGACTTTCTCGCCATATTATGCTCGGTGAATCACATGGTTTTGTGAGAATTTAGGAGAATGACACTATGCGCCTAACGCGCCGAACTTTTTTAGCCAGTTCTGCAGCCGCAATATCGAGCCCGCTGCATGCACAAGAAGATGTCAACGAAGCGTCTACCACCGAAATTGAAAGCGATGTTTCAAGAACGGTGCGGCATAATATTTCAAGTTTTCGAGCGCTTGATTGGCGACCCTATTTTGAGAATTTGAACAAAGGTGCGATTTTGGTCGATATATCCTCGCGGGCATTGCATTTTTGGTCCAGCGATGAAAGCGTCTATAAGCTTTATCCCTCAAGCGTTCCACTAAGTGAAGACCTCACCCGGCGCGGACGTACCCGGGTAACGCGCCGTGTAGAAGGCCCCAGCTGGCGGCCAACCCCCGCGATGCTAGAACGCAATCCGGAATGGCCAGAGTTTATTGAAGCGGGTCCGGATAACCCGCTTGGCTCGCATGCGCTTTATCTAAGCTGGCAGTATTTCCGCATCCATGGCACTCATGATACGCGCAAAATCGGGCGGCGCTCATCAAACGGGTGTATCGGGCTTTATAACGAACATATCGCCGAGCTGTTCGCGATGGCCGAAGTTGGCACTCAGGTGTTGCTTATTTGACAACATAGGCAACTAATTCCCAAAGCGGTTTTCAGCGCTTTGGTTGTTGATTTATTATCCCTTATCGCGCGGCGATTCGGCCAAGATCACCGCCACACCCCAACTAATCTTGTGCTACTTTTGAGGACCCCATGAAAAAAATCGCTCTTGCTCTTGCCTTTGCCGCTATCGCCAACACCGGGTTTGCCGGCGGCACTGCAGAACCTAGAATGGAACCTACTGTCATTGCACAGGAAACCGCGCAACCCAGCAATGGAAATTGGGTTTTTTCTGCCTTTTTGATTTTGCTGATCTTGGCGGCGATCGTCGATAAATAAACGAGCTTAAGTTAGACCTTGGCGTTAGAGTGCACAAGGCCCCCGAGCGCGTTTTGGCGGCTTGCGCATCATGCGCGCATATTCGCCCCATTCGCATCGTACAGCGGCGCGCCAAGCACTTCGGCATCATAAAACTGGCCCAGAATTTCCACCTGTAACTTGCTGCCGGCTGCTGCATGATCAGCGTCCACATAGCCCATGGCCATGGACCGGCCCTCATGATGCGCATAGCCGCCCGAACTGACATACCCAACCGCCGCGCCATCCTGCAAAATGGCTTCGTCATTGCTGACATCAATGCCGTCCACATCCACCACCAGCGTCACCAGCTTACGCGCAGCGCCAGCAGCGCGAACCTGTTCAGTGGCCGCCTTGCCAACAAACTCCTTGCGCCAGTTGATAAACCCATCCAGCCCGCTTTCAACCGCATTGAAATCGGGGCGGTAATCCAGCGCCCATGCGCCCCAGCTTTTTTCAAGCCTGAGCGACATCAGGGCCCGCGCCCCGTACCAGCGATAGCCCAGGTCTGCGCCGGCCTCTTCGATGGCTTCGGCCAAGCGCAGCAGATATTGCGGCTTGCAGTAAATTTCATAGCCCAGCTCGCCGCTAAAGCTGATGCGGTTGACAAGCGCCGGTACGCCGCCAACGAACCCCTCGCTCAGGTCGCGGAACTTAAAGCCTTCGGCAGAGACATCCGCGCGGGTGATGCGCGCAAGCAGGGCGCGCGATTTTGGCCCGCTGAGCGCTATGCCGTGCCAGTCGTCCGAGACATTGGCATAGCGCACATCCGCAGGCAGGTCTTTTTCAAACCAGCGCCGATGTGCGTCCTGCATTGCGCCCGAGCCAAATAGCATAAAGCGGTCTTCGTCCAGACAGGCTACAGTTAAATCCCCGTAAAGCTTGCCTTTGGGGGTCAGCATCGGGGTCAGCGTCAAGCGCCCCAGCTTTGGGATATGCCCCGCCAAAATCCGATCAAGATAAGCGCGCGCGCCAGCGCCCTGAAATTCATGTTTGGCAAAATTGGCAATTTCAATGCCGCCAACCGCTTCGCGTACGGCTTTGACCTCACGCGCCACATACTCATGGCTGCGGTTGCGCTCAAATGTGGGGTCTTCATGCGCATCGTTGGGGCCATCGGCAAACCACAGCGCATGCTCAAGCCCAAAGCTTTGATCCATTCGCGCGCCTTTGGCAACCAGCCGGTCATAAAGCGCCGTGGTTTTCTGCATCCGGCCTTTGGGCAGGGTTTCATTGGGAAAGGTCATCACAAAGCGGCGCTCATAGTTTTCAGTGGATTTGACACTGCCCCAGTCGGGGGTGGCAAATTCACCAAAACGGGCCACATCCATGGCCCAGACATCAATCGACGGCTCGCCGTCTATCATCCATTCAGCCAGCGTCAGGCCAACCCCGCCGCCCTGACAAAAGCCGGCCATCACGCCCACAGCCACCCAGTAGTTGCGCATCCCGGGCACCGGCCCGATCATAGGATTGCCGTCCGGTCCAAAGGTAAAGGGGCCGTTGATCGCATCTTTAATCCCCACCGTGCCCAGCGCCGGTATGCGTTCAAAGCCAAGCTCAAGCCGGTCGGCTATACGGTCAAGATCAGGCTGCAGCAGCTCATGGCCGAAATCCCACGGCGTGCCATCCACTTTCCAAGGCGTGCCTTTGGGCTCATAGGTGCCCAGCAGCATACCTTGGCGTTCCTGACGGAAATAGATGTTGGCTTCATAATCAATACCGCAGGGCAAACGGGTTGGATGATCGGCCACTGCATCAATTTTTTCGGTCAACAGATAATGGTGCTCCATCGGTTGCACCGGCAGGTTGATGCCTTGCATATGGCCCACTTCGCGCGCCCAAAGCCCGCCGCAATTGACGATATGTTCGGCATTGATCACCCCGCGCGGCGTGGTCACATCCCAGCTGCCATCCGGGCGCTGCTGCGTGGCTGTCACCGGTGTGTGGGTGAAATACTGCGCTCCGTGCACCCGCGCCGATTTGGCAAAGGCATAGGTTGCCCCAGAAGGATCAAGATCACCGTCCTGATCATCCCAAAGCGCTGCATGATAGTGGCTCGGATCAATCAGAGGATGCCGCTCAGCCACTTCCTTGGGGCTGATAAACTCTTGATTAAGCCCCATATAACGCGCTTTAGAGCGTTCGCGTTTAAGGTAATCATACCATGTCTTATTGGAGGCAAGGTAAAATCCGCCAGTCATATGAAGACCCACCGAATGACCCGAGGTTTCTTCGATCTCTTTATAAAGATCAATGGTATAGCCCTGCAGGCGGCTGATGTTGGGATCACTTGAAATGGTATGGATCTGACCCGCAGCATGCCAGCTTGAGCCGGATGTCAGTTCATCGCGTTCCAGCAGAACCACATCTTTCCAGCCAAACTTTGCCAGATGAAACAGGATTGAACAGCCGACAACNCCGCCGCCAATCACCACCACNTTNGCATGGCTCGGCAGTGGTTTNTGNGTGATGCTTTCTTGCTTTTGTATCTCTGGCATNTTGCACAGCCCCCTGCGTTTTACTCACCAACAAATTTACCTACCCCGCCCAGCGNAAAGCTGTGCAAGGGGTAGTCCTATTCAATCGCCCCAGTCCATCACCACTTTGCCCGAATGCCCCGAAGTCATCGCCGCAAAGCCATCGCGGTAATCTTCAATCGAAATTCGGTGCGTAATCAAGCCTGAAATATCAAGCCCNCTTTGCACCAAGGCGATCATTTTATACCAGGTTTCAAACATCTCGCGCCCATAGATGCCCTTGATCTCAAGCATATTGAAAATAACCGTATTCCAATCCACGGCAAATTCGGTCGGCGCAATGCCCAGCAAGGCCAGCTTGCCGCCATTGTTCATCCGCTCGATCATTTGCCGCATCGCAGGCGCAGCGCCGGACATTTCAAGCCCGACATCAAAGCCTTCGCTCATGCCGATATCGCCCATCACATCGCGCAGGGATGTTTTGCTCACATCGACCACATATTGCACCCCCATCTGCTTGGCCAGTTGTAGCCGGTAGGGGTTGATATCGGTGATCACCACTTTTCGCGCGCCGACTTTCTGCGCCACCAAAGCGCCCATGATGCCGATCGGTCCGGCGCCGGTGACCAGCACATCCTCGCCCACCAGATCAAAGCTAAGCGCGGTGTGNACCGCATTGCCCAAGGGATCGAATAGCGCCGCAATNTCATCGGGAATNTCGTCCGGGATCGGCACCACATTATGTTCGGGCAGACAGACATATTCGGCAAATGATCCCGGCCGGTTGACGCCTATGCCTTCGGTATTGCGGCACAGCTGACCGCGCCCCGCGCGGCAGTTGCGGCAGACGCCGCAGACCACATGACCTTCGGCAGAAACGCGGGTGCCGATCTTNTATTTCTGCGCGCCGGGGCCACAATCCACGATCTGGCCGCAAAACTCATGTCCGACCACCATNGGCACCGGCACGGTTTTGGCCGACCATTCATCCCAGTTCCAGATATGCACATCGGTGCCGCAAATCGCTGATTTACGCACTTTGATCAGCACTTCATTGGGCCCNGGTTCGGGCACTGGCACCATTTGCAGCCAAAGGCCCTGTTTCGGGGCAGCTTTGACCAGCGCTTTCATTTCATTGCTCATGCGATGATCCCCAGTTTGCGGCCAACACGAGCAAAGGCGCCAATGGCGCGGTCCAGTTGATCGCGGCTCAGGCGCGCGTTCATCTGGGTGCGGATGCGGTCGGTGCCTTTGGGCACAACAGGAAAGGAAAAGGCGGTCACATAGACGCCTTCATCATGCAGACCGGCGGCCAGCTGCTGCGCCAGTTTGGGATCNCCAAGCATCACCGGAATAATCGCATGCTCGCCGGGCAAAAGCCGNTAGCCAAGCGCGGACATCTCNGNGCGGAAATAGGCCGCGTTTTGCCANAGCTGCGCGCGCAGATCTGCGCCGTTTTCAATCAGATCAAAAACTTCAAGCGAAGCTGCCGCAATCACTGGCGCAAGGCTGTTGGAAAACAGATAGGGCCGTGATCTTTGCCGCAGCCAATCCACCACTTCCGCGCGCGNAACCGTAAAACCGCCCGACGCCCCGCCCAGCGCTTTGCCCAGAGTGCTGGTGATAATATCAACCCGCTCCAGAACGCCAAAATGCTCTGCCGTGCCGCGCCCTGTGGGACCAAAGAAGCCTGTGGCGTGGCATTCGTCGATCATGACCATGGCATCATATTGCTTGGCCAGATCGCAAATCTGATCCAGTTTTGCCAGCGAGCCATCCATGGAAAACACCCCATCGGTGGCAATCAGCCGGTGGCGCGCACCCGCAGCCTTGCGCAGACAATCCTCAAGCGCGTCCATATCNCAATTGGCATAGCGCAGCCGCTGGGCTTTGCTAAGCCGGATACCATCAATAATACTGGCATGGTTAAGCGCATCGGAAATAATCGCATCCTCNGGCCCAAGCAGGGTTTCAAANAGCCCNGCNTTGGCNTCAAAACAGCTGGGGTATAAAATGCAGTCCTCTTTGCCGAAAAATGCCGCAATACGCTGCTCAAGTGTTTTGTGATCGGCTTGGGTGCCGCAGATAAACCGCACGCTGGCCATGCCGAAGCCAGCNCGGTCGAGCGCNNNNTGGGCGGCNGCAATCACNGCNGGATCATCGGCCAGTCCCAGATANTTATTGGCACAAAGGTTAATCACCTCCTGCCCGTCCTGCAGTGTAATTTCCGCCCTCTGCGGCGAGGTAATCACACGCTCGGATTTATAAAGGCCTTCGGCTTTCAATCCCTCAAGCCGGTTATAAATATCTTCTTTGAATATGTCTGATGCCGTCATGACGTTCCCTTCATCAAAACCGCGCTATTTGGGCTGCGCTACACAAAGCATTAGCGCTTGGCCTGCGGCGCGGTCAATCTTTGGTTTAGGGAGGCCTTGCGGCCTGTTGGATGGCGTGTAAGTAGCAGCCTAGAGCGTGACCCAAGCGCCTGAGGCATTGGATTCGACGGCAGCCTGAGTAAACTTCATCCCCTGAACGCCCTCGTCAAGCATGGGCGGCGCGATCAGCCCTTCGGGCAGCGGCGTGCCGCTGCGGCGGGCCGCAATAGCGGCGGCGCATTCAAGATAAAGATTGGCCCAAGCATCACTCAGCGCCTCGGGGTGGCCGCGCGGCATACGCACCAAGCGCTCAGCCTGCAGATATATCCCCGCGCCATAGCCGCGCGTGATCCGCTGTTCGGGCTGCCCGACCGCGCGGTATTGCAAAACCTCAGGCGTTTCCTGACACCACTCCAGCGTGGCCTTGCTGCCACAGACCCGAAGGCGAAAGCCGCACTGGCTGCCGGCCATGGCCTGACTGACCATCAGCGTGCCTGGCACATCGCCGGCCATGCGCAGCTGCATAAAGGCAGTGTCTTCCATTGGCTTTGATGCGCCGGTGACATGAAAATCGGCCCTGAGGGCTTCGATTTTGCGGCCGCTGACAAAACAGGCCAGATGTTCGGCGTGGGTGCCGATATCAGCCACCGTAAAGCTGGGGCCCGAACGGGCACTGTCCAAGCGCCACGCCATATTTTCATCCTCGCCGCTTAGGTCTGTGGCCCAATCCTGAAAATATTCCACATGCATTTGACGCAGATCGCCCAGGTCGCCAGCCTCGACCATCGCCTTGGCCTGCCGCACCATCGGATGGCTGGCATAGGCATAGGCCAGCCCAAAAAATGCACCGGAACTCTGCTGCGCGGCTTGCAACTCGGCCACTTCGGATAGCGCGGCGGTCAGCGGTTTTTCGCAGATGATATCAATGCCCTGCTCCATAAAGGCCAAGGCAACCGGCGCATGAAGATTGTTTGGCGTGACAATCGCGACCGCATCAATGCCGTCATCGCGCTGTGCTTCGGCTGCGGCCATGGCGCGATAATCGCTATAGCAGCGCTCGGGCGCCAGCTGCCAGCGCGCAGCGCTGGTTTTGGCGCGCTCTGGATTTGAGGACAAAGCCCCCGCCACCACATCCCAGCGATCAGAAAGCCGCGCGCCATTGGCGTGCACTTCGCCAATTAGTCCAGTGCCGCCGCCCACAAGCCCAAGCCGCAATCGGCGCTGACTGGCAAAATAAGATCGAAGCGGTTCTACGGGCATCACACTCTCCTAAGTTCAGCGCAGATCGCGCTGGTAAATCCAATCATGATCCGGATCATTGACAAACCGCCATTTGCGCAGCGGTCCGGCCATTACATTCAGGTAATACATCTCATAGCCATAGGGCGTACCGCAAGGGTGATGGCCTTTGGGCACCAAAACCACATCGCCGTCTTTGACGGCCATAGTTTCATCCAAACTGCCATCTTCGGTATAGACCCTTTGCACCCCAAACCCCTGCGCCGGGTTGAGCCGGTGGTAATAGGTTTCCTCAAGATAGGTGATATTGGGATAGTCATCCACGTCATGCCGGTGCGAAGGATAAGACGACCAGTTGCCCTGCGGGGTAAAGACCTCGGTCACCAACAGGCTGCTGGCCACATCACGGCCTTCCATGGCAATGTTATTAATATAACGCGTATTTGCGCCTTGGCCGCGCTGCATGCTTTCGATGCCCTCAGGGCCAAGCCGCGTCACTGGATAATCGCCTATGTCGGGCGCTGCACAGACCGCAAGAACGCAATCGGTTGTGGCCTGCGCCGACCAGTCGCTGCGGCCGGGCACATAAAGCGCATGGGGCGGGGTTTTTTCAAACACCGACAGGCGCGCGCCCATTTCCCCAAAGCTCTGCCCGCCTGCGGTGATCTCTGCCTTGCCTTCAACCAGCACTAGGATCACTTCGGTTTCAGCAGTATGCTCGGCCACCTGATCGCCGGGTTTCAGACGGTAAAGGCCAAAGCCCACATAGGACCAACCAGCCGAGGCAGGCGTAATATCATAAAGCTTGCCATAATCCCCCTTTGGGGAGAGATGAAGATCACTCATACCGCTGGCTCCGTGTTAATCCATTGCCTTTCAGCAGATGAGGTTTGTATCGCCTCAACGAGGCTTTGAATGCGCCACCCGGCGCGAAAATTAAAGGGCTCGGGCGCCTCACCGGCGATGGCTTTGGAAAAGCCGGCAATTTCAATCGCCTTCAGATCGTTAAAGCCGATCTGATGCCCCGGCGCGACACAGAATTCACCATAGGGGAAGTGATCCGGCCCGGCTTCGATCCGGCGAAACCCGCGCCGGCCTTTGGCATCCGAGGCGCTGAAAAAATGCAGCTCGTTAAAGCGCTCTTGGGAAAAATGCAGCGCTCCTTTTGAGCCATAGACCTCAAAGTCATGCTGCATGGTGCGGCCGCTTGCGCACCAGTTGGCCTCAATGCTGCCGCTGACACCACTGGCAAATTTCACGATGCTCTGGGTGGTATCATCCACAGTTATACCGCGCAGGTTTCCCGCGCTGTCGCGCCGCGTGGGGATCAGGGTCTGGCTATGGCCAAACACCGATGCAATCGGGCCAAGCAAAAACTCGGCCGTGGCCAGCGCATGGCTGCCAATATCCGCCAGCGCGCCGCCGCCTGCCGGATCATGACGAAAACTATAAGGCGCGGCGGGATCAGCCATGTAATCTTCTGCATGCACCCCGCGGTAGGAATAGATTTCGCCAAGCTCGCCATCGGCAATCATCTGCCGCGCCAGTGCCAGCATCGGGTTCATCAGGTAATTAAAACCCACCTGTGTTTTGACCCCTGCGGCTTCGGCAGCTTCGGTCATTTCCAGCGCATCCTTGGCCAAAGGCGCAAGCGGTTTTTCACAATAGACATGCTTTCCGGCAGCAATCGCTGCCAGTGCCATTTCTTTGTGTAAAGCATTGGGCGCGGTGATATCCACCACCTCGATATCAGGATCATCAAT
>PBSX01000083.1 GCA_002726375.1 Marinovum sp.
AGGATATCATCACTTTGCAGGATCACGTGATCGCTGTCCCATCGCATCGGACGGGACACGTGCAGCAAAAGTTCGTCCACGGAAAGAGCGACAGCACTTAATTTGTCAGCGATGTTCTCGGTTGGATGAAAATGCCCCATGTCGAGGCACAAAACAGTTCCTTTCCGGATCGCGTAGCCCATGTAAAACTCGTGGCTGCCGATGGTCATCGCCTCAACACCGATACCAAAGAGTTTACACTCAACAGCATCCAGCATCTTCGACTTGTCCAGATTGTGGGTGAGCATTTCATCGAGAGAAGCCTCAAGGCGCTGGCGTGGGCTGATNCGGTCAATCGGATAGTCTTTGTAACCATCCGGCACCCAGACGTTGTTAACGCAGGCTGAGCCCAGTGTCTCTCCCATCTTTGCGGCAATCTCTCGGGTGCGCTTGCCGTGTTCGATCCAGAAGTCTCGGATACCCTTGTCTGGGTGGCTGAGCGTCAGATTGTCGTCGGCTTTAGCATGAGCAAAGAAGGTTGGGTTGAAGTCTAGCCCGAGGCCTTGTGACGAGGCCCAATCTACCCAAGCAGCAAAGTGTTTATATTCGATTTCGTCTCGGTCTGGTGTTTCATCTGTATCCATATACATNGCATGAAGATTCAGGCGGTGGTTGCCCGGGATCATCGAATAGGAAAACTCAAGATCAGCCCGTAGCTCGTCTGGTGTGCGGGCGCGTCCAGGATGGTTGCCGGTTGCCTGAATACCGCCTCCGGAGGTGCCTTTTTGCTGTTCAAAGCCTACAACGTCATCGCCTTGCCAGCAGTGCATTGAGATGGGAATGGTTTTTAGTCGCGCGATTGCTGCTTCCGTATCAACGCCCCAGTCTGCAAATTGCACTTTAGCGCTTTCATAGTTGCTCATGATAGCTCCTCCCTTTTGGCCGATCAGCGTGTGAAGGCTTGGATGTTGCCCGCATCTACGTTGATAATATTCCCAGTTGACTTAGCTGAGGCGTCAGCTGCGAAGAAATAGCAGGCTTCGGCGATGTCCTCTGGCAGAACCGATCGCTTCAATAAGGAGCGCTGTCGATACATTTCTTCCAAGCCTTCCTTGTCGGTACCGTAGGTGCCTGCGCGCTGTTCTAGCCATTCGCCTTCCCAGATTTTCGAGCCCCGAAGGACTGCATCTGGATTCACGACATTCACGCGGATACCGGTCTCAGCGCCTTCCAGAGCCAGACAGCGGGCGAGGTGGATTTCTGAGGCTTTCGCTGTGCAATAGGCCGAGGCATTCGGGCTTGCGGCCAGACCGTTCTTTGAGCCTACAAAGACAATCGAGCCACCAATGTTTTGCGCGCGCATCACTTTGAAGGCTTCACGGCTAACAAGGAAGTATCCCGTGCTGAGGATGTCCATGTTCTTATTCCACAAAGCCAATGTGGTTTCTTCGACAGGTGCAGACGACGCAATGCCTGCATTTGACACCAAAATATCTATACCGCCGTATTCAACAGCCGTTTCGGCGAAGGCCGCAGCCACCGCATTTTCGCTGGTCACGTTCATGCTCACAGTCCGGACTACATCCTTACCATGACGCTTGCTGAGATTATCCGATGTGGCTTTGAGTGCGTCTTCGTTAATGTCTGCCAACATCACGCAAGCACCCTCTGAGAGGTAACGCTCAGCAGTCGCTGAACCAATACCACCGGCGCCTCCGGTTACCAATGCAACACGTCCCGAGAGTGACTTCGGTTTTGGCATACGCTGTAGTTTTGCTTCTTCTAGCAGCCAGTATTCGATATCGAAGGCTTCCTGTTCTGGTAGCCCTACGTATTCGCTGACCGAGGAAGAACCCCGCATCACATTGATAGCGTTGACGTAGAACTCGCCTGAGATGCGAGCAGTGGCTTTGTCTTTGGCAAATGTAATCATGCCAACGCCTGGGATCAGATAGACGACCGCATTGGGGTCACGCAGNGCCGGGCTGTTGTCGTATTTACAGCGATCATAGTAAGCGGCGTAATCATCGCGATAGGCTGCGATCTGCGCGGGCAGATTTTCCAAAACCTCGTCGATATTGTTTTTCGCTGGATCGAAATTGATCACCAGTGGACGGATCTTTGTGCGCAGGAAGTGGTCCGGGCATGAGGTGCCCAAAGCCGCTAAAGGTTCCATGTTTTGGGCATTCACGAATTCCAACACTTCATCACCGTCGTTAAAATTGCCCACCATGTGATGATTGCCTGACACGAAACCGCGAATGGCTGGCATCAGACGCGCAGCAACGGAGCACCGCTCGTTCTTGGAAAGGCTTTTATACTTCGCTCCACCAAAGGCTGGAAGTCCTTCGGTTTTTTCGGCAAGCCACGCGGTAGCCGCATTGATCACCTCAATTGTCATATCATAGGTTTCTTTGGCAGTATCGCCCCAAGTGAATAGGCCATGACCCTCCAAAACAACGCCGTCGGCTTCCGGGTTTTCCAGGCAAAATTGTTCCAGCCAAAGACCCAACTCGTAGCCGGGCTTTTTCCACGGAAGCCAACCTATCTTGTTTCCGAATATTTCCTGTGTCAATTCTTTAGAATTCTTCGAAGCTGCGATTGCGATGATTGCGTCTGCATGCACATGATCAACGTGTTTGCGAGGGACGTAAGCATGCAAGGGCGTGTCAATAGATGCGGCACGGGGATTCAGTTTAAATGTACAGTGGGGAAGGTAACCCACCATCTCATCTTCAAACTCAACCCCACGATAAAGAGACTTCAGCGCCTGCAACTTATTCATATAAAGCGTGGCAAAACCGTCCATCTTGATTGATCCGATATCTCCGCCGGATCCCTTAACCCACAGAACCTCGATATCCTGTCCGGTAAGTGGGTCATTCTCCATCACTTTCGCCGAAGTATTGCCGCCGCCGTAATTGGTCACGCGCTTGTCTGAACCGAGGATGTTCGAGCGATAAAGCAGCAGCTCAGCTTCGCTTAGTCCGTTTGCTTCCTTATCGTTCCAACGGTTTTCAAGAAACTGATTTTCTACTGTTTTCGACATGTATACCTCCCAGACGACGCAGCGCGCCCTGCATAAGTCTCTAACGTCAAACTGGTGAGATTGCGTCAAGTTGTCAATCATAATTATTCATAATCAATCAATTTATCAGCTTATATGATTGAAAATTATTTAAAATGATTGACATAATAATCGAATCTGCTCAATGTTCACTCAATTGGGAGAGCTAGATGCACGAAAAAGAGCGCCACAAAATAATTCTATCGGCCGTTCAAGATCGACCGGTCGTTATGGTTGTGGAAATCTGCAATCTCACAGGAGCATCCGAGGCGACGGTTCGTCGGGACATCGCAACTCTTCACATGCAAAAGAAGTTACGCCGCGTGCGTGGGGGTGCTGAGGCTATTACTCCGCCGCAATTCGTAGGATTGGCGGGACGTCCGTTTGCAGTTAACGAAACGATGCGGATCAAAGAGAAGCAAGCGATCGCACGAGCGGCTGTTGAACTATGTGATGACGGTGACTCGATAATCATTAATGGTGGTACAACGACCTTTCAAATGGTTCACCCAATGGCCACACGCCTTTTGCAGGTGTTCACCAACTCATTTCCGATTGCAGAGCATCTTCTGAAGCATTCGAAAAACACAATCACGCTCTCGGGCGGCACGATCTATCGCGAACAGAACATCATTTTGTCTCCGTTCGATAATGATGTGACACGCAATTTTTATGCGAAGCGCATGTTCATGGGGGCTCAGGGATTAGGACCGCTGGGTCTGATGGAAGCGGACCCGTTGCTAATCCACGCGGAACAAAAGCTCATTGGACAAGCTGATGAGCTTGTTGTTCTGGCAGACAGCTCGAAATTCGAAAACCGTTCAAGTTTGGTGTTATGCCCGCTTGCTCAGATCACCACCATCATCACCGATGAAAGGATTTCGGATAATGCAGCCTCAATGCTTGAGGCCGCTGATGTAAACGTGATCGTTGCCCAATCGGGTATCGGTCAAAATGAGGACGAGGCGGCCTCTTAACGGGCCTCACATAACCAACGTTGTAAATTCTGGGAGGAATAAATGTTACGTAGAAATTTCACTAAACTTGTTGCTGGTCTTAGCTTTGCCGCCAGCATGATGGGCACCACCGCAATGGCTGAAGACATACGTATTGCGTTGGTCGTTAAAGCCTTGGGTATCGGCTTCTTCGAAGCTGCCGCAAAAGGTGCTGAAGAAGCTGCTGCTGAACTGGGCGGCGTAGAAGTGATCTACACCGGTCCGACCAGCACTACTGCTGAAGGTCAGATTGAGGTGATCAACTCGCTGATCGCGCAGGGCGTTGATGCAATCGCAATCTCGGCGAACGACCCTGATGCTCTGGTTCCGGCTCTGAAGAAAGCCATGAGCCGCGGGATCACCGTTATTTCTTGGGACTCGGGTGTTGCCCAGGAAGGGCGTCAAATGCACCTGAACCCATCGTCGACCCCGCTTATTGGTAACACGATCATCAAGCTCGCAGCCGATCACATGCCTGACGGCGGTGATGTTGCGATCCTGTCAGCATCGGCAACAGCGACTAATCAAAACGCTTGGATCGAAGCCGCTAAGGAAGTTCTGCCAAACTATGAAGGTGTAAACCTTGTTTCGACCGTTTACGGCGATGACCTTTCGGACAAGTCATACCGCGAAGCACAGGGCCTGATGGCAACCTATCCTGATCTGAAGGCGATCATCGCGCCGACGACCGTGGGTATCCTTGCCGCTTGTCAAGCCGTTACAGACGCGGACAAAATTGGCGAAATCAACGTGACCGGTCTTGGCCTACCATCTGAAATGGCTGGCTGTGTCGCATCAGGCGCAACTAAGAGCTTCGCGATCTGGAACCCAATCGATCTCGGTTACGCCGCGACAATGCTCGCTCATAGCATCCATAACGGCGCTGCGACTGATGCTGGTTCGGCTGTATCGATGGGGCGCATGGGTGACGCAATGCTTGACGACACCGGCTCGGCTGCGATGTCGGATCCGTTCACCTACGACAGCTCTAACGTAGACGACTTCAAGTCGATCTTCTAAGCTACTTACGATTGATCTCGGCGCTTCGGCGCCGGGATCGTCCTTTTCGCTAATTCTGTTGGCAAGTTTATGCAGCTTCACTCGCAAGATCAGTCCGCTATGCAGGACGAGTTGGCACCGATCCTAGCCTTGGACGGAGTCACCAAAACTTTCCCGGGCGTCAAAGCGCTTTCGGAAGTTTCCCTTAAACTTTACCCGGGTCAGGTAACTGCTCTTGTTGGTGAAAACGGTGCTGGCAAGTCAACGGTGGTTAAGATTCTTACTGGTATTTACCAGCCAGACGGAGGATCGATCCTTGTAGATGGAATGCAGATCCAATTCCCAACACCTCAAACCGCTGCTGATGCCGGCATTACTGCGATCCACCAAGAGACGGTGCTATTTGACGAACTGTCCGTAGCCGAAAATATCTTCATTGGACACGCCCCTCGTGGCAGGTTTGGTTTGATCGACTGGTCGGAGACGGAACGCCGCTCGGCCGAAATTCTCACCGGAATCGGTGCAGAAATTGATCCAAGCACCAAACTCCGCGATTTGGGTATCGCAAATAAGCACCTTGTTGCAATCTCTCGTGCTCTAAGTATCGATGCACGTGTAGTCATCATGGACGAACCCACCGCGGCTCTCTCTCATAAAGAGATCGAAGAGCTTTATGAACTGGTAGAGAAACTGAAAATGCAGGGTAAAGCGATCTTGTTTATCAGTCACAAATTTGATGAAATCTTCCGGATTCCAGATCGCTATACTGTATTTCGTGATGGTCAGCTCATTGGAGACGGCCTGATTAAAGACGTCAGTGAAGCCACGCTAGTCACGATGATGGTTGGCCGCGATGTCAATCAAATTTATCCGAAACGTAATAGTAATATCGGCGAGGATATTTTGACAGTTGAAGGATATAGCCACCCCACTGAGTTTGCTGATATAGGATTTGCCCTGCGTAAAGGTGAAATTCTTGGATTTTACGGTCTTGTCGGTGCCGGGCGCTCTGAATTTATGCAATCACTCTTCGGGATTACCAAACCGTCTTCTGGTGGCGTTCGAGTTGACGGAACAGAAGTAGTTATCAGTTCTCCTGCCGATGCGGTCTCAAATGGCATTGTCTATGTCCCCGAGGATCGCGGCAAACAAGGCGCAATTACCGATCTGCCAATTTTCCAGAATGTGACTCTGCCCTCTTTGGGGCGAACCTCTAAGAATGGTTTTTTGCGCTTGGCCGAAGAATTCAAGCTGGCCCGTGAATATACAGAGAGACTGGAGTTACGCGCCGCATCTCTGGACACCAATACCGGCAAGCTATCAGGCGGCAACCAACAGAAGGTTGTCATTGCAAAATGGCTTGCAACCCAGCCAAAGGTCATCATTCTCGATGAACCAACTAAAGGCATTGACATTGGCTCGAAAGCAGCTGTTCATGAATTCATGGCAGAGCTTGCCAGCCAAGGCTTGGCCGTCATCATGGTCAGTTCGGAAATTCCGGAAATTCTTGGAATGTCTGACCGGGTTATCGTGATGCGCGAAGGCCGTATGGCAGCCGAATTAACTGGCGATGACCTGACCCCCGAAACACTGGTCCGCCATGCTGCGGGCATCAACGAGAAAGGTTGAGGCCATGCTTAAACGTCTTTTGGCCTCTCGCGAAGCCTTGTTGATGGGGGCAATTGTGGTCCTTCTTGGGCTGGTGGCAACCCGCTTTCCGAGCTTTATCACTCCTTCGAATTTGGCGGGTGTATTTAATGATACTTCACCTTTGATCCTGCTGGCGATTGGTCAGATGATTGTGATTCTGGCAAAATGTATCGACCTCAGCGTTGCAGCCAATCTTGCTTTGACAGGGATGGTCGTATCGATGATTAACGTCGCTGCTCCGGGTATGCCAATTGCGATAATAATCATCGTCGCGATAAGCCTTGGTACAATTATGGGGATGTTCAACGGCTTACTGGTGTGGAAGTTGGATATACCACCGATTGTTGTGACCCTTGGCACCATGACCATCTTTCGCGGTATCATCTTTCTGATTTCCGACGGAAAATGGGTTAACAGCCACGAAATGACGGCGGCATTCAAAGCCTTCCCACGTGCTGAGTTCCTTGGCATGTCAATGATGAGCTGGACCGCGGTCCTTGCAGTGNTCATCTTTACCNTGGTAATGACACGCACAACCATTGGCCGTTCATTCTATGCGGTTGGTGGTAATCCTCACGCGGCAACATATACAGGTATCAACGTAGGAAAATCACAGTTTTGGGCCTTCACCATTTCTGGCGCTTTGGCGGGNCTAACCGGTTTCCTTTGGGTTTCGCGGTATGCGGTGGCCTACGTGGATATTGCCAGTGGTTTTGAGCTGGATGTTGTGGCGGCATGTGTGATNGGAGGGATATCGATTGCCGGTGGAATCGGATCAGTGGGTGGCGCTGTCCTCGGGGCACTTTTCCTCGGCGTGATCAAGAACGCGCTGCCGGTGATTAATGTGTCTCCCTTCTGGCAATTGGCCATTTCGGGCAGTGCAATTATCATAGCAGTTGCTTTCAATGCACGAGCCAATCGCGAAAAAGGCCGGATCATTCTCAAATCAGCGGAGAGCGCGCAATGAGCACGTCCGACCGAATAATCCCCGATCGTTTGCAATCGTCATTGCAACGCCGTGTGAAAAGCTGGGAAACCTTGCTGCTGGCTGTGGCCATCGCAATTTTTATCGCCAACAGCTTTGCATCGCCCTACTTCCTGAATGCCTGGAACCTTTCAGACGCGACATTCAACTTCACCGAAAAGGCAATGATTGCATTTGCGATGGCTCTGCTGATCATCGCAGGAGAGATCGACCTTTCGGTTGCGTCGATCATTGCGCTGGCCTCAACCGCTATGGGGGCCGCGCTGCAGGCAGGTGCAGGGACGCCAGTTCTTATTTTGGTGGGACTTGGAACTGGTTTGCTCTGCGGAGCATTTAACGGAGTTTTGGTAACTCGCATGGGATTGCCGTCAATCGTTGTTACAATCGGCACCATGAGTCTATTTCGTGGGATCAGCTATATCGTGCTGGGTGATCAGGCCTATCGCGGCTATCCTTCTGACTTTGCCTTCTTTGGGCAAGGATACGTGTGGTGGGTGATCTCATTCGAATTCGTTTTGTTTGCTATAATCGCAGTGATTTACGGAATAATTCTGCATAAGACGAATTTTGGTCGCGCAGTCTATGCTATTGGCAATAACCCAACGGGTGCCCTTTTTTCAGGTATCAGGGTCCAGCGGGTCAAGTTTATCCTTTTCCTTCTGACCGGTTTGATGTCAGGTATCGCCGCAGTTTGCCTAACCTCGCGACTTGGCTCGACCCGCCCGTCGATTGCTTTCGGCTGGGAGCTCGCAGTCGTGACGATGGTTGTTTTGGGCGGCGTGAACATTCTCGGTGGATCTGGTTCGATCCCCGGTGTTGTGATTGCAGCATTTGTAATGGGGCTCGTGACCTTCGGCCTTGGTCTTTTGAACGTTCCGGGTATCGTAATGTCGATCGTGATTGGTGCGCTACTGATTGGGGTTATCGCCTTACCCCGTATCTGGGCGATGTGGAGATATCATTGATGCAAAAACACGCTTTCAAAATGCGCCTGAATCCGGGCCGCGAGGAAGAGTATAGAAAGNGCCATGATGAAATCTGGCCCGAGCTTGTGATATTGCTGAAAGAGGCCGGCGTTTCGGATTATTCTATCCATTTAGATCATGAGACAAATATACTGTTTGCCGTCCTATGGCGAACCGATAATCACTCTATGGACAGCCTGCCTACCCATGAAATCATGAAAAAATGGTGGGCGCATATGGCCGACATTATGGAGACCCACCCAAACAACGAACCGATTACCACAGATCTTTCAACCGTCTTCAGTATGTCATGACAAAAAAACACGTCGCGGTCATCGATATCGGCAAAACCAATGCCAAGCTAACGCTGGTTGATCTTGATGACCTATCGGAAATCGCTGTTGTTACACGTCAGAACAAGGTTCTGCCTGGGCCGCCTTGGCCACATTTCGATGTTGATGGACATTGGGAATTTCTGCTGAGCGCATTGCGTAATTTTCACGCTGAACATGGAATTGATGCGATTTCAATTACAACTCACGGTGCTTGCGTCGCGTTATTGAACGAAATGGGAAACCTTGCGGCACCCATTCTGGATTATGAATATACAGGGCCAGATGATGTCGCAGATGAATATGACATGATCCGTCCCCCGTTCTCGGAAACNGGNTCACCTANGTTGCCTATGGGCCTCAATGTNGGCGCACAACTGTTCTGGCAATTCCATAAGGATGCGGGATTGAAAGACCGTATCGCCAGCATCGTGACATATCCTCAATACTGGGGACATCGTCTGACCGGCGTGGCCGCAACCGATGCAACCTCATTGGGCTGTCATACGGATCTATGGAACCCACAGGATCGGAAGCTTTCGTCCCTTCCTGAACGATTAGGAATCACCGACAAGATCGCGCCGACATGTATTTCAAATGAGGTGCTTGGAAATATCTTGGCAGAAGTTGCTAACTGCACGGGGCTCTCTTTTGACACCCCGGTCCATTGCGGTATCCANGACTCCAACGCCTCTTTGCTGCCCCACATCCTGAGCCACGAGGAGCCCTTCAGCGTGGTTTCGACTGGAACTTGGGTCATTGCCATGTCGATTGGGGGCAAAAAACTTGAACTGAACCCCGCATACGACACTCTAATNAACGTAANTGCCTTTGGTGACCCGGTCCCTTCAGCCCGTTTNATGGGCGGNCGTGAGTATGATTTGGNCANTGGTGGTATATCGGTTGANNCCTCNGACGAAGATATTGAAGCGATCTTNCGTGATAGTGTTATGCTGTTGCCAACTATCGTCCCCCANACAGGNCCNTTCATGGGTCGACAGGCAAGCTGGAGAGACAAAGAACCCGCCGTAGGGAGCGGAGCGCGCGCGGCAGCTATTGGGTTTTACCTTGCCCTTGTCACAGCGCGCTGCCTTGAACTGATCGGCCATACTGGCTTGATCATTGTTGAAGGACCGTTTGCGAAAAATCGCTGCTATCACATGATGTTGTCGGCAGTTACAGGTTCTAAGGTTCACGCCATGAACGGAGCTACGGGCACAAGTCAGGGTGCTGCGATTTTGCACTCGGGTGATCTTCCCGTGGATCATGAAAATGTTGTGATTCCACACATCGTTTCGTTGTCTATGAAACACCTTTTAAAAAGATACTCGGAACAATGGCAGAAGGCTTTGTAGGTCCAAATGTAAGCCTCTTAGGGTAGTTATAATTCGCAGGATTTTATTCGAATGTATGTAAAATATCCTCAAGGTTCGTGGTATTCCTTCATTAAATCTGCCTACAATGATGCTTAGAAAAATACTCACTTTGTCCGCTATCAGAGCTCTACGTGCACTGAATCAAATGACTGCGACGGTTGGATAACATCCACGACACATCAGTTGTTGTGGACCGCTTTTGGGACCGCTTTTTCAAAATGACGACTCACTAAACTATTGAAAATAAACAACCGTATTCAAGTTCGGTCGCATCCACGGTGCGCCACCTACTAACATAACGCATTGTAATACCGCACTATTTTGACTTTGATAGTGAACCGTAGACNATGCTGGCAACCAAATCTAATAGTTACACNNTNCAAAAGNNCGGNNTTANNGTATTTCTCCTGTCGGGTGCGTGCTGATTTACGGCGGCATTACAGAACGACCTGGATCACCTACTCGTTGAGCACCAAAACCATCAGGGATGCCCGTGTCAGCGC